>NZ_JACHYZ010000012.1:0-32287 GCF_014193215.1 Rhizobium sp. BK112
CCGAAGATCGTCGACTGGTACATGCAGGGCAAGATCCAGATCGATCCGATGATCACCCACACCATGCCGCTCGAAGACATCAACAAGGGCTTCGACCTGATGCATTCCGGCAAGAGCATCCGCGGCGTCGTCGTGTACTGACAAATCGCATTATGGGGAGTGACATGTTTATAGGTTCGCCACGAGAGCGGTTCGAGGGGGAAGCACGTGTCGCGATGACGCCGGACAGCGCCACCCAGCTTCAGAAACTCGGATATCACTGTGCCATCGAAACGGGCGCCGGCAAACTCGCCGGCTTCTCCGACGACGCCTATCGCGCAGTTGGCGTTACGGTCGTCGACAGCGTTGAGGCACTTTATGCAAGCGTAGACGTCATCGCTCAGGTGCGGCCGCCCGAAGCGAACGACCTAGCAAGGCTTTCGGCAAGCAAGACGCTGATCTCCTTCTTCTATCCTGCGCAAAACAAAGAGCTTCTCGAGCAGGCGAAGACGACCGGCGCAAACGTGGTTGCCATGGACATGGTGCCGCGCATTTCGCGCGCCCAGAAGATGGACGCGCTGTCTTCCATGGCCAACATCGCCGGCTATCGCGCCGTGATCGAGGCCGGCAATAATTTCGGCCGCTTCTTCACCGGCCAGGTGACCGCGGCCGGCAAGATCCCGCCAGCCAAAGTTCTGGTCATTGGCGCCGGCGTCGCCGGTCTGGCCGCCGTCGGCACCAGCATCTCGCTCGGCGCCATCACCTATGCATTCGACGTTCGACCGGAAGTGGCCGAGCAGATCGAATCGATGGGTGCCGAATTCGTCTTCCTCGACTTCAAGGAACAGCAGCAGGACGGCGCGGCGACGGGTGGCTATGCATCGCCGTCGAGCCCCGAATTTCGCGAAGCGCAATTGAAAAAGTTCCGTGAGATCGCGTCGGACATCGACATCGTCGTCAGCACCGCGCTGATCCCGGGCCGCGACGCGCCGAAGCTCTGGCTTGCCGACATGGTCGCCGCGATGAAGCCGGGCTCCGTGGTCGTCGACCTTGCGGCGGAACGCGGCGGGAATTGCGACCTGACTGTTCCGGATCAGAAGATCGTTTCTGAGAACGGCGTCACCGTCATCGGCTATACCGATTTCCCGAGCCGCATGGCCGCGCAAGCCTCGACCCTCTATTCGACGAACATCCGCCATATGATGACGGACCTGACGCCGAAGAAGGATGGCGTTCTCGTCCATAACATGGAAGACGATGTTATTCGCGGAGCCACTGTGGCGTTCCAGGGCGAGATCACCTATCCGCCACCGCCGCCGAAGATCCAGGCGATTGCAGCCCAGAAACGACAAGAAAAGCCCAAGGAGTTGACGCCGGAAGAACGGCGTGCAGCCGAAGCTTCCGCCTTCAAGTCGGCAACGCGGCAGCAGGTCGGCCTGCTCGTCGTCGGCGGTGTTCTCATGGCGCTTATCGGCGCCTATGCACCGTCGGCCTTCATGGGCCACTTCATCGTCTTCGCGCTTTCCTGCTTCGTCGGCTTCCAGGTCATTTGGGGTGTTAGCCATTCGCTGCATACGCCGCTGATGGCCGTGACCAATGCGATTTCCGGGATCATCATCATCGGTGCGTTGCTGCAGGTCACTGCAGGCGGCTGGCTGGTGACCGCCCTTGCCGCCGTTTCGGTGGCGATCGCCACCATCAACATCGTTGGCGGCTTCATGGTCACGCGGCGCATGTTGAACATGTTCCAAAAGTCGTGACGCCAGCCCGGGGTATAGAACTATGTCTATCGGTATCCAGACCGCGGCTTACATCGCCGCATCCGTTCTCTTCATCCTTTCGCTCGGCGGTCTTTCCGGTCAGGAAAGCGCCAAGCGCGCCGTATGGTACGGTATATCAGGCATGGCAATAGCCGTGCTCGCGACCATTCTTGGGCCGGGCGTCGGGCTTTCCGTCGTCCTGATCATCATGCTTGCCTTTGGTGCTGTCGTCGGCACGTTGTTGGCACAGCGCGTCGAAATGACCGGCATGCCGCAACTCGTGGCGGCGCTACACTCCTTTGTGGGCCTCGCTGCGGTACTGATCGGCGTCAACTCCGACATGACGGCACATGAGTTCGCCACCAATGCGGAAAAGATCATCCATGAAGTGGAAATCTTCCTTGGCGTGTTCATCGGTGCGGTAACCTTCACCGGCTCGATCATCGCTTATGGCAAACTTTCTGGCCATATCGGCGGCAAGGCACTTATCCTGTCCGGCCGGCACATATTCAATATCCTGATGGTGCTCGGGTCGTTTGCGCTGATGATCGGGTACATGAATGGCGCAGGTGCATGGACCCTCTACCTGATGACGCTGATCGCCTTTGTCATCGGCGCTCATCTCGTCATGGCCATCGGCGGCGCCGATATGCCGGTCGTGGTTTCGATGCTCAACTCCTATTCCGGCTGGGCGGCCGCGGCGACGGGCTTCCTGCTCGGCAACGACCTGTTGATCGTAACCGGAGCGCTCGTCGGCTCGTCGGGCGCGATCCTCTCCTACATCATGTGTAAGGCGATGAACCGCCAGTTCCTGTCGGTCATTCTCGGCGGCTTCGGCAATGTCTCGGGCCCGACGATGGTCGTCGAGGGTGAGCAAGTTGCCATCGATGCCGAAGGTGTTGCCGCAGCGCTCAACGATGCCGACTCGGTCATCATCGTTCCGGGTTACGGCATGGCGGTTGCGCAGGCCCAGAGTGCGGTTTCGGAACTCACTCGCAAGCTGCGCGCCGCCGGAAAGCAGGTGCGCTTTGCGATCCATCCGGTCGCAGGTCGGCTGCCCGGCCACATGAACGTCCTGCTGGCGGAAGCAAAGGTCCCTTACGACATTGTATTGGAGATGGACGAGATCAACGACGACTTCCATGAAACCGATGTCGTCATCGTCATCGGCTCGAACGACATCGTCAATCCGGCGGCACAGGAAGATCCGAACTCGCCGATCGCAGGCATGCCGGTCCTCGAGGTCTGGAAAGCCAAGCAGGTTTTCGTCTCCAAACGCGGCCAGGGCACCGGCTATTCCGGTATCGAGAACCCCCTGTTCTTCAAGGAAAACACCCGCATGTACTACGGCGACGCCAAGGAGTCGGTCAACGGCCTGCTTCCGAAGCTGGCCTGAGAGCTTGATGATCTCCGCTTCCGACTGGAGACATTTTCTCAAAGAAACATGTGCGCGCCAGCCGTAAGCCCGTCACGGCAGGCTCGCCGTTGTGCGCTCGGCCCCTCCCAAATTCGTCCGACCATGACCATGCGATAGCGAAAGTGGCAATCGACATATGGATACGGGTTGCGCGACAAAGGATTTGGGAGCAGGGCCGCTGGCGATCTCGAAATCTGGCCCGATTGAGGGGGCGGACCGCCTCCCCAGTCGTCAGAGCGCGATAGCGCCGAGACGGGTACGCCCACATGCGGTTAAGGCGGCTCGAACGGTCTACCCTGGATGGCGAAGTATGGCACAGGGCCAATTGCAGGCTGAGCCGATCGAATAAAGGGATGTTGGGTCGTCAGGTTCGTCCGCCGGGCATTCACTCGTTAGCCCGGCAGCATTGGCAAATAATCCTCGAGATCCGCCCGTGATGCGAGCGGATCTATTATTAATCTTCGGGGGCGATGCGAACGACGATTCCACTGAGAGTCTCGTCAAAGGGGATCTGACAGGAAAGCCGCGAGTTCTCTTGGCGGTAGTCGGAGCCTTCCAGCAACTCACTCTCGTCGATCGAGGGCTCTGCCAGAGTTGCGGTCTTCGGTAGCTCCTCGACGTAGAGGTGGCAGGTGGCACAGGAAAGGCACCCGCCACACATTGCGAGCAGCTCATCAAAGCCCGCGCCTCGGATGTTCTCCATCAGCGAAGCGCCCACCCTTCCCTCGAAACTATGCAGCTCTCCATCCCGCGTACGCACTGATATCACAGACATTTTTTCCTCCACTTTCATTCGGGCCTCGAATGCCTCACAGCACTTCTGGGCCAAGTTCCTTGAGTTGTTTCGATGTGTCGGCCAGGGCGTCGCGGTCAATCCTCGCTGAGTTATCGACAAGCTTTCGTCCTTGCACGTAGTCGCGGGATGCATTGACGCAATCGAGGGCCAGAACCGCCCCGTCCTTCAGATAAATAACGCTGAAGCTCCGACTGGAGGGATTGCCGCGCGTCACCACGCTGTCAAAGCCGTAGTTGAGACCGATGGTCTGCATTCTCAAATCGTATTGATTGGACCAGAACCAGGGCGTTGCATCGTAGGGCTTGAGTTCGCCGCAGATCGCCTTCGCGGCAGTCGTCGCCTGATCCGTCGCGTTCTGCACAGATTCAATGCGAATACCGCGGCCATGTCTAAGCCGGGCGCAGTCTCCAATGCAGTAAATGTCCGGCAGGGATGTCCGGCATAACTCATCGATATCCACACCGTTTGAGCCTTCCGCGCCCGCCTCGATCAGTGGGCCGGCCGAAGGGACAATGCCTATACCGACCACGACGATATCGGCTGGGATCTTCTCGCCGGTCGCAAGCACCACGTTCTTGACGCGGCCGTTGGAACCTTCCAGCGAACCGACACCGCAGTTGAGGCGGATGTCGACGCCATGTGCGCGATGCTCAGCTTCGTAGAACCTCGATACCGTTTCCCCCGCCACGCGCGCGAGCACGCGGTCGAGCGCCTCGACCAAAGTGACCTCCTTGCCGATCTCTCGGAACACGGCTGCCGCTTCGAGACCGACATAACCGCCGCCGACGATCACGATCCTTTCGGCGCCGGGAAGGCCTTCGACGAGCGCGTCGCAATCTGCCTTGTTGCGTATATAGCAGATTCCGGCCAACTCGCTGCCTGAGCAGGAAAGCTTCCTCGGTTCGCCACCAGCCGCCCACACGAGCCTGCCGTAGGAGAAGCGTTCGCCCAGGTCGGTGACGACGACATGGGCTGCCGCATCGACGGTGGTCACACGCCTGCCCAGCATCAGTTCCACCTGCCGGGAGGTCCAGAAGTCCCCCGGCCTCAGATGCATCCTTTCGAAGGATTTCTTGCCTGCGAGATATTCCTTCGAAAGCGAAGGGCGGTCGTAGGGAACTTCCGCCTCAGCGCCGATCAGGGCAATGCGTCCGGTGAACCCGGACTGCCTGAGCGCCGCCGCTGACTGCGAGCCGCCATGTCCGCCGCCGACGATGATGCAGTCGAAGAAGCCATTGTGATGCTCCTGCGTCATTGTCACGACTTTCTTTCAGCACCGATGAGGACGAAGCACATGGTCGCGGGCTTGTCGCCCTTGTTGCGCCAGGCATGGCGCGTGCCGCATTGGACGACGACGTCGCCCTGCTTCAGTAGCGTTTCGGCGCCGTCATCGAGTTCAAGCCACACTTCACCGTCGAGTACGATGTCATAGTCGATGGTATCTGTAGTGTGCATCCCGGGTGCATCAGGCTCGAACGCCTGGATCAGGCCGGGGATGTGCATCGCCTGTTCCTCAATCGCGGCCGCTGGATCGACGGTTGCGAATACCGAGTCTGGCGGAAAGACGACGATCATCAGCTTCGTCTGGCCCGGTTCGGGGGTGATCAGGATTTGCGGCGGCGCCTGCTCCGCATGACTTTGCGGAAGGCTGGGTTTCGCCGAAGTTGCATAAAGGACCGAAGTAAGGTGGCCCGGCACAGAGCCGTACACATGGGCATTGGGTGCGGGGCCGTCGCTGATGAACACTGACCTGCCGTTACTAATCCCTGTGACGACGCGCCGGGGTATGCGCAGTTGCGTTGCCCTATTCATAGATCAAGCCCTTCGCCTCAAGCTGCGGACGCATGTTGTTAATGTCGAGGCTCAGTTGGCCTCTCTCGTAGAGGCCGCGCTTTTCGTCTTCCATTTTCTGGCGTTTGCGCGCTTTTTCGAGGACCATCGCGGCCTCATCGCGCTTGACGACACAGACACCATCGTCGTCGGCGACGATGACGTCGCCGGGTTCGATGTAGGCTCCGGCGCAGACCACGGAGACCTGGACGTTCGCGAGCGTCTCCTTGACCGTGCCTTGGGCCGATATTGCCTTCGACCAAACGGGAAAGTTCATGGACCGCAGGTCAGCGACATCGCGTACGCCGGCATCGATCACGAGTCCCAGAATTCCGCGAGCCTTGCACGATGTCGCGAGAAGATCGCCGAAATATCCGTCCGTGCACGGCGAAGTTGGTGTGACGACCAGGATGTCGCCGGGCTGCGCGACCTCAAGCGCGACATGGATCATCCAATTGTCACCCGGTGGCACCTCGCATGTGAGCGCCGTGCCACCGATGCGCGAGCCCTCGATCACGGGGCGCAGATGCGGGGCCAGCAATCCCTTCCGGCCTTGCGCTTCATGGACTGTAGCGACGCCGAGCTTACCCAAGGCTTCGCATGTCTCGCGATCCGTTCGCGGTGTCTTGGTCATTACCTTCATTGGGAACCTCTCGAGATGGAATCAAACGTGATTCAACCAGCCGACCGCGCCTTGGAGGAAACTGCGATCAAACACGCCTGCGGCGCTGGATCTGGCTGATCCGTCAAGCAGGTTGGCGCGGATCATCAAGTCGACCGTGGTGTCCATGGCACGTTGCGGAATGGACAAATCGCCGGGCCACATACCCATGTCGCGCATGTAGTGGAGGCCGCGCGAGGCGAGTTCGGTGTCGTCTTTCGTGGTAATGCGCTGGAAAATCGGAAGCGTGATTTCTTCGCGGTTCGGGTCGTTCGTGATCGAATAGGCCTCGAACAATGCCTTGAGGAAACGGCCGACCACATCACGGTTACCATCCAACCAGCTTTTGCGGCCAATGACAGCGGCGAAGACGATCTCGGGGATGACATCATTGATCTCGCCGATCAGGTTGTAGCCATCACGTTCAGCCAGGAAATTCCATGGCGCGGGCTGCGGGGCGCAGTCAATTTCCCCCGTCTGCAGGGCTTCCCAGCGCTTGGTGTGGATGCCGGCGACTTCGAATTCGTAGTCGCCGGGATACCGCAGGCCTTCCTGGGACAGCAGCATCTGGGTGTAGATCGCCGTGCCCTCTGTCAGCGACGATGTGCCGACCTTTTTGCCCTTGAGGTCCTCGATCCTCTTGATCGAGGGCTGAGCGACCAGCGACATCGGCAGGCGATTGGCATTCGAGGCGATGACCCTGAGTTCGCCGCCTTTGACGAAGTTCGAGACGGCACCTTCAGGTGGCGTTATCGCAAGATCGGCCTCGCCTTCGACAACCGCGGTGGTCGCCTTGTCGACGGTGCCCATCTTCTTGTATTCGATCACCAGCCCGTGCTTGGCGAAAATTCCATGCTCTTCAGCCACGAAGACCGGGAGCCAGTTGAACCCTTGCGCCCCGCCTGCGAGGCTTAGACTTTGGCTGGAAGCCATATGTTTTCTCCCTGACAATTTCGAGGCTTCAAAGGCCGCGCTTGCGCAACCGCTCATCCAGAAGCGGATAGACCCGACGTGCGTTTCCTTCGAAGACTGCGTGTCTTTGTTCGTCATCAAGCGTGAGCTGGTCGATGTATCTCTTGGTGTCGTCGAACGGATGCCCCGTCTCCGGGTCGATCGCTTTCACAGCACCGAGCAGCTCGGAGCCGAACAGGATGTTCTTGGTGTCGACGACGCGGAAGAGCGTGTCGATGCCCGCCTGGTGATAGACGCAGGTGTCGAAGAACACATTGTTCATGAGGTGCGTGTCGAGGCCCGGCTTTTCGAGCATGATCGACAGGCCGCGATAACGGCCCCAGTGATACGGCGCAGCCCCGCCTCCGTGCGGTATGATGAGCTTGAGTTCCGGATGGCGCTCGAACAGGTCTCCCTGAATCAACTGCATGAATACCGCCGTATCCGCGTTGATGTAGTGCGCACCCGTCATGTGAAGGCACCGCTCGCAGGAACTCGAAACGTGGATCATCGCGGGGACCCTGAGGGCGACCATGGCCTCCCACATAGGGTCCCACCATGGATCGTAGATCGGCGGCGAGCTCCAACGTCCGCCTGACGGGTCGGGGTTGAGATTACAGCCCACAAAGCCGCTTTCGACGCAGCGCTCCAACTCCTCGATGACATCAGACAGGTCGCCATCAACTGTTTGGGGAAACTGGCAGACGGCTGCGAAATTATCCGGGAACATGTCGACGATCCGGCCGACATTGTCGTTCGACAGGCGCGACCATTCCTTGGCGACCGACGGTCCCGGCACGTGATGACCCATGCCGGAGGCGCGCGGGCTGAGAAGCGTCACGTGCGAACCGCGCTCGCGCTGAATTTTAAGCTGGTTCGCCTCGATAATGTCGCGCAGTTGCTTGTCGGGTATCCCCGGATAGATCGGCGGCTCGGAGGACTTGCCTTCCGCATAGGCGACTTGCGCCGTTCGGAAGGCATGGTGCTCTGGTGGTTCCGTCGTGAAATGGCCGTGGCAGTCGATGATCAAAGACATCATCCATTCCACTTCGCAGGAAGGTCGGAGATGCCACGGAACCGCCAGCCCTTGCCTGTGATCTCCCGCGAAGTATCGAGACGAAGATCGGGCAACTGCCGGAACACCTCGGCAAGCGCAATCTCGCCCATCGCACGCGACAGGAAGTGGCCGGAACAGAAGTGCGGACGGAAGCCGAATGACAGGTGCTGCTTCTTCTTGCGGAACATGTCGAAACGGTCGGCATCTTCGAAACGCGTCTCATCGCGGTTGGCCGACCCCATGACAATAGCGACGGATGCCCCCTCTGGGATGACCGTTCCGGCGATCTCGAAATCTTCCTTGGCGATGCGCGGTGTTACGCCGATCGGGGCGATCCAGCGCAAGCCCTCATCGAAGGCGCGCATCGCGTTTTCCTGCGGCTGCTCGGCCATAAGCTTCGCCTGGTCGGGATTCGAAAGAAGACCCGTGCAGGCATTCGCCGCCGCATGCCCCGGCTCCTGGAGACCGCCAAGGATGATGACGCGCATGGTCGGAGAAATCTCCTCCCAGCTGCGAACCTCGCCCTTTGCCATGCCGCCATACATGACATGGCTGAGCAGCGAGTGGTTGGGCTTTGATAGGCACGCCTGGTAAAGATCGCCCATCTGCTTGTCGATGTCGGCGAGCGCGTCGTCCAGTCGCTTCCATATGGCCGGATCATTGCTGACGTTCTGCAGGCCGAGCGCCATCGCGTGAAACCACTCGACGAGGGTTTCGTTTGGCGTCTCCGTCAGGCCGATGACGTCGCCAATGCACCGCACCGAGATTGGCTCGAAGAGTTCCGTTGTCAGGTTCGCTTCGCCATTCTTCTTGATGGAGTCGATATAACGCTGCACGACCGAGCGCGTCAGACCTTCGACGAACGAGCGCACGCGTTCCTGCGTGAGATTCTCGTCGATACCCTGACGGAGGCACTGGTGATCTTCACCAGACATGGTCAGGACGTTCGGCATGCCCATGACGCGAGCTTCCGGACGGTCGGCTGAGCCCGACGGTCCAAACACCTTGTCGTTGCCGCCGATCGTGCGGCAGTCGTCGAACCGCGTGATGAAATATTCTTTCGTGCCTTCGAAGAAGGCCACAGGCTCCTCCGCGCGAAGCCTCGCGTAGACGGGATAGGGATCCCTATAGAGATTTTCGCCCGTCAGTTCGGTGTGCGTTCCCGTCATTGATTTCCTCCCTCACCCGCGTCGCGGGGTCTTCGCCAATCCGCCACCATGTTCTCCAACCCGGCGGCATGCATTCTCAGGACGTTCCTTTGGAGCAATCGCCACGCGATTGATGCTTGACATACCGAAACGTCTTCGGATACTGATAGGTATCCAAAGCGAGGTTGGCTGTCAACAAGAGAAATGGACAGGCCGTGGAGAGACCGCTTCGGAAGGGAGGAAATCAGTGAGCAACAGCAGCATCGCCGAGGTGCGCCTTGTGCTTGAGGCGCGGGATGTCTCCGTGCAGTTTGGCGGCGTCAAAGCCCTGACCAATGTGTCGGTTTCCGTGAAGGCAGGAGAAATCTGTGGCTTGATCGGGCCGAACGGAGCAGGCAAATCGACATTTCTCAACGCGGCGACCCGGCTCGTAAATTACACAAGCGGATCCATCATGCTTGGCGGTCAGCCACTCGAAGGCGTCGGCTCGCGCGAGATGATCGGAATGGGCATCGCGAGGACCTTCCAGAACCTCGGCATCTATGCCTCGATGACCGTTCTGGAGAATGTCATGCTCGGGGCGCATCACCGGTTTGGCGGCAAGTTCGCTCAAGCGATCTTTGCTCCGTCTCGGATAAGGGCAGAGGAACGGTCTGCACGCGAGAAGGCCATGGCGGTGCTTGAAGAGGTCGGCATGGTCGAGCTCGCCGCGCGCGCGGCCGGATCGCTTTCCTATCCCCTGCAGAAGCGTATGGAGATCGCTCGCGCGCTTGCCGCCGAGCCTAAAATTCTTCTGCTTGACGAACCCGCCGGCGGACTGACGCACGGCGAGGTCCACGAATTTGGGTCGCTCGTCGATGGCATCCGACGCAAGCGGAACCTCTCCATTCTTCTCATCGAGCATCACATGGGGCTGGTCATGAGCCTTTGCGACCGGATCATTGTCTTGCATCTGGGTCGCAACTTGGCCGAAGGCACCCCTTCCGAAATCAAGTCCAACGACGCGGTGATTGCCGCCTACCTCGGGAAGGCGGCATGACACTGGATCTCAAGAACCTCTCCGTGTTCTACGGCAAGACGCAGGCACTGTTCGACTGTTCGTTCTCAGTGGGAGAAGGCGAATTTGTCGCCCTGCTCGGCTCCAACGGGGCTGGGAAGACGACGCTGCTGCGTGCCGTTTCCGGACTGCTCCCCTTCAAAGGCTCGATTGCCTTTTCGGGAATGGCGCTCGACAAGATCGTCGCGCAGAAGCGCCTCGCGCTCGGCATTGCTCATATACCCCAGGGGCGCGGGACTTTCTCCGAGTTTACGGTCGATGAAAACCTGTCCCTCGGGGCAACGATCGTGTCGAACCGATCACAAGTGAGGGAGGACAAAGACCGCTGGTACGAGACATTCCCGCGTCTGCGCGAACGGCGCGATCAGCTTGCGGGAAACCTTAGCGGTGGGGAACAGCAGATGCTGGCTGTCGCCCGCGCGCTCATGTCTCGTCCGAAGCTTCTGATGTGCGACGAGCCATCGCTCGGGCTCGCCCCTTCGATCACTCAGGAAATCCTGGCGATTTTCAAGACGCTCAACAAGGATCACGGCATGACGCTGCTCGTGGTCGAGCAGAATGTCGACATCACCCTTCAATATGCCGACCGGGCCTTCGTTATCGAGGCCGGCCAGATTGTGGCAAGCGGTGCGGCAACCGAGCTGATCGCCAACGAAGACATCAAGAAATCTTACCTGGGAGTTGCCTGATGAGCCTCTTCTTCCAGCTCGTCGTCAGCGGCCTGACCACGGGCGCAATTTACGCGGCGCTCGCCCTGGCGCTCGTCCTCATCTTCAGGGCAACCAACGTCGTCAACTTCGGCCAGGGCGAGATGGCGACCTTTTCCGCCTATGTGGCCTGGCAGTTGATGCAATGGGGTGCGCCGCTCTGGCTCGCCGTCCTCGCGAGCCTCATTATGGCGTTTGCTATTGGGATTGTGACTTTCCGCTTGATTATCCGGCCGATGATGAGCGCTCCCGTGGAGGCGGTCGTCGTCATCACCCTTGGCATCCTCGTCCTCTTCCAAGCGGCGTGCATGTGGATGTGGGGCGCCGAGCAACTCTCGTTCCCAAGCCTCTTCCCTGACGGCGGTTTGGATATCGGCGGCGTTCGCGTGCTCGCTTCCGCCATCGGCACGCTAACGATCCTTTTTGTTATCGCTTTGGCGATGGGCTTTATCTTCCGGTTCACCAGGCTTGGCCTATCGATGCGTGCGGCGGCTTTCGACCATGCCCGAAGCGTACTTGTCGGCGTTAATGTCGAACGCATGCTGATGTTGGGCTGGGGCTTTGCCGCCATTATTGGGGCACTTGCCGCAATCCTGATTGCCCCTCGGCTCTTCCTCAGCCCGACGATGATGACGCCAATCCTCTTTTACGGGCTCGCTGCAGCAACGCTCGGCGGCTGGGACAGTCCGCTTGGCGCAATCGTTGGCGGCCTCGCCGTCGGCGTCGCCGAGAGCTTGGGTGCCAGCTACCTCTCGTTCGTCGGCGCCGACATGCGCATCGCCGTGCCGATCGCCCTCACGCTCATCATCCTGCTCGTCAAGCCCGTCGGCCTGTTCGGATCCTACAAGGTGACAAAACTATGAATGACGGATTCCGCGCGGCGACTCTCAAGTTCGGTCTCTTTGCGATCGTCGCGATCCTTATCCCAGTCTTTGTGCCGGGATACGCACTTCAGCAGGTGGCGATCGCGATCGCCTACGCTATCGCCATTTTAGGTCTGAACCTGCTAATGGGGTTCGCCGGCCAAATTTGCCTTGCGCAGGGAACGCTGTTCGGCGTCGGCGCTTACGTGACGGCGATCCTCAATGCCACCTACGGCATCTCGCCGCTCGTAACGTTGCCTGTCTCTGCAGCCGTGGCGGCCGTCGTCGGGCTTGCCATCGGCCTTCCGGCACTCAGGCTTCAGGGCTTGCAGCTTGCCATCGTGACATTTGGTATCGCGGCCGCGTTCCCGCAATTGCTGCTCAAGATGGGGAGCCTGACGGGTGGAGTGTCGGGGCTTCCGATCGATGCCCTCGAACCTCCGAGGTTCATGCCGGACAATCCCGAGTTGTGGCTCTACATCATATCGCTCACTTGCGCGGGGATCGGTGCCCTACTTGTCTCGCTAATGCTCTTCGGCGACAACGGGCGCGCGCTCAGGGCACAGCGGGACAATCCACAGATTGCCCAAGCGCTCGGCATCAACCTGACACGTACTCGCCTTTGGGCATTTGCCGCAAGTTCGGCGCTCGCGGGACTCGGCGGCGGAGTGTTCGGGATCATCAGTGGTTTCATCAGCCCGGAGTCGTTCCTGGCAATCCTGTCCATCAACATCGTGATCGGCAGCATTGTCGGCGGCGTTACCAGTATCGTCGGAGCATTTCTCGGCGGTCTGTTCATGGTCTTCGTCCCGACCTGGGCATCTGACATCAACCTGAGCCTCGGCAACCTGATCTACGGCCTCGCGCTCATCGTGATCATGATGGTCGCGCGCAATGGGGTCACTGGCTTCATCGAAAAATGGCTCTCGATGACTTTTCGGAGGATGGCGAGTAGCCGACGCCAAATTGAAACAAGGGAGGAACTGATATGAGATTTATTTCTATACTGAAGGGGAGCGCAATGCCGCTGACTGTCGCGGCACTGCTCGCGGCAAGCAACGCCAATGCTGCGCAATCGTCGCCTGGCGTCACCGACGACACCATTAAAATTGGTGTCACGGGACCACTGACTGGACCGGTCGCGGTCGTCGGCGGTGTCGCCGAAGGCATACGAGCGCGCGTCGAGCAGGCCAACGCCGAGGGCGGCGTTAAGATGGGCGACGGCAAGACCCGCAAGATCGACCTCATCATCGAAGATGATGGCCTTGATCCCCAGCGCACCTTGGCGAATGTCCGCAAGATGGTCGAGAAAGATCAGGTATTTGCTCTCGTCGGCACCGCGGCGACGCCAAACAATCTGGCGATCGGCCGTTACATCACGCAGAAGAAAGTCCCGAACGTTTTCATGTATTCCGGTGTCGTCTCCCTGAACGCACCCGAGTGGGAGGTTGGCTTCGTACCGTCGTTTTCAACCGAAGCAGACTCATTTGCTGCGTATCTTCAGATCAACAAGCCCGACGCAAAGGTGGCCTTCCTGTATCTGAACACCGAGACGGGCCAAACCTTTATGAAGGCCTTCGATAGCGCAATCGACGGAACGAACATCAAGGTGATCGAACGCCAGCCGGTGACATCGCAGGACCCCACTGTCGAGACCCAGCTAAATACTCTGAAAGCTTCTGGCGCTGATACATTGGTTATTATCGCCGCACCGCGCCAGGGGGGCGAGGCCATCCGTTTCCAGTCCGAAAGCGGTTGGAAGCCTTTAACCCTGGTCACTAACTTGTCATCGGCGTATCCGGTTCTCCAGTCAGTCGGCCTGGAAAATGCCAAGGGTATCATCACCTCCGACTTCCTAAAGCCGATCACCAGCAATCAGAAATCCGGTGACGAAGGCGTCGATCACTATCTCGACGCCATAAAAGCAGCCAAGGTGAACTTCGTCTTCGCCAATACGATTGGCCAGACCGGATATGCAATTGGCGACACGCTCGTCCAGTCCCTCGAAAAGCTCAAGGACCCCACCCGCGAAGAGCTGATGAAGGTCGTTCATAACATGGACGGTTGGAAGAACCCATTGCTCCAAGAGGGCATCACAATGACAACCAAGGAAGGATCCGACATCTACCCTGTGGAGGCACTCCAGCTATACCAGTTCGATGGCCAAGAATACGCACCGCTCGGTGGCGTCTTGGACTTTGAAGGCAAAACATACGAATAGCTCCCTACCAGTGGGTGCCGGCAACCGGCGCCCACACAGGTGAGGCAGATTTGGCAAGCATGGGCGGCAAAATTTACCGGGTCCGATAGTTGAACGACGAGCGCGGGAATTGTCGACATCTTCGCGGCAGGACGGCGCTCTTGGTCGTCATGCATTCGTACGTCCCGATTGGTACTAAGGAGCAGGCTTGGAATTCACTCGTCAGTCGGATAACGACCCTGCGTGAGATTGAACACCGCCGTGAGGTTGACGATGATGCTGGAGGTGCACTCCTCCTTGTTGATGACGCGGGCGTCGAGAACCTTGCTGGCGCTGCGGAGGCGTGATGCGGCTCCCTGCGGAAGGGACAGATGGCGATCTTCAACCCGACGGGCGACGTAACCGGCAAAGCCCGCATCATCGAACGAACCTTTGACGGTGACCCGAACCCCTCGACACTCTCGGTGCAAAAGATCCTCTTGGTTCCATGTTGGATGCGATGGGGACGGCGTTGTTTCGCGTTCGCAGGCGCTACCGCGCAATTGACATACCGCGCGGTCACCTCGCCTTGGCATTCCACCTGTTCATTTGAACACGGCTTACTGATCGCAGCGTGGATATCTGCCCATCCCCAAATGGGGCGGCAACTCTTCCTCCAACTCGTCAACGCGCTGCGAACTCAGGCCATGACCCGCACATCCTCATCACCCGTCAAAGCCCCGCTCCAACCTCGCTGCATGCTGCCCTAAAATTCAAGGCACTTGGAGTGGCAAATCGAGCAATTCGATCGCCACACAGTCGTCGATGATGGAAGGCGGTACCTGAAAGGCTGACAGAATTTGGCGCACGACCTTTTCAGGATGATCGTGCTCCTGCTCTTGCCGGAGAAGCGTTGTCATCGACGCGAGAACGGTGCCAATCATCATATCTCGCCCGATCGTGACGCTTTGCAATTTGAATTCGCCCGACTCGATGCCCTCCTGAACGGACGCCGTTGCGTATTGGAACGTATCCGAACCGAAAATGGGCCCGACACTGGAAAGGTTGATCATCGCCCAACCCCAAGAAGGATCTTGGCGAGCGCGATGCAGGTAATAACGGATGGCCAGCGCAACCCGCATCGCGCAGATAGGAAGTGTTCGCATGAGCTCTTGCACTGCAACGTTGAACTCATGGCTCATTTCATAGGTGAGCACCTCGAACAGCTCGTCAATGTCAGAGAAATAGTTGTAAAAGGTCCCCCGTGAGATGAGGGCGATCCCACACACTTCTTCGATACGCGTTGACCTCCCGTTTGGACGGCCAAGCAGATGAAACGCCGCTGAAAGGATAGTCGCCCGGGTACGCGCACGCTTCTCCACGCCGATCTGCGCACGCCGTTCCGGGCTTATTTTCGTCGCCATGCCTGCTCGATTCCTCATTCAATCGCAGCGTATATAGGCCGGTCATGTCACGAAACCATTTTCAGAACAATGCATGGGATTTTTGGAAATCTTACCGATCAGCTCCGTTCGAAGCATGAGAAAATACTGTTTTGATGCAAGTAGTTCTGCCGACATCGGGACGTAAACTGCCTGCGACGAAGATGTGCGACATCGTGCCATGAACCTGCTTTCGACGGCCGCAACAGTTGCCGCCTTCGGAAGGATTGATCATGACGTCTTACGTTTCAAGCGCCAAAGCCTGGATTTCGCGGATGACCCTTTCTACGGAAAGACCACAGTCTTCAGGCCATTGAGCATGACACGGGTTTCAAGATGCAATTTGACGGCCTTGGCGAGCACCCGGCTTTCAATATCGCGGCCGGTCGCGACAAGATCCTCCGGCCCCATCGCGTGATGCACACGCTCGACTTGCTGCTCGATGATCGGTCCTTCGTCCAGATCAGGAGTGACATAATGCGCCGTGGCTCCGATCTGTTTGACACCCCTTTCAAAGGCCTGATGATAGGGCTTGGCTCCCTTGAAGCTTGGCAGGAAAGAGTGATGAATATTGATAATCCTTCCGAACAGGCGGCTCGAAAGCTCCGTCGACAGAACCTGCATATAGCGCGCCAGGACGATCAGATCCGATTGCGCATCGCTCATCAGCGTCAGGAGCTTTTCCTCTTGTTGAGCCTTCGTATCGCTGTTTACCGGCAGGTAATGGAAAGGTGCGCCCTCACGCTCCGCTGTCGGGCGGCAGTCCTCATGATTTGAAACGATTGCCGCAACCTCCGCGTTCAACCAGCCAACCCGGATTTGGTAGAGCAGATGTAAGAGCGCGTGATCGAATTTCGAAACCATGATGATGATCCGCGGCTTCCGTCCGACGTCGATCAACTCGAGCTTCATGGAAAACCGTTCAATCGGAGATTTCAGTGCACGACGAACCATGGCCTCCGTGACCGCTGTCGGGACAGAAAACGCGATGCGCATGAAAAAGGTGTTGGAGACACGATCCCAGAATTGATTGGAATCGGAAATGTTGGCGCCGAGCGCTGCAAGTTCAGAGGTCACCGCGGCGACGATTCCAGGCTTGTCTTGACATGACAAAGTCAAGACGAAGTTCTGCTGCACGGAGATTGTTTTCATTGCATAAAGCCTACTTCGATATGTGACTTGCCAGAAAGTCTCGGATCCATTCGGCCGTTTTTCCAACACCGCCGAATGGATAGAAATGCAAACAAACTGATCCGTGCTTGCTTGGATCGAGCCTTCTTATGAACTCCGCCACAAGCGCATCCGGGCCGGCGGTATTCAGAAGTTTCCGGATCGAGAGCCCGTATTTCGCCATGACTTTCGTGGACGCGCCGACGCCGCAGATCGTGGCGAAGCGTAACAGGGTTTTCACACTGGCAGGCCCTGGGACACCAATGCGTATGGGTGCTGTTATGCCCGCCTGGCGAAGGCGCCCGATCCATTCGATGACCGGTTCGGCCTCGAAGGAAAACTGCGTCGTGATGTCATATTCCAGCCCAGCGGCGGTCAGGAGGGCATGTTTTTCCTGCAGCACCTCGAAAAGCACCCCGTCACGGATCTTTGGATGCCCTTCCGGATATCCGGCTATGCCGACCTTCCTGATTCCATGCTTGGACAACAGTCCCGAACGAATGATGGCCAAAGAATCCTCATATGGCCCGACAGGCACGTCAGGATCGCCGGCCACGATAAATAGACGATCGACGTTCGCCACGCTCACAAACAACGCCAAGAGACGATCCAGTTCTGCAGCCGAGCCCAAACGTCTGGCGGAAATATGTGGCACCGGATGAAAGCCGAGCTCTTTCACCGTTGCCGCGGCTGCAAGGCGCGCGTCATGATTTTCATTGGGAATGAAGGCAATTGAAACGCATGTGGCCGGTGCAAGCAGTTTGCTCACATCTTGGAGGCCGGCAGTGTCTTTTCCTGTGATTTCGAATGAGTATCCGTCAATCAATGCTGCGCGTGGCGACATCACCGGTCGCACGGCAAGGGCGTCTTCCGCCATATCGATATTATGCATCATGCGATGGCCCCTATAGACGTCTTCGGAAATTGTCGACGATCCCCAGCTGGATCGCACAAGGGATGCGTACGGCAGACTGCCGCGGTCCCGCTGAGGGCCACTGGGCAGTGCTGCCGTTCACCATGAAGCTTGCTTTGAGCGCCAAGCGGCTTGAGGTTACTGCTGGCCGGTCTTGATGACTTTTTCGAAGTAGGGAGCCGGAGCTACCTTGGCGCGAATTTCGCGGAGCTGGTGCGTGCCGACCGGAAGGCGCTGGGAATTTGGCTCACCCCAAAGCACTGTGACTTCCGTACCGGGTTCGGCGTGCTCAATATCAACGAGCGAGAGCGAGATGACCCGATTGGCATTGGCGGAATAGGCAAGCCATTGCGATATGCCGACGCGTTTGCCACCTTTCATGATCGCGTCCGACTGGAACGTCGCATACATCGGATTTGGCAGCTTCATGAACATGCCGCCGTTGTCCGGATCGATCAGCGACGAGTTCATGCATGCCATGACGTCGTCGTTGTTCCATTCGAGCGTCACTTTCTTTCGCTTCGGATTGGCGACCCTTTCACGCAGGGCTTCCTTACCAATGAAATCGTGATTGAAGTCGATCAGCGACTTGTAACCGACTTCAACCGGATCGACGTAGTAGTCCTCAATCTTGTCGGACAGGAAGCTGCCGCCGAGCGAGGCGACCGACTCCAGGAAGTACTGGTTCAGCCATTCGCGGTAGGGCTTCATTTCGGCGCTGTGATAGATGGCCGGAAGCGGCATTGGCATCCAGCCGGATTCCTGCGCGGTGGTCGAATAGGCCATCGCTCCAATCTTGCGCATGCCATATTTTTGCCCGACCTCGGCAAAGGCGGCGCGAATCTCGTGCTGAATGTCCCAAGGCCCGTAGATTTCGTAGCCAGGCTCGCCTGCCATGCCATGGCGAAGGGCACGAACCGCGTGACCAGCAATCTGGAATTCACCGATATTGAAGAACTTGATGTCCGGCAACGTCCCGTCCGAAACCTCACGCACCAAGGGAAGCGCGTTGGGGCCCTGGATCTGGATACGGAAGACATCGCGCGTTCCCGAACGGATCGAGAAGTTGTCGTCCCGCACCGCGGTCACATTCATGCCGCTGATTTCGGCGTTGTACTGCACCCAGTCACTGGCAAAAGGGGCGCCGACGATGCGCAGAAATTCCTCTTCCTCGCGGAAGACAATGGCATCGCCGATCATATAACCGTCGTGGCCGGCCAGCACCAGTTGTTTGCCGCGCAAAACCGGGAAGGAATCGAACTTGTTGGTCGCCAGCGTGGAAAGAAACTTTACGGCGTCCGGACCGCGAAGATGCAGTTCCGTCATGTGGTAGGAAAGCTCAAGCAGCGCAACGCTATCCTTCCAGGATCTCACCTCATCGCGCCAATTGGTGAACTCCGGTGGAATAACCGGGAATGTGTAAGGCCCGATGTTGGACCCACGAAGCAATTTTACCGGACCTCCGGCGTCATTGACAATGGACTCCAGGTTCTTGAGTCCCACGCTTGGTGCGATATTCATGTTCAGCTCCTCCCTGATACTGAAAATAAACTGCTAATATTTCGGCAAGCTTTAAACACGCAGCAACGATTTCGCTTCAAAACCCCACTATTGTTGCAGCCCAGCCCTTGGCGCCGGGCGATCGCTTTGCGACGCGGCTCCAAGCTCCCAGGACGACATCGCTCTTTCTTCAACGCCAAGTGGAATCTAGCTAACGGCCATGATCCGCTTTCAACTCTATACATTCATAAATTACACATACTGTCAATTTGATATTTTGTTCAATTTGAAAAATCTGCAGCGACCCTTTGAAGGGATTTGAACCCTATGTGGAATAACAATGATTTAGGGAACGACAGAACTATCTGCCTAAAAGCTCGTTCGGGGCGAACTGAGCTGTGGCGCCCTACGGTTCGCGTATTGCGTTGTCGAGGCCACGCAGCAGCGGATACAGGAAATAGGAGATCACCGTGCGGTTGCCGACCTTGATTTCCGTGGTCACAGTCATGCCGGGAAGCAGCCGCACCGGCACATCTGTGGCATTCAACCGGGTATCGGCAAGCAGGATGCGCGCCTTGAAGAAGGGGGCGGACGGCTGGCTCGGGGTGGCGGTCTGTTCCGGTTGGCCGGTGAGGAAAGTGTCCTCGCTGATCGTTCGCACTTCGCCTGTTGCCGTGCCGTATTTCTGGAAGGGATAGGCGTCGAGCTTGACGCGGGCTTCCTTGCCGACGACCACGCGGCCGATGTCGCGGGTGTTGATCGAGACTTCTGCTTCGAGCGGCACGTTGATCGGCACCAGCGTCACCACCGGCTCGGCCTCGCGCACGACGGAACCGACCGAGCGCTGGGCAAGATCGAGCACGACGGCATCGGCGGGTGCAGTCAGCGCCACCATGTTACGGCGCAGCTCCATCTTCTTCAGCTCTTCGCCGGTCATGTCACGCTGGCCGCGCAGGTCCACCAGCTGCTCCATCGCGGCGCGGCGGAAATCCTCGATGAAGGCCTGGCGGTCGGCGCTCAGTTTCGCGTAGGCGTGGACCGCCTCCTCGGCCTTGCCGCGCACCGCGGTGATATCGGCCTCCACATCGAGGCGAGCGTCGCGCGAGCCGAGCATGGTGAGCAGCGAACCGCTTTCCTTATCATAGAGCTTCTTTCGCGTGGCCTCGATCTGCGAGAGGTTGTCGCGCCGGTCGTTGAGCACGGCCTCCTGATTGCGGTTTGCCGCAAGTGCGGACGATTGGCCGGCGATCTGCTGTTCGAAATTCTGCAGCTGCGCCGTGTAGAAGGCCCGCCGCTGGGCGAAGAGCTGCAGCTGCAGCTGCTCATCCTGCGTGTTGCCGGCGATCTTCGAATAGTCCTCGCCGGTAAGCTCGGCCTCCAGGCGCTTCACCTGGGCGTCGAGAGCGGAAAACTTCGCCCTCAGTTGGCCAACATCGGCCTGGCTGAAGGTGGCGTCGAGCGTCGCCAGCGTTTGGCCGGCATGCACCACCTCGCCGACCTTGACGTCGATCGTGCGGATGATCGAGGTTTCGAGCGGCTGGACGACGATAGTGGGCTGTGTGGTGACGAGCTTGCCGGGCGCAATCACCACCTCGTCGATGGAGGAGACCGAGGCCCAGGTGATCGCTGCGGCAAGCAGTGCTGTCACGCAATACAGCGTCATGCGGGCAACGCGCGGCGGCGCGCGTTCTTCGAGTTCGACGGCATCGGACTGGAACTCGGCAATTGCCGGTGGCAGCGGTGGGCGGGCGATGAGTTCCCTGCCCTTCTCCGGCTCCTTGTCTGATGGCCCCTTGCCCGAAGGGACCGGCAGGTTCTCGCTGGGTTTTCTGCTGTGCGCGTTCATGCGACCTGCCTCATCTGCTGGGCCCACAGGTGGCGATAGGTCATGCAGCGCGATACAAGCTGATCGTGCCGGCCGATATCGGCGACCTTGCCACGCTCGATGACGAGAATGGCATCGGCATCGACGAGCGTCGAAAGCCGGTGCGAGACGATGATGACGGTGCGGCCGGCGGCGATGCGGCTCAGATTCTCGCGGATGATCGCCTCGCTGTCGGGGTCGAGGGCGCTCGTCGCCTCGTCGAAGATCAACAGCTTCGGATCGGTGATCAGCGCCCGGGCAATGGCAAGCCGCTGCTTCTGGCCGCCTGACAGATTGGAGGCGTTTTCCTCCAGCATCGTGTCAAAGCCGCGCGGCAGGCGCTCGATGAACTCCTCGGCGCCGGCGATACGGGCAACTTCCATGATCTCCTCGATGCTGGCATCGGGCTTGGCGGCGGCAATATTCTCGCGCACCGAGCCGCGGAACAGGAAACTATCCTGCAGCACGACGCCGATGCTCGTTCTCAGATGCACGAGGTCGATCTCGCGGCTGTCATAGCCATCCATGCGCACGAGGCCTTCCTGGCTCTGATAGAGCCCCTGGATCAGCCTTGTGATCGTCGTCTTGCCCGAGCCGCTTTTGCCGACCACCCCGAACAAGCAGCCCGCCGGAATGGCGAAGGAGACATTGTCGAGCGCCGGCGCGCTATCCGGGCCGTAGCGGAAGGTGACCCTGTCGAATTCGATGCGGCCCTGTAGATTCGGCCGAACACCTCGCCCGCGGCCCGCCTGCTCCGGCCGCTGGTTCATGATCTCGCCGAGCATGCGCACGGAGAGCGCGACTTCCTGATATTCGTGCACCATGGTGACGATCTGCACCAGTGGTCCCGAGACCCGGCCGGCGAGCATATTGAAGGCGACCAGCGCGCCGATCGTCATCGCGCCACTGAAGACATCGAGCGCGCCGAGGCCGATGATCGCGACGCTCATCAGCTTCTCCAGCAGTCCGGTCATCGCCTGGGCGATGGTCGAGATCTTGTCGACCCGGAAACGCACGGAGATCGACTGGGCCGAATAATCGTCCCACACCTTGCGCTGGCGCGGTTCCAGCGCCAGGGATTTGACGGTGCGCATGCCGTGCACGGTCTCCACCAGCAATGCCTGGCGGTCGCCTTCGGCTTGATAGAGCGCCTGCAACCGGCGCTGGAACGGCCCGACGAGCATCATCACCACCAGCCCGACGAGGGCTGCGAAACCGAGCACGACGAGCGTCAGCTTGACGCTGTAGAGAAGCAGGATCGGCACGAAGACCAGAAGCGAAACGCCGTCCAGGAGTGTGAGAAACAGCCGGCCGGTCAGGAATTCGCGAATGCGCCCCGTCTGCTGCATATGCTTGACGAGAACGCCGGCGGAGGCCTGTTCGAAGAGCGCGATCGGCAGGTTGAGCAGATGGCCGAAGGTGCGGGTCGCGACGCGGATGTCGATCCTGTTCGTCGCATAGAGCAACAAATAGCGACGCAGAAAAGTGAAGGTCGCGTCGAAGACGAGCGCGATCGCTATGCCCGCCGTGAGAACCGTCAGCGTCGCATAGCTCTGATGCACCAGCACCTTGTCGATGACGAGCTGAAAGAAGATCGGCGTCGTCAGCCCCAGCCCGTAGAGCACGAAGGCGGCGAGCGCGACATCGCGGAAGAAGCTGCGCTGCTTGATGATCTCGGGGACGAACCAGCGGAAGCCGAAGGGCCGGTCCTCATCGGACATGCGATAGTTGCGCTTCAGCAGGATCACCGATCCGAGCCAGGCCTTGGCGAACTGCTCTTCGCTGAGCATCATCACTTCGGCGCGTGATGCCAGCGGGTCGAGAACACGGATTCTCTCGTCCTCCCCGCTCCCGACAGCGCCGGCGATGACCACCCAGTTGCCGTTCGTCAGCTCAGCGAGCACCGGGAACGCCTCGCCAAGTTGGAACAGGGATCGCCAGTCGAGCGTCAGATGCTTTGCCCTGAGGCCGGCATCCTTGGCCATGCGCAGCAGCTGCCGCAAGGCAACAGGATCGTTGCCGACGGCATAATCGTGCTGCAACCGTTCAGGAGCAAGGTCGACGCCGTGATGACGCGCGACCAGCGCAAGACAATGCAGGTTGGTATGCAGAAAACCAGTCATGGCCCACCTGAAACAATACGAGACCGAGGCAATATTTGTTTTATCAGTTGAAGTTCGGCGAAGCGTTCGAAGCGCCGGCCTGCACCGACTGGATATCGGCAGCCGCCGCCGACATATCGCCGATGCGACGGACCGCACCAGCTTCGACCAACCCGCCAAGCGCCTTCTGCATGAGATCGACCGCATTGGCGAAGGCATCGACCGGCATGATGATGCGCTGGCGGAAAACCGGCTTCGGATTGTTGTTGGCGTCACGCTCGGTGGCCGAGAGCGACATCAGGTCGATCCGCACGATCGTTCCGGTGATGGTGATTTCGCCGATGCCATCTGCATAAAGTTCGTTGCTCATTGTTCTCTCCTCCGGTTGATAATCAAAACGTCTTCCTCTTTGGGCGGCTTACGTCCATTGGGATGCTCTAACTATTTGAATGGGCGTGCTGCCAGGCCGGAAACGGGTCCCGTAGCCGGGCGGCGGTCTGCGGATCGAAGCCTGTCTCCTCACCGGTCAGGCAGTCGTCGAGCGCGGTGCGGATTGCGTCTTCGTCGAAGCCGGCGCCGATGAAAACCAGTTCCTGGCGGCGGTCGCCCCAGATCGCGTCCCAATGCCGGTCGATGAGTTGGCGGAACTGCTGAAAGCGCGGCCATTGCGCCTTCGGCACGGAGGCCCACCAGAAACCCTTGGTGTCGATGCGGCACTGCGTGCCGGCAATCGACAGCAGGCCGATCTCGTCGGGCCTTGTCGCCAGCCAGAAATGGCCCTTCGCCCGGATGAGGCCCGGCCATTTTCTGTCGAGGAAATCGCTCAGCCTGGAGGGATCGAACGGCCGGCGGCTGCGATAGACGAAGCTCGAAATGCCGTATTCCTCGGTCTCCGGCACATGCTCGCCCCAACCGAAGAGTTCCTTGTGCCAGAGCGGATGGCGGGCAGCTCTCGCTTCGCTGAAGAGGCCGGTATTCAAGATGGCGTCGAGCTTCAGCCGGCCGAAGCCGGTCTCGATGACGCGGGCATCGGGGTTGAGTGCGGCAACGATGCGGCGAACCTCGGCAAGCGCTGCAGGCGGCACATCCTGCGCCTTGTTGATGACCACGACATCGGCGAATTCGATCTGCTCGACGAGCAGTTCCACCAGCTTGCGCTCGTCGTCTCCGTCCCGGCTCTCGCCGCGATCGCTCAGGAACTCCGCGCTCGCATAATCGACCAGAAGATTGACCGCATCGACGACGGAAACCATCGTGTCGAGCCGCGCGACGTCGCAGAGGGCTGCCCCGCTCTCGTCGCGGAAGGAGAAGGTGGCTGCGACCGGCAGCGGCTCGGCAATGCCCGTGCCCTCGATCAGCAGATAATCGAAGCGGCCGGCGGCGGCCAGCCGGCGCACTTCGCTTAAGAGATCGTCGCGCAATGTGCAGCAGATGCAGCCATTGGTGAGCTCCACCAGCGTCTCGTCCGTCCGCGACAGGTTCGCTCCCCCGTCGCGCACGAGATCGGCGTCGATATTCACCTCGCTCATGTCGTTGACGATGACGGCGACCCGACGCCCCTCGCGATTGCGCAGGACATGGTTGAGGATCGTCGTCTTGCCGGCGCCGAGAAAGCCGGCAAGGACCGTGACCGGAAGTCTGTTGTCTGCACTCGTCATCGATACTCCCCGCTCGCTTCTTCTACGCCGCGAGCTGCGGTCTGAACGCTACGTCCACATAGTAGTTTGTGCTGTTATAGCTGGCACTTGGGAACAAGCCGCTCGCCCCATAGGCATAGACGCCGTTGTTGCCGCTGAGCGCCCTCAAATCGCCGTTCGTCACATCGGCGCTGAAGTAATTGCCGGTCGCCGAATAATTGCCGTTGGTGCTATAGGAAACGACATAGGTCGTATCCGCGGCGACCTCGACCTGCTGGGTGAGCGTGGCGGTCTGCCAGCCGCTTGCCGTTTCGTTGCCGAAGCTGACGCTGCCGAGCAATGTGCCCGAGGCGGTCCAGAGATAGCCGTTGTGCGGGCCTGTATTGTCTGCCCCCTTGTAGAAGCGGATGCCGGTAACCCAGCCCGCCGTATCCGCCTGGAATTTCATGCCGAGATTAACCGGCTGGTTGTCGTTGACGGAGACGATCGAAGGCGTCGCATCGGCGGCAAAGAGGTTCTGCTCCGGCCCTCCCGTCTGGCCGCCGTTGATGGTGAGCGCAACCTGCGCCGACGCCGTGCCGCCCTTGCCGTCTGCAATTGCGTAGCTGAAGCTTGCCGGTCCCGAATAGCCTGCCGTCGGCGTGAAAGTCACCGTCTTGGCCTGGGCGTCATAGGCGACCGAGCCGTTGACCGCGCCGCTGACGCCGGTGATGACAAGCGGATCACCATCGGCATCGGTGTCGTTTGCCAGGAGCACTGAGGCCTGGATGGTGATCGGCGTGCCGGTATTGGTCGACAAGCCGCTGTCATTGGCGGCGACCGGAATCGCATTCTGCGCGCCGCCCTGTTGATAGAGCACGTCGACCCAGTAATTGCTCGCATTGTAGGAAGCGGTCGGAAACAGGCTGCCCGAGCCATAGGCATAAAGGCCGTTGCCGCCACTCGCCGCACTCGACGGGGCCGTCAGCGCGCCGTTCGTATGGTCCGTCGTGAAGTAGTTCGCCGTTGCGGAATAGAAGCCGTTCGAATGGTAGCTCGCCACATAGGTGGCGCCGGCCGTAACATTGATCGGCTGGGTGAAGTAAACCGTCTGCCAGCCGCTCGCCGTCTCGCTGATGAAGGTGGCCTGGGCCAGAACCTGGCCGCTGGCCGTCCAGAGCGAGCCGACATGCGTGCCGGTATCCTGGGCGCTCCTGTAATAGGTGAGCCCGGTGATCTGGCCGCTGGCGGAAGCGATGAACTTGACGCCGAGTTCGACCGAGTTGGCGTCATTGGCGGCGGCAACACCCGACGTGTCGGCGCCGGTGAACAGGCTTGACGTCGTTCCTCCCCCGGGCGGCGTGCCGACAGTGAGGCTGACGGTGGCCGACGCTATGCCGCCATATCCATCCGCGATCGAATAGGAGAAGCTCGCCGCACCCGTATAACCCGCCGTCGGGGTGAAAATGACGGACTTGGTCTGGCTATTGAAGGTCACCGTTCCGTTGACCGCAGCATTGACGCCGGTGATGCTGAGCGGGTCGCCATCGCCATCGCTGTCGTTTGCAAGCAGGCTGGCTGCGGCAATCGACAGCGCCGTGTTGGAATAGGTCGTGTAGCCATTGTCATTGGCGGCGAACGGCACCGCATTGCTTGTCTGGTTGTAGACGACATCCACCCAGTAGTTCGACGACTGGTAACTGGAGCTTGGGAACCCCGTGCCATTTCCGAAGACGCCGTTACTGCCGGCGAGCGCCGTCAGCGCGCCGTTGGTATGGGCTGACGTGAAATAATCTGATGTCGCCACATAGGAGCCTGTCGTGTGGTAGGAGGCGACATAGGTCGTGCCAGCCGCGATATGCACCGGGTTGGTGAATGTCGCGGTCTGCCAGCCGCTCGCCGATCCGCTGTCGGCGAAGCTGACGGTCGCGACCAGCGTGCCGTCGGTCGTCCAGAGGGAGCCGGTATGGGCGCCGGTATCGCCGGCAGCCTTGTAGTAGCGGATGCCGGTAATCATGCCGCTGGACGAAGCGACGAACCTCATCCCAAGTTCGAGCGACTGACCTTCGTTGAAGCTTGCGCCCGTCGGCCCTTCGCTTGATTTAAACAGCGTTTCCCCGGCAGGGCCTTGGTTTACGGTGAGGCTGACGTTGCCCTGATCCGTGCCGCCGCGCCCGTCCGACAGCGTATAGGTGAAGCTTGCCGGCCCCGAATAATTGTTGCTCGGCGTGAAGATGACGGTGCCGTTCTGCTTATTGAGCGTCACCGTCCCGTTGACGGCATTGCCGACGGCCGAAATCGTCATCGCATCGCCATTGGGATCTGTGTCGTTTCCGATGAGCGAGGCGATCGAGACGACGAGGCTGTCGTTGCGGGTGATGGCCAGCCCCGCGTCGTCGGTCGCAACCGGCGCGCTGTTGGGGCCGGCATCGAAGACCACGTCGACCCAATAGTTGGTGCCGGTACCGGGGCTCTGGCCGGGGAATGTGCCGGCATTGTCGCCATAGGCATAGACGCCGCCGCCATCGACGGCCTTCAGCGCGCCGCTGGCATAGGGGCTGGCGAAATAATTCTCGGTGGCGGAGTAGAAGCCGTTGGTGTGATAGGAGGCCACATAGGTCGTGCCGGCGGCAATCTGGATCGGGCTGGAGAACATCACCGTCTGCCAGCCGGAAAGCGGTTCGCCCACCGACACGCCTGATGCCAGTAGCGTTCCGTTGGCGCTCCAGAGGCTGACGACATGGTCGCCGATGTTGTAGAAGCCCTTGTAGAAGCGGATGCCTTCCACGTAGCCTGCCGTCGTCGCCTGGAAGCGCAGGCCGAGCTCGACGGAATCGCGATCGATCGCCATTTCGACCGCGGGCTTTTCCGCAAGCGTCCATAGGCCCTGCGTGCCCGGCAGCGTGACGGTGACCTGCTTGCCGGCAGACGGCGCCTCCATATTGACGCTGTCGTCGACGGCGCGCGACATGATCGTATAGGTGCCGCTCGCCTGGACGACCCAGTTATAGCTCCAGCTCTCGCGGCCTGACGCCTTGAACCAGTGCTGGCCGCCATCGGTGGAGACTTCGACGCCGGCGATGATGCCGCCGCCGAAATCCTGCGCCGTCCCTGTGATCGTCACGCGCTGCCCTTCGACGAAACTTGCGCCTATGATCGGCGAGCTGATCGACGAGGTCGGCTTCAGCGTGTCGGTCGACTGTGTCGCAAGGATCAGGCTCGCATCCAGCGTCGTCGGCTGAATACCCATGTCCGCGAACATGTTGACCATCGCCTGCTGCACGTTGCGATCGGTTGACGTGGCCGGGCCTTGGTGGTTGTCACTCAGCCCCCAGGACCAGAAGACGGTGCCGGCGCCGAAGACCAGCGCGCCGCTTTCTGCCCGGTACATGGTTAGGCTATGGGTCGCCACCGCATCGCCGACCGTGGTGCCGTAATCGCGCAGATAGGTGCTCACCGCGATGGAAGAGAGCGACAGGTTGATGAGGCCATCCGGACGGAAGCCGTTCTCGACATCGGAATCCCACTCATAGCCGAGCAGGTTCTGCACCAGATTGTAGGTTTCGCCTTCATTCAGCTGGGAGACATCGGTATTGCGCCAGAAGCGCAGGTTCGAATAGTCGTAGGGAATGGAGATCGTATCCTGGCGGTAGCTGTCCACCTGGAACATCGTGCCCGTCAGCGCATTCTCCGGCTGCTGCCCCGGATCGGCATAACGCGGATCGCGCCAGGTGCCGGTGCCGACATTGCTCGGATCCGTGCTCGTGCCCCAGGTTTCCTTGTAGCAGACCATGGTGCGGTAGGCCTGACCGCTGCCGTCGATGCTGCTTTCCCAGCGGACCTTCCAGTAGCACTCGTTGCCGCTCCAGAAGGCGAGGTTGACGCCGGCATCGCGCGCCGCCTCGACATTGGCGCGCTGTTCGGCAGACCAGTATTCGTCATGCCCGACGGAGAGATAGGCATCATGGTTGAGCAGCAGCGTGCCGTTGCGCGCCGCATCGACGCCGGAAATATAGGAAACGTCGTAGCCGTTCTGCTCCAGCCACGAGATGGCGGAGGATTCGACGCCGAAGATGTAGTCGTGCGAGCCGCCGATCGGGCTCGTATTGGTGATGATCGGCCGGTTATAGCTGACCGCCGAGGCCCGACCGATCGCCGTCAGCCCGCAGCTGCAGTTCGGCGGCAGGTAGCCGATCATGTCTGCCGGGTCGACGGGCACTTCGCCGTAGTAGAGGCTGGCGCCGCCCCAGGCATTATAGGCCTGCCATGTCGTGTCGGACGTCTGGAAGACGATATTGCTGGTCGAGGCGTCGTCGCGCACGACGAAGGGGATGATGCTTGCATCCTCGGTGCCGTCTTCGCGCACCAGCTTGGCAAAGTAGACGCCGGAGACCGCGTCCGTCGGAATCTGCCAGCTCGCCGAAACCGACCAGTTGCCGCAATCGATAAGGCCGAGCGACATGTCGACGATCGGATGCGGCTGGATCTGCGCCGTTGTCAGCGATTTCTCGATCGAGTCGACCTTGCGTGCGCCGGCCCCGCCATAATAGCCCATGCGGTAGATATCGATGCGGTAATGGGTGGAATCGGTGGCGATCTTGAAATCGACCGTCTGGCCGATATTTGTGCTGATTTCGGTGGCGAAGCCCTGGATGGTGCCGCCGCCGTCGCCTTCAAGACCCCACTCGCTGATCGGGTTGCCCTGCTTCAGGTTTTCGAGCGCGATCTTGTTGGGCGTTACCGTCGCGACCGACGCTGCCGGAGTCGCTGCCGCCGAAGTTGCCGTCGCTGGCGTCGCCAATGCCGTCGCGGCGGCGGTCGTCTCGGCAGAAACGTCCTGGCTCGGCTCCACCGAGATGGATGCTATCGAGGCCTGAAGGCGCAATGAAGTCGTGCCGACACTGCTGGAAGAACCGGCCGGCGCCGGCGTCTTGGCGCTGCCGGTATCGGCATCGCCGGTAACACCCGTCAGCGCCGGAGCGGCAGGCAGTGTCGCAGCCTCCTCATACGGGTCCGGGCCGAGCACGGTGCGTTCGGATGACGTCGTCGTCTGCAACACCGTCGCAACCGACGCCGTCTTGGCAGAGGTGTCCTGCGCGCCGCCGTCGCCTGCAGGCGCGGGCATCGCCGTCGGTGGTATCGAGGCAGTTTGCACGCCGCCCGATGAGATCAGCGCGGCAGGCTGCATGATATTGCCGGTAAAGGAAGACGGACCGGTGAAGGAGGACGGGAGGGCGGCGCCGTCGAGATTGGCGAAGCTGCCGTTACTGGCAAAGCTTAGGGAACCATCGGTACTCGTGGAAGATACAACCGTCGCGGTTCCCAGCACTGCGCTCCAGGTTGAGGGTGCACGACAGATACTCAACGCTCCACCAAATGTACTCAAATACTCACGATTACTGACATGAATTCTCCGCATCAGCGGCGTCCCCTTCCGCATCGGCCCGCCCTTCGGCCGCCATAGCAAGAGCTTCATTCTGGCACCTTTGCCAAGGGAATGTACGACAGCAATCTGGGGTATGAGGGAGGTATCCCCTACGCCCATATGATGACCCTCAACGCATACCAGCCGGGCTACTTCCAAGTGGCTGACGCTGGTTGAAAAGGCATTCTGGGCCGGTCCGGCTGGTCGAGCCGGTTTTTAACTCGAGCGCCCGTGCTACCAGGCCGGAAACGGATCTTCGAGGGCGGCCCAGTCGCGCGGATCGGCGCTGGCGAGGCATCCGTCCAGTGCGGTCCGCACACCTGTCTCGTCCATATCAACACCGATGAATACGAGCTCCTGCCGACGGTCGCCCCAAGCGCTGTCCCACCGGCTTTCGATATGCTGACGAAACTGCTGATGGCTCGGCCAATCCTGCCGGGGCACGGCCGCCCACCAGAGCCCCATCGGCTCGCAGCGCCGCTGCACCCCGGCGGCCGACATCAGGCCCACATGACGCGGGCGTGTGGCAAGCCAGAAATGGCCTTTGGCGCGGATTACCCCCGGCCAGGGCTCGTCCAGGAATGCTCGAAACCGCCTGGGGTCGAAGGGACGCCGCGTGCGATAGACAAAACTCGATACCCCGTATTCTTCCGTCTCCGGGACATGGTCGCCCGGGCTGTACAGCTCCTTGTGCCACAACGGGTGGGCGGCGGCTTTTGCTTCATCGAAGAGGCCCGTACTGAGGATGGTTGCAAGAGAAACCTTGCCGAAATCCGTCTCCACCTGGCGCGCATCCGGGTTGAGCGCAGCAACTATCTTGCGGACTTCCGCGCGGATCTCTTCGGTCGCGTCCGAGATCTTGTTGATCACGACAACATCGGCAAACTCGATCTGATCCACCAGCAGGTCGATGAGTGTGCGCCGGTCCTCGCCGTCGCGCTGCAGGCCGCGGTCGGCAAGCAGATCGGCACTGCTGTAGTCGGCTAACAGGTTTGCAGCGTCGACCACGGTGACCATTGTGTCGAGGCTGGCAAAATCTGCGAGGGAGACGCCGTTCTCGTCACGGAAGGAAAAGGTGGCAGCGATAGGGCATGGCTCGGCAATGCCGGTGCCTTCGATCAACAGATAGTCGTATCGCCGCTCTTCTGCCAGTCGCCGTACTTCCGTCAGCAGGTCGTTGCGCAGGGTGCAGCATATGCAACCATTGCTGAGCTCGATCAATGTCTCCGTCGTATGCGACAGGTTGCAGCCGCCGTCTCGAATGAGACTGGCGTCTATGTTCACTTCGCTCATATCGTTGACAATGACAGCGACCCGCAGGCCCTGACGATTATTCAGGACGTGGCTAAGAAGCGTCGTCTTACCAGCGCCGAGGAAGCCGGCCAGCACGGTTACCGGGAGCCGCTCGATCCTGTTCATCGGCATTCCTTGAATGCGGGCGGTCGAAGCGCACTTCGCCGCGACCAGCATTTGCGTATGAGCCTCATTCGAAACCGGTCCGTAACCTTGTCCTTTTTTTCACGCGACGAGCTGTGGTCGGAAGACAACGTCGGCATAGTAATTCGCCGAATTGTAGGTGTCGGTCGGGAAGAGACCTGCGGTGGCGGATCCGCCATACGCATAGACACCGTTGCCGCCGGCGACGGCACTTGATTGGGCCGTCAATGGACCATTGGTGACCGCATTCGCGAAGAAGCCATCAGTTGCCACGTAAGCGCCGGTGGTGTGATAGGACGCAATATAGTTGGTGTTTGCGGTAATGGTGACGGGCGTCGTGAAGTTCACCGTCTGCCAGCCGCTCGCCGTGGTGTTGCTGAAGGTGGCGGTGGCAAGCCTGGTGCCGGTCGTGG
>NZ_JACHYZ010000012.1:32384-236517 GCF_014193215.1 Rhizobium sp. BK112
CGCGCCGAAAACGACGGCCGTGACCGTCTTGGTATCACCGGCATCCGGATCGGTGTCGTTGGTCAGCACGTTGCCGCTGGCAACCACACCACCCGAACCATTGGCGACACCACCCTTCTCCGTCGCATCACCCGCATCGGCAACCGCCGTCGGCGTCGTGTTCGAACTCGGCGTGGTAAACATCACATCGACCCAATAGTTCGTCGACTGGAACGTGCTCGTGGGGAATAGGCTGTTGCTGCCATAGCGGTAGACGCCGTTGCCGCTGGCCGGCGCCGTGAGCGACCCGCTCGTTACGTTCGAGGTGAAGTAGCCGGTGGTCGTGGAATAATGACCGCTATTCGTGTGATAAGACGCCGTATAGGTTTGTCCGACTGTCAGTGACACCGGGCTGGTGAAATAGGCAGTCTGCCAACCGCTGGCTGACTCATTCGTGAAGGTGAGGGTCGCAAGCCGCGTGCCGGTGCTCGACCATAATGAACCGGTATGCGTGCCAGTATCCAGGTCGCCCTTGTAGAAACGAATGCCGGTGACGGTGCCTGCCACGGAGGTCTGGAATTTGACGCCGAGTTCAACGGCTGAGCTATCGTTGGTGTTGACGACCGCCGGCGTCGCCGCGCCGAAGAGAGAGGTGTAACTCGGCCCGCTGACGGTGACCGTGCGTCCCGCCGAGGGTGTTTCCAGGTTGATGTTATCGTCGACGGCGCGAGATCGGATGGTGTATGTGCCCGCTGTCTGCGGCGACCAGGTATAAGTCCAGTTCTCATCGCCCGTCGCCGGATGCCAGCTTGCCCCGTTGTCCGTAGAAACCTCGACGCCGGCGATGACCCCGCCGCCCGTATCGGTGGCGGTACCTGTAATCGTGACTGCGGAGCCAACGGTCGCCGTTGACGGCGCCGTGATGATGGAAGTCGGTGCAACATTGTCCGACGAAGCGGTTGCCGCGACGAGCCCGGATTGCAGCGTCCCGGGCTGAATGCCCATATCGGCAAGCAAGTTGACCATTGCCTGCTGCACGCGCGGGTCCGTCGGCGTCGCCGTGAGATCGTGGTTGTCGCTCAGGCCCCATGTCCAGTAGACCGTGCCGGCGCCGAACACCAATGCACCGCTGGGCGCGCGATAGAGCGTCAGATTGTGGGTCGAGGTCGCATTGCCGGTCGTGTTTCCGTAATCGAGCAAGTAAGTGCTGACCGGAAGCGTCGTCGACGACAGCTTCACGAGGCCGGCCGGATCAAAGCCGTTGTCTACAGCTTCGTCCCATTCGTAACCAAGATAGTTCTTGGTGAGCGTCGCCGTCTGGCCAGGCTGAAGATTGGCGACGCTGGTATTGCGCCAGAAACGCAGATTGGCGTCGTCATAGGGAATAGTGATCGCCTGGAGATTGCTGCCGACATCGTCGACCTTAAACAACTGTCCGGTCAGCGAGTTTTCCGGGTTTCCGCCGCCGATAGCAGGTGGGCTGAGACGCGGATCCCGGAATGTGCCCGTCCATTCGTTGGAAGGGTCGATGCTGGCGGTGGGCGACCAGGTCTCCTTATAGGAGATCAGTGTGCGATAGGGCGTGCCGTCGGCGCTGTAGGCATTGCCCCAACGGGTGCGCCAATAAACCTCGTTGCCGCTCCAGAACATCAGGTTGACGCCCGCATCGCGCGCGGCTTCGACATTGGTTCGCTGCTGTCCAGACCAGTATTCGTCGTGCCCGGCATCAACATAGGTTTTGTGATTGAGCAACAGGCTGCCATAACGGTCGACGTCGACACCCGACAGGTAGGAGACGTCATAGCCGTTCTGTTCCAGCCAGTAGATGCCTGCATATTCGGCGCCGAACAGATAGTCCTGCGGACCGGCATAGGTGCCGACCCCGCCGCGGGTCGCAATCGGCCTGTTGTAGCTGACCGCATAGGCACGACCCGCCCCCTGGCCTGTCGCCGGACCATTGCCGCCATAGAAGTTAGCGCCACCCCAGCCGTTATAAGCTTGCCATGTCTCGTCTGCAGTCTGGAAGACGATGTCGCTGTGGCTGTCGTCATCCCGCACGATGAACGGGATTTGATTTTCGCCAAAGGTGCCATCCTGTCGCACGAGCTTGGCGATGTAGACGCCCGAGACGGCATCATTGGGTACGGTCCACGACGCCGAGACTGCCCAGTTGCCGACATCCACCGTGCCGGTCGAGGCGTTGCGCAACGGATTGGGCTGCGTCTGCAAACCGGTATGCTGCATGGTCGCGACCTTGCGCGCGCCCATGCCGCCATAATAGCCGAGCCGATAGATGTCGATCCGATAATTGGTGGAATTGGTATTGATCTTGAAGCTGACCGTCTTGCCGTTGTCGACGCTGATGTCGGTCGCAAACCCCTCGATGTTGGAGCTACCGGCACCGTCGATGCCCCACTCACTCTCCGGGTTACCCTGCTTCTGGTTTTCCAGCACGATCGCGTTGCTGGCCGCCGCCGCCGCGGCCGCCAGATTTTGCGTTGCCAACGACCGCTGTGTAGAAGGTGGCGTTGTCACCGAGCCGGAAAGGATGCCGATACCCTTGGATGTGGACGTGCCCGTTCCGATTTCTCCGCCACCGGGCAACGATCCGTTCAAGATCGTCGAATCCGTCCACGTTGCGGTCCCGCGCCAGCCCGAGAGCGGGGACAAATCACGGTCGAGAAGCGGATCGCTGACCGAGGCGCCTATGGCCCGTTTGATCTTCTGCACATAGTCCGGGCCCTCGGTCAGCTTGGTTCCCGACAATTGACCGTCCTGTTGAAGCAAGGCGCCGCCATGCGCCCAATCGAGAATCCGCGTGGGGGAGGTAAAGTAGCCGCATCCGCACACACCAAAGGGCATGCCAAATGCCAGCGAATTAGCGCCGGCATGCTGGGCTGTCGCCTGCGCTGACGGGCTCGATTCGAGAATGACGACCTTGCCCGAGTGCGCACGCTCAGCCGCCACCGCAGCAGAACCCTGCCCGGAAACCGTCGGTGCAGGGCTTTGCGGCAGATACGGAGCCAGAGGATCGTCGCCTATGGAGCTCATTCCAGCATAGGTGCGATAAAAGGGCGATGCGGCCCCGAATGCAACTCCGTTCGCGTCCCGCTCGAAACGCGCAAAACCAAGCGTGTAGGCGGGCAACCGTGACGCGGCAGTATCAGCGCTTCGCCCCCCCGTTTCGAGATTTGTCGCGACAGTGTTGGCCATGGGCGGCTGCGCGCGGGGGATATCAGCTCGACCGTCCGCGTCGCCGATCACGCCCTCTCTCCGTCCAACGTCATGCTCATTGAGCTCCACGTTGTTGTCGGGATTGTCGACAAGCGTTCCATCATGCTTGCTTCCATCCGCGGTTTGCACGGATGTCGCAAGTTGAGCACTATCCTCGCGCCTTTCGGCAGGCTTGCGCGGCTTTCCCTCTCCGCCGACGGCCAACCATCGGGGAACCAGCGAATCCAACAGGAGGGAGCGCGAGCTCCAGCGGCGAGCGTTGCGATACATGGCGGGCACCTCTCGCGTGATTTTCAGGATCGAATCTATGAGGATCGTTTGATACGAGACCCTGAATTATAGCCGAAAAATGAGAGGGTATATCCTACGCCTTTCGCTCTACATGCGGCATCCTTTGGGCAAACGGCCGTGTTGCGTCGCCCACGTGATGGATGGGACGCGTGAGGTCGCGAAGATTCGCCCTTCCTGTGCAAGGCTCGAAGCCGCGGCGGTGGCTTCACCATCGCCGCATGGTGGCGCTCATGCTGGCCTCCCAAGCAGGAGACCACGCACCGGACCGTTCGTGCGATAGCATAAGCCGCTGGGCCCGTTGATTTTTCGAGGCGATGCCTCTGTGTCGCGCAGAAGATATGTGCTTCTGCTCGATTTAGGCTTATGCACCCTCCTCACCCTATCAATTGTGATTAGGCAAAGTAAACGACCTCCACCTTCCTCAAGGCTTCGCCACACTGCACACTAGCGATGTGGTTTCGGGCTTGGCGTCCGGCGTTCGAACAGCGCTTAAGGCATCGGACCAGCGTCCGTTGAAGGATGTTTTGAAGGCGAGACATGTACATGAATCTATCGCACCGCGTCCCTCACCTGTTCTTTCGAGCAACGTTTGTCATCAGTGCACTGGTCTTTCTTGCCGGAGCTGCATCGCCGGCTCTCGCCGATAGCGCCCCTTTGGCTCCACAAACGAAAATCCGCCTGACGGTCGTCCAATGGATGCCGTCCAAGGGCCAGTTTGAGCGATGGGATGCGATTGGCGGCGAATATACGGTTTCGGAGGCAGGTGAAGTCTCCCTGCCCTTTCTAGGGTCGCTGCCGGTTGGAAATCTGGACAGTGCCAGCCTGACCAGCGAGATTGGCAAGCGCCTTCAGGCAAAGATGGGTTTGGCCCAGACACCTGCGGTGACCATCGACGTTCTCGACTATCCGGCCATTTACGTCGTCGGAGACGTGATGGCACCGGGAGAATACAAGTTTCACTCCGGCCTCAGCGTCCTGCAATCCCTGGCCATGAGCGGCGGCCCGTTGCGGGCTGCGGCACAGCAGCAAACGGAGACGATCAAGCTTGCCGGCGAGCTACGAGAAATCGACCATTCGCTGCTACGCAGTTCGGCAAAGCTCGCGCGGCTGCAAGCGGAGATGGCCGGCGCGAAGGAGATCGTCTTCGATCCGCCGCCCGCTGCCGATCGGCAGTATGCCGAGAGTATCCACCAGGAGGAGCGGGTCATTTTTCAGGCCCGTGCAAGCGCGCTCGACAAGCAGTCGGTGGCCCTCGTCGAATTGCGCAATCTCTTGAATGCGGAAATCGATACACTGGAAGAAAAGCTGAAAGGCTCGGATGACAATATCCAGTCGGTCGAGGAGCAACTGACGAGCGTGAAGACGCTTGTCCAGAAGGGCCTCACGATCACCTCACGACAGATGGATCTGGAACGATTGCTCACCAACTATCGCTCCGACCGGCTCGACCTGGTCACCGCCATCATGCGGGGCCGCCAGGCGATCAACGAGACGACGCGCAATCTCGAGGGACTTTCCGACACTCGTCGGAGCGAGATCGCTTCCGAGGTGCAGGCGGAAAAGGCCACTCTCGATCAGCTCAAATTGAAGCGCGACACCACGCAACAACTGCTTCTCGGAGAGCTGTCGACCGGCATAAACGTGAATAACCGCGATGAAGAACTCCCGCTGACCTTCATCGTGAGCCGGCGGGACAAGGGACAAGTCAATCAATTCCAGGCATCCGAAACGACGGAATTGGCGCCGGGCGACGTGGTCAGGGTAGCCAAGCCCCGTATCACGGATGCGCCGTCCGAAGACGCCGCTGCGCTGCCTGTTCAGACAGAGGCCAATATCAGTCAGGTAAGCCGGTGATACGCGAAAGGCATGTGCCGCAATTGGCCCTGCGGCGGGCGATTGAACGCCGGCACCGGATAACGGGCATGGGCATCCGATGACTTTGCGCATGACCCCACCCAGCAGCCAGACCTACACCCAGATCCTCAAATCGACGATGCTGATGGGCGGCTCTTCGCTCGTCAATGTCGCACTCAGCATTATCAGAAACAAAGCCATGGCTGTTCTGCTCGGGCCGGAAGGCATGGGACTGATGGGCCTCTATGGATCGATCCTCGATATCGCGCAGGCGATTGCCGGGCTTGGCGTGGGCAGCAGCGGCGTGCGCCAGATTGCCGAAGCTGCGGGCACCGATGACGCAGAAATGATCGCACGATCAGCAACAGTGCTGAGACGCATATCGATGGTGCTCGGATTGTTTGGTGCGCTCCTTCTCGCCGCATTGGCATTCCCGGTTTCAAATTTCACTTTCGGCGGCTACCAGCATGCCGGTGGCATTGCACTGCTGTCGCTGGCAATCTTCTTTCGACTGGTCTCCGCAGGGCAGACTGCATTGATCCAGGGCCTGCGCGGCATTGCCGATCTTGCCCGTATCAACGTGCTTGCCGGGCTTATCGGCACAGCTGTCAGCATCCCGCTGATCTATCTGTTCGGCCTGCAGGCGATCGCACCGTCCCTCGTGGTCATTGCGGCTGCCTCAATCCTTCCGACCTGGTGGTACAGCCGGCGGATCTGCCCGCATCCCTCGCCAATGCCCACGCGCCAGTTCGGTCGGGAAGTGTCGGCACTGCTCAGGCTCGGCTTCGTCTTCATGGCAAGCGGGCTTCTGACCTTCGGCGCGGCTTATGCCATCCGCCTCATCGTGCTGAAGGAGGGCGGTGTCATGGCGGCTGGATTGTACCAGGCGGCCTGGGGCCTTGGCGGTCTCTATGCCGGCTTCATCCTGCAGGCGATGGGAACGGATTTTTATCCGCGCCTGACCGCGGCGGCCGACAACAATGCCGAATGCAATCGGCTGGTCAATGAACAGGCGGAAATCAGCATGCTGCTCGCTGGCCCCGGCCTGCTCGCCACCCTGACGCTTGCGCCGCTCATGATGAGCCTGTTCTATTCGGCGGAATTTCAGGGGGCAGTCGATCTTCTGCGCTGGATCTGCCTTGGAATGATGCTGCGGATTATTTCCTGGCCGATGGGTTTCATAGTCGTGGCAAAGCGTACCCAGGCGATTTTCTTCTGGACGGAGGTTGCGGCGGCGGTCGTGCATGTGGGGCTTGCCTGGCTCTTCGTATCGCTGCTCGGCACGCAGGGAGCCGGTATGGCGTTTTTCGGCCTCTATGTCTGGCACAGCATGCTGATCTATGTGATCGTGCGGAAGCTGACCGGTTTTCGCTGGTCCGCCGCCAATCGCAGACACGGGCTGCTTTTCTTGCCCGCATCGGGACTGGTATTCCTGATGTTCTCGATTTTGCCGCTATGGCCGGCGACGGTGATTGGCTTCGTCGCCGTCGCTCTCTGCGGGCTCTACTCGCTGCGCATGCTGATCGACCTGCTTCCGCCGGAGTCCGTGCCCGCAACCATCCGCGGATGGATCACGAAATCTGCATAACGAAACAATGCGCGTATCCGGAGATGCGCGCATTGTTTCGTTATGCAGATTGTTTTTACCTCAGGCAAATGCGGGTTCAGGCGACAGCGACATCCATGGCACGTTGCACGCTGGCGGCTCCGACGGTCGCTTCCGCAAGGGCTGCGCGCAATGCCTCGACGACCCGGTCCATGTCAGACACGGTCATCTGGGCATAAAGCGGCAGGATTATCGTTTGCTGCTGCGCAGATACGCTTCGCGTCAGGCTCGTGGCAACGCGGTGGGAGGTCTCACCGGAATAGGCTCCCTCCAGATGAATGTTCATCACACCACGCCGAGTCGAGATACCCTGATCGAGCAGGGTCTGCATGACGGCCCGCTGGTCGACCGTATCGGGCAACCTCACACAGAAGCTCTGCCAATTGCTGCGAGCCCAGCGCGGCTCGGCCGGCAGCGAAAGCCCTACAATCGTCGACAGACGCTCGCAATATTGCTCGGCAAGCAGCCTGCGCTGGGCAACCAATTCCGGCAGCCGCCGCAATTGCTCGCGTCCGACGGCCGCCTGAAGATCGGTCATCCGGTAGTTGTAGCCCAACTCATCATAGTCTTCGAAGATGACTTGTTTGGAGCCGTGACGAACGGCATCGGTGACGCTCATGCCATGCTGGCGCCAGAGCCGGAACTTCCGGTCATATTCGGGATTGGCCGTCGTCAACATGCCGCCATCGCCTGTCGTGACGACCTTCCTGGGGTGGAAGGAGAAGCAGGCAATGTCGCCATGCGCTTTGCCGATCTTTTCCCAACGACCGTCCCACAGGATTTCGCTTCCGGACGCACAGGCTGCATCTTCGATAACCGGTATCGAGTGGCGCTTGCCGATCTCCACGATGGCGCGGAGATCGCAAGGCATGCCGAGCTGATGCACGCAGAGAATTGCCCTGGTGCGAGGCGTGATTGCTGTTTCGATCAGGCTGGGGTCGATGTTGTAACCATCCGCTTCGATGTCGACGAATACCGGCACTGCATCACAGTATCGAATCGCGTTCGCCGTTGCGATGAACGAATGGCTGACTGTGACGACTTCATCGCCGGCGGATATGCCAACAGCCTTCAGGGCCAGATGCAACGCGGTCGTGCAATTGGACATGGCGCAAGCATGCGCGGCGCCCACAAAGGCAGCGAATTCACGCTCGAAAGCCGCGACTTCCGGCCCCTGCGTCACCCATCCCGACAGAATAACGCGGCGCGCAGCCTCAGCCTCTTCTTCCCCGAGGACGGGTTTGGCAACCGGAATTATGGATTGAGATGAGCTCATGCAGCCTGCCCTCCTGCGCTTGTCTGCTTTTGCCACCAGGCAACGAGATCGCGAAGCCCTTGCTCCATGGAGATCTCCGCCTTGAAGCCGAGGAGCCGTTCGGCCTTGCTGATATCGGCAAGGCGACGGGTCACGCCGTTGACCGTGCGGGCCTCTTTGTGCTGCGGTTCGAGTGAGGAACCCATGATGTCGCTCAGCATCTTCGCGAGTTCCAGTAGACTTATTTCCTTGCCGCTCGCGACGTTGAACACTTCGTCCGTGACATCGCTTTTCGCGGCCAGAATGTTTGCCCGGGCGATGTCGCGTGCATCGACGAAGTCCATCGTCTGGCTACCATCCCCATAGATGAGGGGCGGCATCCCGGCCACCAGGCGTTCCATCCAACGGATCAGAACTTCCGTATAGGCGCCGTAAACGTCCATGCGCGGCCCATAGACGTTGAAATAACGGAGCGCGACATAGCGCAGGCCGTACATCTCCGCAAAACTACGCAGCAGCCCCTCGTTGAATGTTTTCGCCGCGCCGTAGATCGTCCGGTTATTGTACGGATGGTGCTCTTCGGTCGTTGGAAAACTCTCGGCAAGCCCCAGAACGGAGGCGGAAGAGGCAGCAACTACTTTCGATACGCCCGCCTTGACGGCGGTTTCGAGAACGTTGAACGTCCCCTCCGCAAGGACATCGAAAGCCAGTCGAGGCTCTTCGGCGCATTGCGTGATGCGGATGGCGGCCTGATGAAAGACGATGTCGACGCCTTCAAAGACTTTTGCCAGAAGCGCTCTGTCGCGGATATCCCCGTCGATGATCTTAACAGGCGCGCTTGTTATCGCCGAGCTGAGATTGTCCCGGCGCCCGCGCACGAAATTGTCGAGGACGATGATCTCGCGAGGTTTTTCCAATGCGACAAGATCGGCAATATGCGAGCCGATCAGACCGGCCCCGCCGGTAATGAGCACCCGTTTGTCTCTCATGATCTTCCCTCACGCGACATGTTCGTCATCGGATCATTATCCGAACGCCAACGTATGAATTTCGCAGGTACACCTGCGGCGACCGAGAACGGTTCGACGTCGGAAACGACAATTGCCCCCGCTCCAATGATCGCCCCCTTCCCGATGGTCACGCCGGGAAGAATGGTCGCGTTCGTTCCGATATCGGCCTCTGCGCAGATGCGTACCGGCTTGATTTCAAGATCCGTGCGAATGATCGGCACATCCAAGGGCAGTGCCGTGTGGGTCGAGCCAAGCACCTTGGCGCCAGGTCCCCACCCGACAGAATCCTCGATCACGAGATCGCGAGCGTCGAAATAGGCCATCGGCCCGATCCAGACATTATCGCCGATCTTGCACCGGCCGTCGAAACGACCCTGGATATAGGCCTGAGCCCCGATGAACACCCCATTGCCGATGTCGAACGTCTCGGGATGTTTGAAACCGGCACCGCCTGCAACTTGCAATCCTGTGCCACAGCTCCGCGCGATGGCTTGCCAGATGGCTTTTCGCATCAGAGTATCGATGACACCGTCACCGGCCGCGAAACGACCGTAGAGCTCAATCAGGCCGGCGCGCCCGTATGACTGCCTCAGTTCTTCGGCCAGCCCGGCCTGATAGGCAGGGTCCGCCGGCCTTTCATGACGGCCGTGGACCGCCTGCACGATCCGGGCCTCGCCCGCACGATCAACTGACATAGGCGTTCTCCAGCGCGGCGGCCACCTGGTCGACGTGCCACGCCGGCATCTCCGGATAGATCGGCAGCGAGAGGACCTCCCGTGCGGCGGCTTCCGAGTTTGGGAAATCGCCGGCCTTGTAACCAAGGTCGGCATTGGCCTTCTGCAGATGCACTGGGATCGGATAGTGCAGCCCGGACTGAATGCCCTCCGCGCTCAATACGCGCTGAAGCTGGTCACGATCGCGGCTTCTGATAGCATAGACGTGATAGACGTGGCGCCGGTCGGAGATTTCGACAGGAGTCCTCAAATTCGCCGAACCGCCAAGCAGCAACGAGTAGCGGCGTCCATGGGCGCGCCGCGCTTCGGTCCAGGCTTCGAGATGCCGGAGCTTGATGCGCAGGATCGCACCTTGAATGGCATCCATGCGGTAGTTGAAGCCCTTCAGCAGATGGTGATAGCGCTGTTCCTGACCCCAGTCGCGCAGCATCCGCATCGTCTTGGCCTGATCGTCGCTGTTGGTGACGACGATACCCCCCTCGCCGCAGGCGCCGAGATTTTTGCCGGGATAGAAGCTGAAGCAGCCGGATGTGCCGATACTGCCGGCGCGCGCGCCTTTGTATTGCGCTCCGTGCGCCTGGCAGGCGTCCTCGATGACCGGGATCCGGTAGTGGTCGGCAATCGCTTTGATCGCGTCCATATCGGCCATCTGACCGTAGAGATGGACGGGAATAATGGCCTTGGTTCGGGCCGTAATCTTAGCCTCGAGTTGCGCCGGATCCATCGTCAGCGTCACGGGCTCGACATCGACGAATACCGGTCGTGCACCTGCGTAGCAGATCGCCGATACGGTCGCGACGAAGGTAAATGGCACGGTGATGACTTCATCGCCGGGGCCGACGCCTGCCGCGAGAAGCGACAGATGCAGGGCACTCGTCCCGGTGTTGACGGCTATCGCATGTTTGACGTTGCAATAGTCCGCGAATTCCTGCTCGAGGCGGGCGACCTCCTCGCCCAATATGTATTGCCCCGAGGCCAGGACACCGAGGACGGCGGTGTCGATTTCGCTCTTGATGGATTGATATTGTGCTTTGAGATCGAGGAACGGGATCATGCAATGCGCCTCGCCTCTTCGAGCTCGATGATACGACCGCGCTGGGCGAGCGACCGGCTTGCGGCTTCAAGGATGCGAACGACCCGCAGCCCGGCTTGGCCATCCGTAATGGGCCGCGAATTTTGCTCGATGCACTCGACGAACTGATCCAGTTCGCGTTTTAATGCCTCGGTCATATCGAGCTTGGGCGCCCACATGTCGCCGCTGCGGTACCCGACCATCATCTGATGCACCTTCTCGCCGTAGGCCTGAGAATTTGGGTTCAGCGTGATGCCCTTGTCGTAAACCTTGATCTTTTCGCTGGGCTCCAGATCGTCGTAGACGACCATCTTGTTGCTGCCGCCGATCAGGGTGCGGCGCACCTTGACCGGCGCCAGCCAATTGACGTGGATGTGGGCGATCAGCTTGCTTTCGAAGAAGAGCGTCAGATAGGCGATGTTCTCAGGCTCGCCGAGCACATGGCTCATGCCCGTCGCCGAAACCGCCACCGGCCTTTCCTGCACAACATGGTCCAGGATAGAGAGATCATGCACCGCGAGGTCCCAGATAACGCTGACATCGTGCTGGAAGAGCCCCAGATTGACCCGGACCGAGTCGTAATAATACATGTCGCCCAAGCCGCTCTCGACGAGTTCGCACATCTTGCGGACGGCGCCGGTGTGGACGAAGGTATGATCCACGGCCAGCACGAGGCGTCTGCGCGCCGCTTCTTCGACCATCCGTGCGGCTTCCTCCGTCGTCGATGCCATCGGCTTTTCGACGAAGACATGCTTTCCGGCCATCATCGCCTGCATTGCGAGCTTGAAATGGGTCGAGACCGGCGTTGCGATGGCGATTGCATCCACCTTTGGATCGCGCAGAACTTCCTCGAACTTGTCGGTGATCGTTACTGCTGGATACCGGCTTTTAACAGCCGCCAACCGTTCGACATTCAGATCACAAACTGAAACGAGATGCGCGCCGGCCGCTTCCGAGATGTTACGAACCAGATTCGGACCCCAATACCCATACCCGACAACAGCGATGCCGATCATTTCATTCCTCCCAACGCATACATGTCGACTGCCCCGTCATTGACGCGACCGATCACCCTGGCTGGAACGCCCGCGACAATGGCGCCATCAGGCACGTCCTTTGTTACAACCGCACCGGCGCCGACCTGGGCAGCCTCTCCGATGGTCACGCCAGGCAGAATGGTGGCGTTGCTGCCGATCGATGCGTAGCGCTTGACCAACGTCGGGATGAGGATCCAATCGGCCTCCGTCTGCAGGCTGCCATCCGGATTGACGGCGCGCGGGTACATGTCGTTCGTAAACATCACCCCGTGGCCTATGAACACGCCGTCCTCCAGCGTCACGCCCTCGCAGAGGAAGGAATGGCTGGAGATCTTGCAGTCTTTTCCGACGATGACGTTCTTCTGAATCTCGACGAAGGTGCCGATGCGCGTTCCTGCGCCGATCGTGCAGCCGTATAGATTCACCAGATCTGGATGGTGGATGATGCTGCCGTCACCCAGCTTGACGTTTGATGCAATCATCCCTGCAAAACCCCTACTCCTGAACAAGCCCAGATTCTCAGTTGAAACAACAATCGCTTGATTGCACCCAAGGTTTCATACCGACAGGACAAATACTTCTCTTCACTTCAAAGAGAATTGTTTTCTTCATCTGAGTAAAGAAACAAAACGTTTAAGGTTATTCACCTAAAGGCGTATCTACTTATGACGACTTACGCCCTTATTCACGCATCGACCGACATTGGTGGTGGGGCCACCTCCCACACCCGTTACCGGACCCATGCCGGAGACGACGATTGTTTCCATGCATTTAGTGGCCCGCCCAAAATGCGGTGTAACGGCGCAGACTATTCTACAAACCTCCTAGTAATATATAAGTCTACCCTAGATTTATCATTCTATTTCCGCCTTACGATGGTAGTTGTGCGCTACTTAGCCTATATTAGCTACTGTAACGTTCCGCGAATTGTGGTATTCGATTCCTACTTTAGAGTTTCCTAAACCCCCGTATTGAGAGGGGTTGGTACTCGAAGCCGTAGTGAGAGCGTAAACGTGTTAGGGGAGGGTGAAGCTGTGAATTCAGCACTTATACCGAATTTAGACTCCAGGCAGGAGAACCTAGCCTTTCCCCTTACGATAGAAAGTAATTCGACGGCACTTGCCTTGTCGACAAGACAAACGCATTCGCTTGTCATTCTCGATAATCGTGAACTCGATCGGCAATGCTTGGCGCAATGCATGGCTGCCCAAAAGACGGATTTGCAGATTCTGGCATTTGGATCAATTGAGGAGTGGAAGCAGAAGCGGGACGACTATCCTCCGCTTTCGGCAATCCTCTTGAACGTCGGCGGCAAAAAGATCGATGAACCGGCCGTTTCGGAGCAAATCCGGAAGCTCTCGTCGGAATTTGCATCAACGCCACTCATCGTATTGGCCGATAGCGACGATTTCGGCCAAATCGTCAGGGCGCTCGAGTACGGAGCCAAGGGGTTCATACCCGCCTCGGTCAGCGTCAGTGTGTGCATGGAGCTGATCGCGCTGTCGGTGGCGGGAGGAATTTTTGTACCTGCAAGCGCCCTGTTCGCCATGCGTCACTTGCTGGACTCGAGCAATTCGACCGCGCGCCCGCTAGCCGGCATATTCACGGATCGTCAGGTGGAAGTCGTTGAAGCGCTCCGACGCGGAAAGGCGAATAAAATTATCGCCTATGAGCTCAATCTGCGAGAAAGCACTGTAAAGGTGCATGTTCGTAACATTATGAAAAAGGTCAAAGCAACGAACAGGACGGAAGTCGTGTTCAAGCTCAACGACTTGTTCCAAACCAGTATTCCGGCATGAGCGTGGATAAGGCGTTGTACTGATCGTTGTTGAGGCAAACCTCTTCGTATCTTGGAACCACGGTCTTGCTCAAAAAACCCGATGGCGCGAATGCGTCACCGGGTTTTTTGATGCCGGGGTTCGTCTCCATCCCGTCTCCCGCGATCTTGGCATAATAGCGATCGAGCGCTCGACCACCTGACTGTTGTTTGCGTACTTGCGGATGAACGGCCCCGTCCTGCCCATTCATCCTGCAACGCGTCGCCCGATAGAATTCAGGGCGTACCAGTATTTTGGCCCGATTGTTTGCTTGCAGACCAATTTGATCCAGGGCAATGAATTTCGCACTTCGGGCGAAACTTCGAGAGCAAAGCGCTGAATAGCCATGGCTGTGGCAATATCGAAATTATTGAATGCCATGCCTGCCAGCCGAAGCGCCTCTTTCCCGAGATCCCTGGCAAGAAAACGTCTGAGTTTCTCATCTTTCCTGAGGCTTTCCGCGCCTTGACGAAACAGAATATCGAAAGCCTGTTTTCTTTGCCGGAGGTCGGGAAGAATACTTTGTCCATAGTATTGTAGCGACATGTTCGAAGCATGTCTGCGGTATACGGCTTGGTCTTGGTTGATGTAGCCCACTCCGGCATGTGATGCGAGCCGCAGCCACATCTCCATATCACCGGTATGCGGCAGTTCCTTATGATAGCCGCCGACCTGTTTTTGCAGCGTCGTTCTGATGACGGCCGTCGGTGTCGGAACCAGGTTGTTTGCTCCACTCAACCGTATGAATTGCGGGCCCGACAAGACCTGCATGGGAGCCACACCATTGTCCCCGAGAGGATCGACGCGCTTACTGACGCCGCTCGGCTCAGCTATGAGCGCGTTCCCGAAGGTGAACCCCACATTCGGATGATTGCGCATCAACTCCGAAGCGCGACCCAGCGCGCCCGGCAAGAGATAATCATCCGCGGAGAGAAGCAGGAATAAGTCGCCGCCCGCCCACTCGATTCCGCCATTATAGGTGGCGATGTGGCCCTTGTTTGCCGTGTGCCGCCGATAGGTGACCCGTTTGTCCCGGGATGCCAGAGCCTTTCCGACTTCCGGCGTATTGTCTGGCGAGCAGTCATCCAGAATAAGCACGCGTACATCGACGCCTGCCTGTGACAGAACACTTCCAACACATTCCTCAAGGAAATGAGCGTAGTTGTAGCAGGGAATGACGACATCAACGCGTTGCAAACTTAATCCTCCGCAGGCAATCGTTACGTTCGGGAGTATTTCATGGAACCCGAACCCGGCTTCGTTTCGCTCTGACGCGTTCGTCGCTCCCGATTCATTGGCGCGACGTCGATGCGTGTGCCCGCATCGCTGATTTCGTGCAGGACCATGCAGCTCTCAACAAGGAGGATCGGGCAAGCAGCCGCGAGCCTACACGCTTCAAGCCACTCCGAGCGCGCTCCCACCGGGTAAGCGCAAAACGGGTCCGGGACCGAAATGCATCGTAGAAGGCGACGTTCGGGCTCAAGCTTCCTGATTTCCAGGGCTTCACGTTGGTCACGAAATGAACGATCGCGAGCTTCTGCTCGAGCGCGATGCGGGCGATCGCCTGCGTTGGCTCGAACTGAAAATTCCAGGCGCGGTTCAGGATCTTCCACTTTCCGTCGCAGGCAAAGTTAAGGGCGTCCTGATCCGAATATTCCGTCGTCGGAAAGCGGTCGAGATACTCCAGCGAACGTTCCGTTATTCGCTCGTTTCGCCATTTTTCAAGGTCGATGAGAAGAATGCCGGCGTTGAAATAACGTTCGACCCGAGGGCCGCCTGTCGCACTTGGTCCGATGCTTACAACATTGTCCAGCCAGTAATCCGGTACGGCGCCGATCACTGCCTCGCCGAGATCGATATTCCACAACTGTTCAAGCGCAGTCAGGACCAGGATGTCGCCATCCAGATACAGAGCCCGATTGCAGGTCTGCGGAAGGAACTGCGGCAGAAGGATCCTTGCGAAGGTCATCCTCGATACGCCAGGGCGAGTGGAAAATCCATTTGCGAAGGACAATGTGGCGATGGGATGCCACTGAATGACTGCAGAATTTGCGGGCAGAGAGTCAAAGATCAGTCGCTTTGTTTCTTCGCCTATTCCCTCATGAATGACATGGATATTCAAGGGCCATGCGCTTTGGTTATTCTCGGCGATCGATCTAAGGGCGGTCGCCAAGGGAACGGCGTAGGCCGCATCGACTGCAAAGACGATGGGCCCCAACCGCTGTTTTGCACCCGCAAGGGCGGCTCCTGTTGGTATGCTATGCACATTCATGTTTCCGGCACCATCCCATCGAAAGAACACGAGCTTGCAATGATCGATCTTTCTGTTCACGGCCCGATTGGTACGGCTTCCTGAACGGGAAGGCCGACGGCCGGGGTAGGCAGATGGGTGTAGGCCATTCGCGAGGACTGGACGCCAAGCGTGCTCTTGGTTCCGCCAGACAGCTTCCACTCGAAATACGCGATCGTTTTCTCAAGCCCCTGTCGCAGGTTTACGGTCGGCTGCCAGCCCAGGTCCTGCTTTGCGTGGGTGATGTCGGGCTTGCGCTGCGTCGGATCGTCAATCGGCAGAGGCTTGTAAACAATGCTTGATTTCGATCCCGTCATCTCGATGACCATTTCGGCCAGTTCCCGGACCTGGAATTCTCCTGGATTACCGAGATTGATCGGACCCGTAACGCCGGCCGGCGCCCCCATCAGGCGGATAAAGCCCTCAATCAGATCGTCTACATAGCAGAAGGAGCGCGTTTGCTTACCGTTGCCGAAGATGGTGATCGGCTCGTTTTGAAGCGCCTGAACGATGAAATTGGAGACGACGCGGCCATCATTGGTTTGCATGCGAGGCCCGTATGTATTGAAGATCCGTGCCACGCGGATCTCCACGCCATATTGGCGATGGTAATCGAAGAACAATGTTTCGGCACACCGTTTGCCTTCGTCATAACATGCGCGCGGCCCTATGGGATTGACGCTGCCTCGATACTCCTCGGGCTGAGGGTGGACTGCCGGATCGCCATAGACTTCGCTCGTGGATGCCTGGAAGATCTTCGCCTTGGTGCGTTTTGCCAGGCCGAGCATATTGATGGCCCCGTGCACATTGGTCTTCACGGTCTGCACGGGGTCGTGCTGATAGTGAACCGGAGATGCCGGACAGGCGAGATTGTAGATCTCGTCGACCTCCACATAGAGCGGGAAGGTAATGTCATGACGGAGCACCTCAAAGCGAGGATCGTCAAGAAGATGCAGCACATTGTCGCGCGAACCGGTGTAGTAATTGTCCACGCAGAGGACATCATTGCCCTCTCGCAAAAGCCTTTCGCACAGGAATGACCCCAGAAACCCGGTGCCGCCGGTTACCATAATTCGCTTTTGTCCGTGCATTGGTGTGCTCCGTTGTTGTGATGATTGCCGAAGGACGAGGAACAGGTCAGCAAGCTCCCTTGCCCTTTAAGACCGCAGGAATTGTGCTCAGAAGGATGTGCAAGTCGAACCACAAGGACCGGTTGTCGATGTAGAACTCATCGAGTTGCTGCTGCAGCTCGATATCCGCATTGCTTCGCTCGGATATTTGCCAGAGACCCGTCAGCCCCGGCGTGACGGAACGGCGTTTGGCCCGAAATTCGCCGTCCATCGCCGAAAGGTGGTACTCGGGAAACGGGCGTGGTCCCACGAAGGCCATCTCGCCCGCAATGATGTTTGCCAATTGCGGGAGCTCGTCGATGCTCGAAGAGCGCAGCATATGTCCGATGACCGGAAGGATGCGCGGATCGTCCTTGAGCTTGAAGTGGCTCAACCACTCGGCGCGCATGCTGGGGTTGTCTCGGAATAATGCTTCAAGGCGCTGTTCTGCATCTTGGTACATCGTCCTTAATTTCAGGACGTGCACCGGCTTGCCGGACCGCCCTTCCCTTGTATGCCGGAAGAAGACGGGACCTGGATCGATGGCATAGACTGCGGCCGCTGCGAACGCGATGAATGGTGCAACCACGATCGTTGCAGGGATGGCGATCGCGAGATCGAGGATTCGGCGAACCAGATCCGAGTTGACCCAACTCCCACCAGTGGTGAGGCGAATGCCGATCTCTCCGCCGACATCTGCAGGTCGCAATCCGCTTACCTTGAGGCTCGGCGTGTCGGACAGCAAAATGACTTCCACGAACTTCCGACGCATCGCCGCCAAGTCGGGTCCAAGCGAGCCTGTGTCGCCGGCAATCACGGCAATGGATGGCCCGCCATCGGGCAATGCCTCCAAAGTATCGGGGGAAAAGGGCTCCGGCCTGATACCATACTGCCAGTGGTCCTCGAAATGTGCCACAAGCGCGGGAGTAAGGTTGCGCGCCCCTATGACAACCGCGCGCTCCCCCCAGATTCCAAGTCTCCGGCACAGGCCTCGTGCAAGCCAATGCGCAAGTGGCTGGACAATCAGCCCGAGAGCGAGGAACCCAATAACGGCAAGCAGCAGTCGTTCCCCCTCCGGCAGGACAATTGCTCCGAATGCCGTCAGGACAGCCACCTTGACGGCAGCTATGGTGCGCCGCCGGAGATGTTCGTGGTCATGCAACCGATATCCAGGATAGAGGCCGGCCGACGCGTAAAGGATCATCGCAGCGAATGCTGCGATCGTGAACGTACGCTCCACCATTGTGCCCTCCGAACCCATGGGGAGAACGGACAGGAGAACAAAGTAGGCAATCAAATAGCTTGCAATGTCGCCGGCGACCAGGAAAGACGATGTTGCAAGCCGAGCAAGCTGGCGCCCTAGTGCGACTGATATATTCAACGCTGCCTGTGCAAAGGGATCGGCGGTCTTAGCTGCTATGGGCGGCACGGAACCTGCCGGAATCGCCCGCGACGTCATGTCATTTGATGTGGATGCCTTCGACGGACCTGGTCTCATTGCTGACGAAGCAAATAGGGACATGATGGCTACACCTTTACAGCTGCCGCTTTTGGCACGCTTGATCCAAAAACCTTGTCTTCGATTGGAAACTTCCGAAGCCCCAGTCTCTGGAATGCCGTCAGTGAGATGAAGGTCGGCACGACGAGCGCATAGCGCCGCCACAGCCGTCGCGGCTCGCACAAGAGCCGAAACGCCCATTCGAAGCCGCTTCTTTGAATGAACCTTGGAGCCTGCCGCTTGAGGCCGGCGTGGAAATCGAATGCGGCTCCGACACCGATGAGCATCGATGCTTCCAGACGATCGCGCATGCGCGCCATCCAGAGTTCCTGCTTGGGACTGCTCAGCCCGACCCAGATGATATCGGCACCCGACCGATTGAGCCGGTCAGCAATATCCGTTTCCTCCCGCGTCGACAGGTTGCGAAAAGGTGGCGCATAGAAGCCGACGATCCGTGCTTGCGGAAATTTTGCCAGAAGGCGCGCCTGCAGTTGCTCGAGTGTTTCGGCCGTTGCGCCATAAAGGAAATGGCGCAAGCCCTTGGAGCTGCCGGCATCGAAGACGGATAACATCAGATCCGGTCCATAGACCCTGTCGCTTTCCACATGACCAGCATGTCTCAGCGCCCAAACAAGCGGCATGCCGTCGGGGGTTACGAGGAACGCCCGGTTGTGGATCGACCGGAGCTCGGGATCATCTTGGCAGCGGACGATGCCGTGTGCGTCGCGAACGCACACATATTCCTTTCTGCCGTCTTCGATCGCTTCTTGAATAAATCCCGTCGCGCTTTTGAGATTGACTGCCGAAACGCGAACACCAAGGACATTCGTCCATTCTAGGGAACCCTTTGGATGAAGAACTGAAGTTTGGCTGCTGCCTGCTGATTGATTTCCCATGACCTACGCTTTCGCGATCGAAACTGTCATCAGAATATCCCGGCAGGCCGATTGCCTCCATACTTGCCGCTCCAGCTATTGGACGTAGAAGAGATTTCATATTTACGTCTTATGCCGCGACGACGTACAATATTCGAAGTAAGTCCATGTACCCCACCGCTTGCCATATTGCTCTTTTTGATGACCGTTGGCCCGAAATGGCGCTTCGACCCGCGCAGAGCCGCAGAAGCTATTCACTCTAGCGTGATCAACGCTCGTGAGGTTTGAGCGCGAACAAAGTCGGGAAGAGAGACATGCTCAACCCGATAGGCGAGATGAAGACCCCGGCCGGCGAGCGTTCGGAGACGTCCGACACAACCAACCAGCTGCGGACAGATCTAAGTTCCAGCGGCGATGTGCCGTATGGTTATAGTCATCAGGGAATTCCTGACCCCTATGCCGGGAAGGCTGCAATCGCGATCTTGACGTTCGCGGAACGCTCAGTGCAGAGATGCTGAGACAGCTCGCTGCCAATAATATTGCCCCGCCCACTATGGGAAACCTGCCTCACCCTACCAGATCTCTAGGTCCCCGATTTTGATGCGCATGCCTGCATGCGCTATACCCGCAAGCCTCGCACAGCGCGGGCACGCCGTGGTTGAAGGGCGTTATAGGTCGCCATAGCTGCGGACTCTATCGCCGCATAACACCCCTCGTCGCGGCGCCTTTTGTTACTCGGGCGGCGCGACTACGCTTCCGGTGTCCTCTCCAGCCTTCTGAAGATCTCCTAGGCCGCCGAATTCCCCCGAAAGCATGATCTCCGGATGGACCCTGAAGCTCTTGTCGTTCAAGTTACCGCTGTAGCGGTTGCGCGCGAATTGCACAAATCCAAGCCCAAGATCGGGAGCGTTGACATAGGCCACAATGCCACTGTCACTGTCGACAAATACAACATTCTCCTCAATGCGATTGGGGCGTGCCCATGGCGGACGCCAACCCTTGCCGGTACCCTCATCGACCCGAAAAGCCGCGCCCGATCCGTGTGTGATGACGTTTCCCGCCACCAGGTTGCTCCAACCGCCATTGATACCGATCGCCGCGATGTTGCCCGAGAGCGTATTTCCCTCGATACGCAGTCCGCTCGCCTTCCCATCCGTATAGATCGCCCAGCTGATAGGAGACGGCCATTCGCTGGTATTCTCGTATCCGGGAGGCCAGAACGTTCCATCGACCCTGTTCATGAGATGACCGGTCCCGGTCACCAGATTGGAGCGGATGACGCTGTTGAGAGAGTCGGCTTGCTCCCCCATCATCTTGATGGCGCCGCCATCTGCCGTCTGCTGGTTGGCGTTATGGATCACGTTGTGCTCGATGACAGCGTTATAGACGGCGTCGTTGGAACCCCATAGCGAACCGCCGGCGATTCCGAACTGCGCCGTGTTTTCGATCAGATTGTTGGCGATCCTGACATTGTCAGCCGCCTGGAACCATATTCCTGCGGTTTCAATGTAAACCTTTCCGATGTCATGGATGTGGTTCGAAAGGATTCTGGAGCCGTTCGACTTGCCGAACGTGCCATAATTTGTGCCGACGTAAATCCCGTTGCCAGCCACATCGGCAATCACATTGCCGGCAATCAACGCATCCTTGCTTTCCGTCACATGGACCCCGACGCCGACATTTTCGATGCTGTTGCCGAGAATCTTGACGCCGTCAGCGTGTTCGATCCGTATGGCGCCAAATCCTCTGGTTTCCGTATAGAACTTGCCGCTGCCTTCAGGAGCGCCGTCTCTAAACTCGAGCCCTGATACAACCATCCCATTGGCCCCATCCAATTTGAACAAGGTCGGCAAAATGCCCGCAACGACTACGGAACTGGGTAACGACTGATCGACGGGGATATAATGAAGCTGGCCCGCAACAAGATCGTACCACCACTCTCCGGGAGCATCGAGCAAGGCCTTGGCTCCGGTTAGGAAATAGCGGCTGCCTTCTGCGGTAAAGAAATAGTCTGTGCCTTTGGTATGGACAGTTCGGCCGGCGCCATCGATCGATACAACTGGGAGCGTATCATTGCCCCACTGGCTTCCGGGTTGATACCCTCCAACGATGTCCACGACCAGTCCACTTGTATCACCCACTGGCGGAAGGTCGCCGGCATGGAAACAAAAGCGCGTGTTTCCCTCCCGCACGTCGATGGCAGGCTGGCACTTTGCGGCAAACAACCATCCTTTGCGTGGATCGCCATCAGCGGGAGCGTCGGGAAATCGAGCCCGAGTTTGGCGTATCCCATTGACGAAAAGGTCACCGACCCCCTCATCCGGTGGCAATTTCAGCGGCGCCGTCCAGCGACCATCGGCCTGCTGCGTCCAGTTGAACACGCGTTGCCCCCCATGCAAAATCGGCGCTTCATTGCATCTTGCCGTGACGATCAAGCCCTTATCGCGGGAGTCAAAGACGATCGGCTGAGCAAGGTAGTAATCGCCTTTACCCAGCGCGATTGTGTTGTTGCCGCCCTTCTCACGGGCAGCATCACGGGCTCTTTCAATGCTGGCGAAAGGGCCGTCGCCGCCCTGCTGATCTGCGGTCGGAAGGAGGCCACTCCAGCTGTCTTTGCCGTCGGGAGAAACGTAAAATATCGTCCGTGCCCCGGTGCTGCTGCTCAATACCTCGCTTAATGAAGTCCCATTCAACTTGGCGGACAAAGTCGGCGAAGCTTCCGCGCAAGTCGCCTCCCTGACGAGCATCTGCAAGCGCTCGGGCGCATCTATCTCTGTCCCGACCGGAGCCGGATTGCCGGACTGCGGAAACAGCATGACAGGTAACATGCTCAGCGTCAGTCCAAAGCGCCGCCTCATGATATCTGCAACCCGCTCGCAAGGCCGCGCGAGGGCGCCTGCCAAGGTGGCGCACGGCTGATCGAAACGACGGGCGCATATAGCGAAAACATGATGATGGCTGCGGTAAACAGGATGAAGATGGCGTCATTCTGAGTGAAAAAAATACTCTCGGTCAGATTCATCACCAGAATCATGATCGTAAAAACATTGAGCCAGAGCCACCCGTAGTGCGGATCATTGCAGTGAAGGGTCGCGCCTTGGCGGATTGCATGGAGAAGCAACAGAACAAACGGAATCATTCCCATTATTCCAAAGCTCAACAAGATATCGCGGTATCCATTATGCGCGTGGGGTGCCGCCCATCCGATCTTCAACCACATGCGCGTCGCTTCGGGGTTCACGGTTGTCCAGAATGCCTGGTAACCGTAGCCAACCATCCAACGATCGGATATTTCGCGATCAACCAGCTCCCACAATGGCACCCGACCGGTTAGAGTCGCGTCCTTGCCGAGCGCTTCAAGGGCCGGAACCAGGAATTCGTGAAGCGAAATCAGAATGCCGAGCGACAGCTGGACGAAAAGCAGGACGACGACCACGCGGCCAATGCTGCTGCTTCTTTTCAGGAGGGTATAAAAGCCGATCAGGCAATACGCCACTGACGTTGCAATGATCGCGGTCATCGATCCGGAGCTTGCAAGGCAGATCACACCCGCGGCCAACAGGATGAACGCGGTTCGCCGCAGGCCGAGCGTCCCGTCGATCAGCACAGCCGTCGCCGCCAAGATCATCAGAGACGCGTACCAGCCCAGGACATTCTTGTGAATGAAAATGCCCCGCATAGTGCCATCCGGCATACTGGCGAGGCTTGGTGACACCACTGACATCACCACACTGAGGACGATACAGGCTCCGAGGGTCACAAATAACAGGAACAGCAGCTGCCTTGGGGTGAAACGTATCGCGAGCACATAGGAAAGAAGCACGCAAAACAAAAGACCGATTGCGCGCCTCAAGGTCGTTTGAGGCCCTATTGACCACAGGGTAGACAAAAACGGCAGGATAAGGATCGAGGGAACAATCAGATTTCGCCTGAGCGCTGTTAGAAATTGCGGAAAATTGCGTATCAGGATCACGATTGTAAAGACATATACCGGAAAGCAAGGAAGACGCAGTATAGATTTGGCAGATTCGCTGAGCGTTCCGTCCGCATCTGCCAGGATAAGCGGCAGAAGGGCGCCTGCCTGAAAAAAAAGAGATATGCCGGCACCCCAGCATTCTATGGCCCGCCAACTGATGGTTGGTCCGCTGGGAGTTCCGAGGCTATCTACTCTCATTGTCCGTCCCGACTGACTTGAAAAGACAAGCGACTGTTGATCGCGGCAGATCAAAAAACAGGTGTCGGCCTCCGCGCTGCGCTGCTCTCAAGCAATCATTCAGCCACAGCCGCAGTCAATCTGTCCTAGTGAAGGGCGGGCTACGCCTAATGCACCTTCGCTCCACCCAAAGACGGTGTTGGGCGTAAGCTTTCAGCCGGTCTTTACCCAAAAGACGGGTCTTCATGTCCGCGGATTGCCCTTAAGAGCAGGTGTTGCGCATGTCCGTTCGCCGGTACCGTGGCGATGAGTGTCTTGTGAAGCGTGGCGGGTAAGCCGCGGTTCTACTGGAATGAGGCAACAATTCTGACAGAGGCTCTCTCTGCAGTCGAAGCCTGGAAGGTTTAGGATTACTATGTTCCTGCGTCATGATCCTAGTTCTCTATGCAACACGACGGGCGCTCTATTCGTCGCGGCGACCTCACCGGTTCTGCGCGAGATGCTGTTCGGCCGACAAGCTATTATGGATATCACCATCGCCGAGGCTCCAAACCTCGATGGCTGCTTAAAGGTCGACCTCTCAAGCAACTTTGCGCTGCTGTACGGCGGTGCATCGCCGCAACCCGTCTGAGACGCGTCATGGAACGGCCGGCCCTCAGTGTCCTCATCAATAATTACAACTACGCTCGCTTCGTTGGGCGGGCGATAGACAGCGTGTTGAGCCAAGACGCCCGCAACGTCGAGATAATCGTCGTCGATGACGGTTCCACCGACCAGTCGCGGTCCGTTCTGGAAGCGTATGGCAGCCGAGTGAAGGTGATCTTCCAGGAGAACGCAGGACAGGCCGCTGCGATCAACGTCGCTGTGGGATCAAGCATGGGCGAGATCCTCTGTTTTCTGGATGCCGACGACTGGTGGGCGCCGAGCAAGCTGTCGGCGACGGCTGCGGCATTCCGCGCCAACCCTCAGGCATCGCTCGTCTATCACCGGCTGCAGCCAACGCTTGTCGATGGCACGCCGACTTCCAAGCCGATCCCTCGAAGCCTGTGTTCGGGCGCGTTGTCGGCGCTGCTCACCAGATCGGCTGGTTGGTGGCCTTTTCCGATGACGTCAGCCATCGCTGTACGACGTAGCGCATGGAATGCTGCGGGCAGCATTCCCGAACAATTCCGCATATCAGCCGACGCCTGGCTCGTGGGCATCTACCCGTTTCTGGGGGACGTCATTGCCCTGCCGGATCCGCTTGGATTCTACCGCATCCACAATAACAACTGGTATCGCTCGACCGAGGATGCGAGCACGCTGAGGAGGCGGATGACGCACTGGCAGCATACCGTTGAAGCGACGAACCTGTTTCTCTCGACCCATCAACTGCCGGCAAGACTACATCTGACGGATCACTATCCCTATCGCATCGCGTCGGCAAAGCTGCAGGGAGCCGATGCGCGCACCCGGTTCAAGCTTGCCGTCGAGGGCCTCTTCTTTGCCGGCGAACCAAACCTTCTCAGGCGGACGCGCGATAGTTTGCGCTCGGTGCGCGGCCTGTCACGGCTCGGTCTGGACGTCGGCTTGTCGGAGGCAGCAAAATGAAGGCGCTGCTGTTAGTTTCCGAACTGGAAGACTATACTATCTCATTTGCCAGCGGCGTTGCCCAACACCTAAACGTTGTGCTTGCCGTACCGCGCCGGCGCTATGCACATCTCGCCTCTTCCATCGATCCGGCTGTCGACCTGCACCTTCTGGACTGGCCGAGACACCGTTCTCTCTCCAATCCCTGGTTTCTGTACCAGCTTACGCGTCTGATCCGGCGGGAACGGCCGAACCTCATTCATCTCCTCAGCAATTCTACACTTTGGCTGAACCTCGCCGTGCCGTTCTGGCGCCCGATCCCGCTCGTGACCACCGTTCATGACGTGCAAATCCATCCCGGCGATTCCGATACGCGAACGCTGCCCGGCTGGGCCCCCGAATTGATGGTGAAACAATCCGGACATCTTGTCGTCCACGGCGAGGGACTGAAGCGGTTGGTCCTCGATCGATATTCAAAATCGCCGGACTGCGTCCATGTCCTGTCGCATCCTTCCATCCTTCGCTATGCGGAACTCGCCCGGCAACAGAAGATGGCGCCGCGCGAAGCGGATGGAACTATACGCGTCCTGCTCTTCGGACGGATTTTTGCCTACAAGGGCTTGGAACATCTGGTCCGGGCCGAGGCGATGCTCAAGGACGCACTTCCCAACCTGCGCATCACTGTCGCAGGCCGTGGCGACAATCCGATGATATTCCAGCCGCTCATGGGGGATGCCGGCCGCTACGATATTCGCAATCGTTTTATCGAGGATGCAGAGGTCGCCCAGCTTTTCCTGGACGCCGACATCGTCGTGCTTCCCTATACGGAAGCATCCCAAAGCGGTGTGCTCAACCTTGCCGCCGCATTTGGCAAACCGGTCATCGTGACGGATGTCGGCGAGTTGCGGGGCACTGTTCAGCCCAATGGGTTGGGAATGGTGGTCCCTCCCGGGGATGCCAAAGAGCTCGCGGCAGCTATCAGGACATTGGCAGACAACGGCGAGCTTAGAAACAATTTCGGTGCCAATGCACTCGAATGGGCCAAAGGGCCGAATTCGCCTGAACGCGTCGGCGCCCAGGCTGCGGCCGTTTATCGGGAGGTGGTCGGGTCATGCTGACAGAGGCCCTCACGGACAGAATTCGAGTGGCGGCACGGAGCGCGGCTAGCGTCCGCCACTATGTTCCGGGCGGCTGTGAGAACGGCGGCGGCATTGGCAGGCTGGTCGGCTATATCACAGAGACAGCCAAAGAGACCGGCACGAAACATTTCGTCACCGATACCAGAGGGGCTCGATGGTCCAAGGTGACGTCACCCGCACGGCTGCTCGGGGCCATCCTGACGATGGCAAAGGACCGGATTGTTGCACCAACCCGCATTCACCATATCCATATCGCCGGCCGCGGCAGCACCTCCCGAAAGCTGGTCCTGACCGAGGCTGCCCGTTTGTTCGGGTGCTGCCACATATTGCACCTGCACGACTACGACTACGCCGGCGACTTCGAGAAACGCTCGCCGCGCCAACAACGGCTCATCCGTCGGATGTTTCAGAATGCCGATTGCGTTGTCGCGCTCGGCCGGCGCGATCGCATGACGCTGACGACACTTTTGGGCGTTGACGAGCGCCGCGCGGTCGTTGCTCACAATTGCGTCCCCGATCCCGGGGCGCACGATATTCGCGTCGGTCAGACGCCGTTGATCGTATTCCTTGGCCGGCTGAGCGAACGCAAGGGGGTCACGGAGCTTCTGTTGGCCCTGAGCCACCCGATCATGAAAGAACTCCAGTGGCGGGCTGTACTGGCAGGCGACGGACCTGTCGAGGAATATCGCCGTCAGGCTGACGCCATGGCGCTTTCAAACCTGGTACAGATGCCCGGCTGGCTTGACGCCGGAGAGGCGCGAGCCCTGTGTGCGCATGCAGATATCCTGGTCTTGCCTTCGCACGCCGAAGGTCTGGCAATGGCCGTGCTCGAAGGGCTGTCCCACGGCCTCGCCGTCGTCACCACGCGTGTTGGGGCCCATGACGAAGTCATTACCGACGGCGAAACCGGCATCTTCGTCCCAGTCGGAGACCAGGATGCCTTGGCTGCAGCCCTGGCGAAGCTGGTGTCCGATCCGGAAATCTGCATCCGCCTCTCGGTCCAGGGGCGCGCGCATTATCTCAACCATTTCAGCATGATGGCCTATATGCGATCGCTCGAGAACCTCTACGAAACCGTTTCCGCGAAACCTCAAGCAATGGTTGGCGCACGATGACGATTTCCACTGTTCCGCCGGACCGCAACCTTCCCATCTCGCCGATGCGCTATGACCCTCGCTTTCAGGTGGAGACCAAGGCGGACAACTTCGATCTGGCATCCGCCTTCCGTCTCGTCCGGCGAAGAATGATCATGATCATCGCGATAACCGTGCTGCTGATGACGCCCACGGTAATTATTATCGCTGGGTTGAAGCCCACGTATCAGGCCTGGGCCCGATTGATCGTCCACCAGCCTCTCGCAACATCACTTGGTGCCGACGACAGCAGCCGCAGTGATCTACTTGACGCAAAATCGGAGACTGAGCGGCTTCTATCCAGAAGCATCGCAGAGCGAGTCGTCCGCGAACTGCGGTTTAACCTGCGGCCGGAATTCAATCCAGCGCTGCGCGAGGTCTCGCTCGTTGACAGTATCCGGGCAAAGTTGCGCGGCCTGTTCGACACGGAAAAACCCACCTCGCCGTCACGGGACAGCGTCGACGCCATCATCCCGGAATATTATAGGGCGCTCGGCGTGTGGCACGAAGATAAGAGTGACGTTATCCAGGTCAGCTTCACTTCCTATGATCCTCAACTCGCCGCCGCAGTCCCGAACCGGGTCATCAGCGTTTACCTCGATGAACGGAAGTTCAGTGTCAGTGGCCGCCTGGATTCAGCGCAAGAATGGATCCGACAGCGCATCACCGAACAGCAGGCCCGCGCGGATATTGCTCGCGAAGCTGCGCGCAACTATCAAGAATCGATGGACGTCGTCTCGAAAGAGGATGCTCAGGATGAACGGATCAAGTCACTCATAGAAGTCACTGGCCGCGAAGGGAAAATCGAAGAAAGCCGGCTTGAGGTAAAGGCGACGATATCCACGCTGGAAGCAACGGATAACGCTTCGGTCGCCGCGGAGAATATCGCCGTCCCCGACAACATTGCCACAAAACAACGCGATCTTCGCGCACAGGAGCAAGATCTCGCCCGTCTTCTTCAGACATATGACGGCAATGCCGAGGCCGTGGTGGATCTGCGTGGGAAGATCGAGCAATCCCGTGCCGATCTCAACCTTGCGACCAAGCAATATCTCCGAACAATGCGTGCCAAGCTCGCCGCACTCGATCACGAAGCGGAGGCAATACAATCCATCTTGGCTGAGGCTCATGAAAAACGCACACGCGATGCCATGGTGCAGACGGAATTGACGCGGCTGCAGCATATCGCCGACAAGGAACAAACGGCACTCGACAAGCTTGAGGACCAGCGCCGCGACCTCGCCGCGAAGGCCATGCTGCCGGGGGCGGAATTGGAAGTTTTGTCACCGGCTTCAGTGCCGCTCGCGTCACAGGGACGTGGACGGCTTTTCTATCTGGTGGGCGCCCTCCTGGCCGCAATCTCGGGAGCCGTAACGGCCGCTTTCGTGATCGAAATGTCGGACCGGACGGTCCGGAGTTTCGACCAGATAGCTGCGATGGCGCGTACGATACCGGCTGGACTTATCCCGCGTCTGGCGCGGTGGGAAAATTCGAAAACGATGTTCGAACATATGCCGGTCCCGATGTTTGACGAAGCAATCCGTACCGTGGTGCTTTCACTCAAGCAGTCCAATGGCGGCAAGTTGCCGAACAGTATCGTCGTTACGTCGGCTCACAGCGGAGAAGGCAAATCGCTGGTCGCGAGATCGCTGGCTATCGAACTTGCCGCCGCCGCAATTCCGGTGCTGCTGGTTGACGGCGACCTCAAACGGGGAAAACTCAATTCGTTTTTCAGGTCGGGTCTAGTGCACGGACTGAACGAATTCCTGAATGGTCGGGCCGATGTCCGCGACATCGTCTACCGCCACCCAAGCGGTATCGATTTCATTCCATCTGGCAAATTCAGTCTTCAGCGGCGCGTCCGTTCGAACGGCCTGGCAGAAATCATCGAGATGGCGGGCGCGGCCGGCCAGATTGTCATCTTCGACAGCGCGCCTGTGCTCGCCTCGACAGATACCGTGCATTTGACCGCCCTGGCGGAAAGAACACTGGCAGTTGTTAGATGGGGAAAGACGAGCCGCCGCGCGGTCGAGTTCAGCCTGCAGCAAATGAAAAGCTCGCGAAACTCGGAAATTGTTGTCGCAATCAACAATGTAAATCCCAAAAACCACGCGCTTTATAATTTCAGTGACTCGGAATTATTTTCGAAATCTTTGATGAAATACTATAGCTTCAAGGCATGAATACTTAATATATTAGGAGATGCGCTTTCATTTTTGTGATACCGTACGACATGAACAGCATCATATACTTCTGCATTGGTATTCGAGTTGGAGGGCAACCATGGATATGGGAATGACAAAGAACCGAAAAGTCGCGCTAATTACCGGCATAACAGGCCAAGACGGTGCGTATTTGGCCGAGTTGCTCTTGGAGAAGGGCTATATTGTTCACGGCCTCAAGCGACGCTCATCGTCCTTCAACACCAGCCGCATCGAGCATCTATACGAGGATCCCCATGTCGAGAATCCTCGGTTTATTCTGCATTTCGGGGACATGACGGATTCAACGAATCTCATCCGTGTCGTTCAGGAAACGCAGCCGGACGAGATCTATAATCTCGCCGCACAGAGCCACGTTCAAGTCTCTTTCGAGACGCCGGAATATACGGCCAACGCCGATGGAACCGGCACCCTTCGGCTACTTGAAGCTATTCGACTCCTGGGGTTGACCAAGAAGACCCGCTTCTATCAAGCGTCCACCTCAGAACTCTACGGCAAAGTCCAGGAAGTCCCGCAGAGTGAAACGACACCGTTCTACCCTCGATCACCCTACGCGGCGGCCAAGCTCTACGCCTATTGGATAGTGGTCAATTATCGCGAGGCATACGGCATGCACGCCTCGAACGGCATTCTGTTCAATCATGAAAGCCCGATCCGCGGCGAAACATTCGTGACGCGTAAAATCACCCGGGCGGCGGCCGCGATCCATCTTGGACTGCAGGAAAGGCTCTATCTCGGCAATTTGGATGCCAAGCGCGACTGGGGACACGCACGAGAATATGTTCGCGGCATGTGGCTGATGCTGCAACAGGACGAACCGGAGGACTATGTGCTTGCGACCGGCGAAACGCACTCGGTTCGTTCCTTTGTCGACAAGGCCTTTGCCAAGGTGGGCATGCCGATTGATTGGCGTGGGAACGGGGTTGAAGAAAAGGGATACGACAAGACCTCGGGCCAGTGTGTGGTGGAGATCGATCCAGCTTACTTCCGTCCGACTGAGGTTGATCTTCTGATTGGCGATCCGACGAAGGCGCACACAAAGCTTGGCTGGAAACATGAGACCAGTCTTGATCAGCTGGTGACGGAGATGGTTCGCGAAGATTTGAAAGTCATGGCACGAAATGTCCCGTCGGTCGGTGTCACGAAAGGTTTTGCCTATGCCTGAGGTGATCTACGGCCTTGCCGGAAAAAGGGTCTATGTCGCGGGCCACCGCGGCATGGTGGGCTCTGCGATCGTGCGGCGTCTCGCTTCCGAGGGCTGCGAGATTTTGACGGCCACCCGCGCCGAGGTCGATCTCAGACGGCAAGAGCAGGTGGAGACCTGGATGAGTAAGAATCGTCCCGACGCTGTCTTCCTGGCTGCTGCGAGGGTCGGCGGCATTCTCGCGAACGCCACCTATCCGGCCGACTTCCTTTACGACAACTTGATTCTCCAGGCGAACATCATCCATGCAGCCCATAAGGCTCAGGTCGAAAAACTGATGTTTCTGGGATCGTCCTGCATCTATCCGAAATTCGCCGATCAGCCGATCGTTGAGGACTCACTTCTGACAGGATCGCTCGAGCCCACGAATGAGTGGTATGCGATCGCCAAAATTGCCGGATTGAAACTCTGCCAGGCCTATCGCAACCAGCACGGTAGAGATTTCATCTCGGGCATGCCTACCAATCTTTATGGTCCAGAGGACAATTTTGACTTGGGGTCAAGCCATGTCATGCCGGCGCTCATACGCAAGGCGCATGAGGCCAAGATCAACCAGCAGCAAGAGATATGCATCTGGGGTACTGGCACGCCGCGGCGCGAATTCCTGCATGTTGACGATTGCGCCGACGCCTGCGTCCATCTCATGAAGACCTATTCCGCCGAAAGTCATGTGAACGTGGGTTCTGGCGAAGACATTACCATCCTCGAATTGGGATATCTCGTCTCCAAGGTCGTCGGTTTCGAAGGCAAGATCACGTGCGATCTCACCAAGCCAGATGGCACGCCACGTAAACTCTTGAACGTCGACAAGCTTCGCGCGCTCGGCTGGTCTCCTAAGATCGGCCTGCAGGAGGGTATCGCAGACGCCTACCGCTCCTTCCTTGCTGGCCATTATCTCGAACGCAGCAACGGCGCTGCGTCCGGCGACTTGATCGGTCAAAGCGACATCAGCTTTGAGAAAGCCAAGACTTCGGCGCTGCACGCGCCCACGCTCTCCACGGTCGCACATCATCCCTCGCGCTAGCGGATTTGGCGAGGGATAACAAGGTTTTGTCTCGGGGGAGGCATATGCTGGGGCGGAACGAATAGTGCAACCAGTAGAAATCAGGATCGCAGCGCTCATTTTCCTGATCGTCGTGTGGGCTGTGATTATCGGTGCGGTGATGGATTTTTTCGCGGTTGAGATGCCGATATCGCTGGTCGCGCTATTGCGCAGATAGTCCCACGTCGGATCGATCCGCGAGATTGCCTTCGGCTCGACTGTCGGACGACACTCGCTGCGGTAAAGTCGGCAGGCCTGGCCACAGCCGCGCCGTTCAGCTGCCCGGAGCAGATCCCCGCGCTTTAGTTCTTTATCGTGCCGCCGGCAGCCCCGATATCGTCCGGCGTGTCGACGTCGAGGCAAGCTGCGTCGCCAACTTCGACATCGAGCACGGGCAGGCCTGACGTGGCGATGATACCGCGCGCACCGACGTCGCCTTCAAGTCGCAGGATCGCGGGATGGAGAGAACGCGGCAGAATGACAGGATTGCCGGGCTTGCCGCGCGAGACGGCGCGCACGACGGCTTGGCCGCCCGCATTGCGAAAGGCGACAATCAAGGCATCGAGGTGGGCGGTCGAAATGCCGGGCATATCGGCCAGCATGACGAGAATGCCGTCGGCACTGTGAGCGTGCCTTGATGACACCCCCGCGACGAGCGAGCTCGCCATGCCATCCGCATAATCGGGATTATCGACGAGAGTGAGATCAATCCCAGCGAGCGCGGCCTCGATCTCGCGCCGGCGATGGCCCGTGACAACGACGACAGAGGCTGCGTCCGACCCGAACGCGGTCAATGCTGTCCGCCGCACGAGCGAAACGCCGTCGAACTCGGCCAGCAGCTTGTGTTTTCCGCCCTCGCCCATCCGGCTTGCCCGGCCGGCGGCGAGAATGACGATCGCCACCGACGCCTTAAGCAAAAGCCACCAGTCTTGCCGCAGCGATATCCGCCAGCACCGATAGCGCCAGCGACGTTGCATCCCGTGTCGGGCCGAACAGTCCGATCGGCGCTTTGATACGGCGGATGTCGTCCTCTGCGAAAGCCATGGCCGTCAGCCGCTCGATGCGCCGGCGATGCGTCCGGGTGCTCCCGAGCGCGCCGATGTAGAAGCCGGGCGAGGCAAGCGCGGTCTCGAGAATGGCGGCTTCGGCGTCGAGGTCATGATGCAGGAGTACAACGGCCGTGAAAGGATCGATGGTGTCGGCTGCGACCCTGCCCTTCTCGCCCTGCTCCCGGACGATTACGTCGTAGCTGGAAGCCTCGGCCAGTCGCGCGACGGCCTGTGCGTCGATCGTCTGCCCGGAAAGAACGACGCGGGTGCGCGGACGATAGACGCCCACGAATTCTCGCCCAAGCCAGCATGCCCGTGGCGGTGGGCCGACCGGTTCGATCGTCTGCCGCGCCGGCGAATATACAAGGCCGGCGGCCTGCCTTCGTCGAAGACGATCCAGAACATGCTGCAAAGCGCCCACTTCCCTTAGAACATGGATCGCAACGGAGATTCCTCCGCCGCAAGGAAGGACGATGTCGAAGAAGGGCGAGCCTTCGCCGAACTTCACCGTGCGGTCGTGTCCTTCCGCCATTGCCAGAAGCGCTTCGGAAGCGACTGCGGCTTCGACGCATCCGCCGGAGACATAGCCGCAGAAGCGCCCGTCTGCGGCAACCGCCACATGCGCGCCGAGCGCGCGCGCGGCCCCGCCCCGGATTTCGACCAGGGTGGCGAGTACTGCCGCACCAACACCATGGGCGTCTATTGCGAAGCGAAGCAGTTCCGCAGGATCGTCGCTGGACGAGGCTCTGACGGGAATTGGCGCCATTATCGGCGCGATTATCTGATTCATGGACAATCCTACAGGAAGCGACGGCGAGCCCACTTCGAGACCGCCGTCGAAATCATCAGGCCACGTCCGGCAGGCCGCCGATCAGCTTGTCGAGCGTGAGCGGATAATGCCGGACCCTCACGCCGGTCGCGTTGTAGACGGCGTTGGCGATCGCTGCCGCGACGCCGCAAAGGCCAAGCTCGCCGACGCCCTTGGCTTTCATCGGCGACGACATCGGATCGGTCTCGTCCATGAAGATCACCTCCTGGTGCGGAATATCGGCATGCACCGCCACTTCGTAGCTGGCGAGATCGTGGTTGACGAAGAAGCCGCGACGGGTATCGACCACGAGTTCCTCGGAGAGCGCTCCGCCGGCCCCCATCGTCATTGCGCCGATGACCTGGCTGCGGGCGGTGATCGGGTTGAGGATGCGGCCCGCCGCGCAGACTGCGAGCATCCTGCGAATGCGGCTTTCACCGGTGGCGATGTCGACGCCAACCTCCACGAAATGCGCTCCGAACGTCGATTGCTGATGCGTGTCGGTGAGATCGCCCCATGTGATCGTGTCCTCGCCGACAAGACCATCTGGACCGGTGGCCTCGGCAAGAGGCACTGAACGATCGCCCGAGCGGACCTCTCCATTCTCGAAGACGATGTCTCCTGAGTTGAAGCCGAGCTTTTTGGCGACGGCCTCACGCAGCTTGACACAGGCTGCGTAGACGCCCGAGGTGGAAGAATTGGCGCCGAACTGTCCGCCGGAGCCCGCCGAAACAGGAAAACGCGAGTCGCCCAATTGGACAGCGACCTTGTCGATCGTAACCCCCATCATTTCGGCGGCCGTCTGCGCGATGATCGTATAGCTGCCCGTCCCGATGTCGGTCATGTCGGTTTCAACCGTCACGACGCCTTCCCGGTCGAGCTTTACCCGAGCGCCGGAGGGAAGCACGAGGTTGTTGCGGAAGGCAGCGGCAACACCCATGCCGACCAGCCAGTTGCCGTCCCGTTTGGAACCCGGCCTTCCCCGTTCACTCCAACCAAACCGCTCCGCACCGAGCCTGAGACAGCCGATGAGATTGCGCTGGGAAAAAGGCCGCTGCGGTTTCTCGGGATCGATCTGCGTGTCGTTGACGATCCGGAACTGAACAGGATCCATACCAACTTTTTCGGCAATCTCGTCGATGGCGATTTCGAGCGCCATCAGTCCCGGCGCCTCGCCGGGAGCGCGCATGGCGTTGCCCTCGGGGAGGTGAAGCGTCGCCAGCCGCATCGCCGTCATCCGGTTCGCGCCGGCGTAGAGAAGACGGGTCTGGTTGACGGCGGTCTCCAGGCCTCCGCCGGGAAGGTCCCCGGACCAGCTTTCGTGGGCAATGGCGGTTATCTTGCCGTCACGCTCGGTTCCAATGCGAATTCGCTGGATCGTCGCCGGCCGGTGGGTCGTGTTGTTCATCATGAACGGGCGCGGCAAGGCAACCTTGACGGGGCGTCCAATCGCACGCGCGCCGACAACGGCAAGCACGGCATCCGCCCGCAGAAACAGCTTGCCACCGAAGCCGCCGCCGATGAAGGGCGACATCAGGTGGATCTTCTCCTTGTCGATGTCGAGTGTCGTTGCAAGATCGGACCGCCACCAATCGATCATCTGGCTTGATGTCCAGACCGTCACCTCATCGCCGTTCCAGGCGGCGATCGATGCATGCGGCTCCATCATCGCATGCGATTGGTCGGGCGTGGTGTAAGTCTCGTCCAGAGTGACGGGAGCTGCGCTGAAGGCAGTCTCGAAATCGCCGGTCGCGGTATCGGGCTGCTGCGATTCATCCGGCTTGACCGCTGAGACCTTTGCCTCACCGAGGTCGAATACACCCTTTTCCTCGGCATAGTCGACCTTGACCAGCGCGGCTGCGGCGCGCGCCTGTTCGAAGGTTTCGGCGACGACGACCGCGATTGCCTGGTGATAGTGCTGAACCTCGTCGCCGCCGAAAAGCTTGGCGGTGTTGAACTTGCCCTTCTTCCGCTCGCCGATGTCGAGCGTCGTCACGACAGCAAGCACCCCGGGAGACCTCTTGGCGGCGGAGACATCCATCGACGTGATGCGGCCCTTGGCGATGGCGGAGCCGACGGGATAGCCATAGGCGTAGCGCATGTTCGGGTCATGCCACTCATAGGCGTACATCGCCCGGCCGGTCGTCTTGAGCTGACCGTCGATGCGGTGGATCGGCTGGCCGACGACCTTCAGATTGTCGATCGGGTTGGTTGTCGCTGGTGTGTCGAACTGCATGGCTCACCCCCTTGCTTCGGCGATGACCGCGCCGAGCGTGCGCTCGACCAGGTCGACCTTGAAACGGTTCTGTTCTGTAGGATGGGCATCGGCAAGAAGAACGCCCGCCGCCGCCCGCGCACCTTTCGGCAATTCAGCTTCAGCTGCCTTGATGCGCCACGGCTTGTGAGCGACGCCACCGACGGCGATGCGTCCTGTGCCGTCCGACTGGATAACGGCGCCGACCGAGACCAGCGCGAAGGCATAGGAGGCGCGGTCGCGGACCTTGCGATAGATGTGCTTGCCGCCGATCGGCGGCGGCAGCAGGACCGCGGTGATGAATTCGCCACGCTCGAGAACAGTCTCGATATCAGGCGTGTCGCCGGGCAGCCGATGAAAGTCGGCAATAGGTACCGAGCGGCGGCTGCCGTCCGCCTTTACCGTCTCGATGACGGCATCGAGCGCCCGCATCGCGATGGCCATGTCGCTCGGATGCGTGGCGATACAGCTCTCGCTCACGCCGACCACCGCATGCTGACGGCTGAAACCGCCGATAGCGGAACAGCCGCTGCCCGGCTGCCGCTTGTTGCACGGCTGGTTCGGGTCATAAAAATAGGGACAGCGCGTGCGCTGCAGGAGGTTGCCGGCCGTCGTCGCCTTGTTGCGCAACTGCCCGGAGGCGCCCGCAACGAGCGCCCTGGAGAGCAAGCCATAGTCACGGCGAACGGTCTCATGGGCGGCAAGGTCGGTGTTGCGGACCAAGGCTCCGATGCGCAGCCCGCCCTCAGGGGTGGATTCGATCCTGTCGAGGCCGAGACCGTTGATGTCGATCAGATGCGTCGGTGTCTCGATCTCGAGCTTCATCAGGTCGAGGAGGTTGGTGCCGCCGGCGATGAATTTTGTTTCGGCATTGGAGGCGACCGCCTTGGCCGCGGCCTCGACCGACGAGGCGCGTTCATAGGTGAAGGCTCTCATGCTTTTATCCCCGCGACTTCCGAAATGGCATCGAGAATGTTGGAGTAGGCGCCGCATCGACAGATATTGCCGCTCATGCGTTCGCGGATCTCGACGGGAGTGACGACCGCCTGTGCCGTAAGGTCGCCGGTGACGTGGCTTGGTATGTTGGCCTTGATCTCCTCGAGCACCGCCACGGAGGAACAGATCTGTCCTGGCGTGCAGTAGCCGCACTGAAACCCGTCATGCTTCACGAACGCAACCTGCATCGGATGAAGATTTCCGGGTTGGCCGAGACCTTCGATGGTAGTGATCCGATCGCCTTCGTGCATGACCGCCAACGTCAGACAGGAGTTGATCCGGTGGCCGTCGACCATGACGGTGCAGGCGCCGCATTGACCGTGATCGCATCCCTTTTTCGTGCCTGTGAGATGCAGGTGCTCGCGCAGCGCATCGAGCAGCGAAGTTCTGTTGTCGACCTCAAGATCACGTCTTTCGCCGTTGACCGTGAAGGAAACTTTCGATGTATGCGCCATTTCATTTCCTGGGGACTGTGCCGCCGCGGGAGTGACGGCTCCGGTGACCGCGACCGTTGCGGCCGACGAGATAAGCAAATCTCGACGGGAAAGTTCCAGTTGTGTCTGGCTTGGCATGAACTGTTCCACCTTGCTCGTTGGACATAGGCGCGGGTCGACGCCGTCAGCAGAGGTAGTGCAACTCCGTCCTTTGATTAGGCCCTTTCCGTTGCATACGGTTATCAATCTGGTTCATGAATGCGTGAGCCATAGTCACCCAAAGCCCAGTCCATTATCTTCAAATCAGCTTCGAATGTGATTTGCGGGGTTACCGACCATGCCCTCGCCCTTATTCGTCGCATTACGTCACGCAGGCGTATGGATGACGCATTCCGCCTGCTGTTCGACGCATATGCCATCATCTTTCCCAGGCGTTCGCTTCATTATCGGCACCATGCCCCGCCTCAAGCACAGATAGGCAAACAATGATGAATATCGCGCAGATGCAGGAACAGCGACTGAAGGCGCTCGAATTGACCGGATCGGGCGCACCGAAGCGGCCTTCCAACCCGTTCTTCGGCGTCGGTCCGATCACGGATGCGACCACCGACGAAGTGGACAGCCGTCTTCGGAGCGCGGCCTTCGACGCGTGGATCGAGAAGACCTATCGCAAGTTCGATGACAGGGGTAACGACATCGGCGGCTTTACGACCGCCGAGATTTCCCGGAGCATGCATCGCGGCTATCCCGCAGACAAAATCCTGACCGACATGATGCGGGCGATCCATCGCTATTTCGGCTTTCCGAAGACGAACCGCATGGCAGTGGGACTCGGCGGCGGCCACAGCGGCTATACGGTCTGCATCCAGCATCTGATGAACGCCAACGACGCGACCCAGCATGTCTATGTCGATACGCCGCGGCCAGAGAGCGATCCCTCCAGGGCCGCCGGTTTCTTCCGCCAGTCTTGGGCCACGCAGTTGATCGAGATGCAGCGCTTCGCCGAAAAGGGCTGCGAGAGCCGCATTCATTTTGCCGCCTCCGAAGGCGTGATCCCGACGGCAGCGGAGCTGTCAGCCCTAGGCGTTTCGATCTTCGTCGGCGTCGGTCACGAAACGACCGGCGCCAATGCCTATACCAGCCGTGAGATCCGCGAACTTTTGAACTGGCTCGACGGCGATCCGGCAAATCGCCATGCGGTGTTCGATGCCACCTCGATGCTCGGCGCCATGCCGTGGGAGCCCGAACTGGTCAGCGCCGTCATGGCGAAGTGCTGCCTGTTCATGCCCTTCCAGAAGGCGATCGGCGGGGTTTCCGGCTATTTCGTCGCCTCCTTCACGCCGCATGCTTTGGCATTGATCGAGAAGAACCAGCAGGATCCGGCCTGGGCGATCCCACGCCAGTTGAAGATCGCACCGCCGATCGATCCGAGGCGGCCGTTTTCGGCGAAGCGCTCCGTCGATGCAGGGCCGTTCTACGATGCTGCCGAAGACCGCATGCTCGGCGGCGTCATCAACACCTACAGCGCGCTCGCTTTTGCCGAGACCACCTTCGGCCTGTTGCAGTCGGAGGCCCGGGTCGGCTCCGTCGTCGAGCTCAATCGCCGCTCTGCCGCCAATCGCAACGTGATCGACGACTGGGTCAAGTCGCATCCGCTTCTGTCGCTAACCGTCACCGATGCCGAGCGCCGCGGCGCGGCGGTGACGCTTCTGAAGGTCGAGGATGACGGCATCGCCGATGCCGACATCCATGCCCGCATCATCGCGCGATCGAAACAACTGCTCGGCTATGAGGGCATGACCCATCCGAACGGCGAATACGAGCCCGGCCTCGACGCGGCCCGCTACGTCAATGCTTTCCCGGGTACACCCGGCGACTACCGCGCCTGGGTTGGCGGCATCCGCGAGCCGGAAGATGTCGTCGCACTGCTGGAGAATCTGCAATACGCCTATCTGCGCGCCAAGATCGTCGTTCTCGAAGAGGAATTGGCGAAGGAGGGCGTCACGTTCGAGGCGCCTGCCGGCGCTGGTGCAGCGGCCCGCAAGGAGGATCCGGCGCGCGCCTATACCGTGCTGATCGCCGACCTGGTCGGCCTGCGCTTCGACGCCGGGGGGCAGCCGGATCACAGCGAGATCAAGGCATATATCGAGGAAAAGGGTGGCGTCTTCCACCTCGGGGCGCTGGGCGACCGATCGACGCTCGAGAAGGGCCGCGTCCATTTCTTCTATCAGCCAAACCTGAGCACGGAGGCAGAGATCCTGCCGCAAACCGACAGGGGCCAGTACGACGCGCTGATCGCAGCCGCGACCTTCATCCCAAAAGCCTCCGTATTTCCGCTCGGCGGCGTGCGCATCGGTGCAGGCACCGGCAATATGGGCTCGGCCTCCTGGGGTGGCGGCAATGGCGAGGGCGGCAACGCGCCGCTGATGAATACGCCGGGCATCAACAGCCGGGCGACCGCTCAGATGGCGATCAAGGCGATCCTGAAGGTCGTGCCCGATCTGCCGGTCGACAGGCTGCATCGGATGGTCGCCGGGGGCGACTTCGATACAGGCCGCCAGCTCAAGGATTTTCCGACCGCCAAGCTCGAAGGCCGGAAAATCGCCATTCTCGGCTATGGCAATATCGGCCGCGAAGTCGCCAAGCTCGCCAAGGCTTTCGGCATGAAGGTGGCGATCTACGCCCGCCAGCATCACCAGCGCTGGATTGAGGCGGAAGGCTTCGACTACGCCAAGACTCCGGTTGAAGCGGCGAGCGGCGCCGACATACTCTCCGTCCATATCGGTCTCGGCCGCCTGGACGGGTCAACCGGCGTCTATTCCAACGCCGGCACTGTCGATGCGAAGGTGCTCGGCGCTATGAAGGATGGCGCGGTGCTGGTCAACTACGATCGGGGCGAGGTCGTCGATGTCGCCGCGCTCGACGAGGCCCTGTCGTCGGGCAAGATTGCTCATGCGGCGATCGACGCCGACCTCTTCAAGGACGCCGCGACCGGCAAGCTCAGCGGGCCGATACTTCCTTACCTGCCACTCGAAGAGCGCCATAAGGGCAAGCTGGAACTGCTGCCGCACGCCGCCGCCGACACCGACCATCCCTCACGGGTGAACGGCGCCAAGCAGGCGGTCGACCAGATCTTCGACGTCATCCGCTTCAAATCGGTCACCAATCTCAAGGGCGACCTGCCGGAGGGTTACGTGTCGGCCGGCAGCCGCACGCCGGCAGGCATCGGCCGGGTAACGAAGCAGGCAGTCGCGGAGGCCGGCGGCAAGACGGAGATCCTCAACGAGTTGCAGCAGACCTCGATGAAGGTCGCGGCGATCCTGGGCGGGCTCTCGGCCGTTTCGGATCCCTGCCATCGCAGCCGGCTCATCGATCGCTACACCGCCCTGCTCGTCGAAAGCGCCGACCGGCAGCGGGCGCTGCTCGACCAACTCGGGCTCTACGGTCCGGCGGAGGACTAACTTGCTGGCGGCCAACCAGCGCCGCCGGTCTTTGATGTCGCTCTGATGCCGCCGTGTTGCCATGGCGGCATGATTTCGGTCCTTTGACGCTCCACATTTGAGGATCGACAGCTATCGCGCAGCCCGAAAACAGTCAGTCGGGCCAAACGCCGTCGAATGCGTCCGTCAACAGCGCGCGAATGGCCGGTTCGGTGACGGGCGCCGGGTTCCAATAGGGATTGGAAGTTGCCTCGATGGCCGCCGTCCCTATGCCTTCGGCCGGCATTCCGATCTGCGCAAGTGACAGGGGTGCCCCGATCTCCTGTGCGAGGTTGCGAAGCCCGGTTGCGGCATTGTCCGCTCGGAGTGCCCGCGCGACCTTCTGGGCCGCATCGGGAGCGGCCTGCATATTATACCGCATCACGTAAGGCAGGATCACGCTGTGGGTTTCGGCATGCGGCAGGTCGAACATGCCGCCCAGCGTGTGGCAAAGCTTGTGATGGAGCGCCATGCCGACGCAACCCAGGCTGATGCCGCAGAGCCATGCGCCGTAGAGAGCATCCGAGCGGGCCTCCACATCCAGGCCATCGCGGCCGATACGCGGCAATGCCCGCGCCAGGGCGCGGATCCCGTCCTCTGCCATCAGATCGGTCACCGGATTGCGGTCGCGAGCATAGAGCGCTTCAACCGCATGCGCGATCGCGTTGAGGCCGCTGACCGCAGATAGACCCACTGGCAGCCCCAATGTCAGCGAGACATCATAGATCACCGTTTCCGGCAGCACGCGATTGTCCCGAAGCGTTGTCTTGCTGCCATTTTCGGTCTGTCCGAGAATGGGTGTCATTTCCGACCCTGCATAGGTCGTGGGCACGATGAGCTGCGGCAAATCCGTGCGAAGCGCGATCGCTTTGGAAAGACCGGTGGTCGAGCCGCCGCCAATCGCGATCACGCCGTCGGCGCCGGCTTCCGCAGCGACCTTCATCGCCTCCATCGTCACCTCGACGGGAGTATGCATGACGGCGCCGGAAAAGACCGCGGCCTGGGGTCCGATCAGGCCCGCCACTCTTTCCGCTTCGCTCACCTGATGCGGCGTGGAGAGGACCAGCGGCCGGGACATGCCGAGCCGCTTGGCCTCATCGGCAAGCTGTTTGAGCGTGCCGGTGCCGAAAATCACGCGCGTTGCCAATCCGGTATAGACGAAGTCCTCCATCTCAGATCTCAGCCCTTTTTGTCAGCACGAAATCCCAGTCCACCTGCCAATAAGGCGCCTTGAGGCCCTCGTCCTCGCCCACGGCGTCCTCCTGCTGCGTCCGGAAATCGGCGATGAGACTCTCCTTCACTCCGAACACCGCATCCTGATCCAGATATTGGCAATCAGGGGGGAAGATATGGGTGACAACGGGATCATACCCCTCGGCGCTGACGATGAAATGGATATGCGCCGCGCGGTTCGGATGCCGGCCCAGGCGGCCCAGAAGCTTGCCCACCGGCCCGTCGTCGGGGATGGGATAATAGCGCGGCTTGACGGAGCGGAACCGATAGCTGCCCTCGCCGTCCGTCGTGAAGACACCACGCAGGTTCCAGTCCGGCTGCGTGCCCTTTTGCTGGACGTCATAGAAGCCGTCGTCATTGGTCTGCCAGACGTCGATCAATGCGTGCTCGATCGGATTGCCAGCGGTATCCCTGACGAAGCCGCCGACCACGAGCGGCTCGCCCTTGCCGTCGAGGCAGATATTCGCTCCCCGTGCATAACGCGGTGCTTCCGGCACGTAGAACGGACCGAGAATGGTGTTTTCCGTCGCGCCGGAAGGCCGGCGATGGTTGATCGCATCGACCAGCATCGAAACACCCAGCACATCTGAGAGCAGAATGTATTCCTGCCGCCATTCATTGCACATCTGGCCAGTTCTGGTGAGAAAGTCGATCGCCGTCAGCCATTCCTCATGAGTCGGCTCGATCTCTTTCACTGCAGCATGGAGATGCCGCACGAGAACCGACATGATCTCACGCAGGCGGGGATCGATATCCCCGCCCATGCGCGCATTGACGGCCTCGACCGAGTTTTCTTCGGTGAAAAGCGGGTACTTCGTCGCAGCCATCTCACCCTCCATCAAATGCCGAAGAGCAGTTTGGCATTTGTCCGGCCGATTTTCACCCTGTCCGCCTCCGCAATCGTCGTGGTGTCGAACCAATCGGCGGCATGATCGATATTCTCGAACGGCCAATCGGTCGAAAACAGGATCCGGTCGGCGCCGATTTCCAGCATGGCATCGATCAGCGTCTGGGTGCGGAAATTGCCTGAAGTCGTGATGTAGAAATTCTCGTTGAAATAGTCGGCGATGCGGCGTTTGGCCGGATATTTCGGCGGCACCTTGACCCAGGCGTTACGATTGTCGATGCGCCACATCATGTAGGGCAGACCTTCGCCCATATGGCCGAGGATGATACGGAGGTTCGGGTGTTCGTCGAAAAGTCCCGATCCCATGAGGCGCAACGCGTGGACCGCCGTCTCCTGGGCGAAGGCCCAGGTCGGCCCCATCAGCCAGGGGTGGCCCTCATAGATGCGGCTGTCCTCAGCCAGCGGATTGCGCGGGTGCAGATAGAAGGGCACATCGAGCGCGGCGACCGTCGCCCAGAAGCCGCGATATTGCGGCAGGTCGTAATAGAGCAGCGCATTGGTATCGGCGCGCTGGCTGAAGCCGTTGACCAGGGCTCCGACGAAGCCCATGTCCTTCACGCACCGTTCCAGCTCCCGTGCGGCGGCCTCGGGATCCTGGAGCGGCAGGGCCGCAAAGGCGCGAAAGCGGTCGGGACGTTTGGCGCATTCTTCGGCCAGCGCATCGTTGGCGCGGCGGGCAATATCTATGGCCCGTCCGGTTTCGGCGATTGCCTGGACGGCCGGTGCGTTGAGCGACAGGATCATGGTCTCGATCCCGTGCGCATCCATCAGCTTCAGTCGTTTGTCCTGAATGTCGAGCAATCGGGACTGAAGCTCTGTCCAGTAGTCTCCCGGGACGAAACCCGCCGAATCCATCAGCGTCTCGGGAATGGCGAAATGCTCTTCGAGCGCGATCTTGCCTTGCATGTTTCTCCTCCAACTTTCTCGTTTTAATATTGACCCTTGGGCTCGAGGCCGAGCATGTGCTGGCCGACCATCGTGCCGACGGCGTCCCAGTTCATGCTGATATGACGGCCGACGGCGTTGGCGTCGCGCCAGGCGCGCTGAACCGGATTGTCCATGTTGAGGCCAAGTCCGCCGGTGGAAGCGTTCAGGGCTTCGACGGCCCGGAGCGCCAGGGTGACGGCAAAGGACTGGCCGCGCCGGCTGAGCAATCTGTCCTCGATGGTGAATTCTCGTCCTGAACCCGCCAGCTCCTCGGCGCGCGCCACATCCCGGAGCAGGATCTCGCGGGCTGCGTCGACACTGGCAGCGGCATCCGCCACCCTGAGCTGGATTGTCGCAAATTCTGCCATGCGGCTGTTGCCGCCCGCGACCGCCCCCCGGGTCACACGGCTACCTGTTGATGCGACATAGCTTTCCAACGCGCCTTTCGCGGCGCCGACAGCGGCGGAAGCGAGGCAGGACGGAATGCCGGTGAGAAGCGGCATGTTGAAAAGGCCCTTGTCGGCATAGAGGCCGGCGCCCGGCGTCCGGCCGCTGGTGGCCTCCGGGAAAGTGAGCACGCGATGCTTCGGCACAACGACATTGGCGAGAATGAGGGTCTTGGAGCCGGTGCCCGCCAGTCCCGCGACATCCCATGTGTCTTCGATTTCATACTGCGTCGCAGGCACCAGCAGGAAGGCCGGAACCGGCTTGCTGGCACCTTCAGCGGGCAGGACGGCGGCGCAGAGCGACCAGTCGGCATTCTCGCAGCCGCTGGCAAAAGCCCAGCGGCCGTTCAGCCGATAACCGTCTTCGGTGGCCTCGGCCAAGGAGGCGGGCGCATAGGAGCCGCAGAGAAGCGCATCCGGATTTTTGCCCCAGACGTCATCCTGCGCGGCCTTCGGAAACATTGCGAGCAGCCATTGATGGGCTGCAAGAAGACCCGCGACCCAGCCGGTCGAGGCACAGGCCGAGGCCAGTTCGAGATTGGCGTCGACGAGATCGGCGAAAGGCCCGGGCGCGCCACCATAAGCGGCCGGCTTGACCGCATCGAAATAACCGGCAGCGCGAAGAGCTGCGATGTTTTCCGCCGGTACCCGGCGTGCCTTTTCGGTTGCCTGCGCACGGTCCTTGAAGGCCGGCAGGAGCGGCAGGATGCGGTCCTTCAGTACAGCGCCGCGAATGGGGCGTGCGATATTATCGGCACCGCCTTCGATGATCTCAAGCTTCATATTCTCCTCCTTGGCGGGATCAAGCCGCCGGCTGCGAGACGCAGTAGCGGGCGTCCTCGTAGATGAGCGGTATGGTGTTGGGGTCGACGGTCGCGTGAACGACCTGCCCGATGAAAAGTGTGTGAGTGCCATAGGGCACGGCAGCCATGCGGCGGCAGACGACATTGGCGTTGGCGCCGTCGAGGAGCTGCATTCCGGCTTCGTGCCGCCGCCAGTTCGCCAGTCCGAAGCGCGCATGCGGCTCGACTTTGCCGGCGAATGCCTCAGACAGCGGCCGCTGCGCGTGACTGAGGACATTCACCGCGAAATCCGGCTGACAAAGCAGCATTTCGTGCAGCAGGGTCCTGTTGTTGAGACAGACCACAAGCGAGGGCGGATCCATGGAAACGGAGGTGACCGCCGTGACCGTCATGCCATGGTCGACACCGTCCTTCACCGCCGTGATCACGGTCACTGTCGCTGGAAATTTGCGCATTGCGGCACGAAAATTCGCGCCGACCACTCCATCGGATAAAATCTGCATGATCTCTCTCCCATTCCGATTTCCATCAATTATTTGCATTTGCAATTATTGTCAACGCAAATAATTTTCCGTTCGTGATGACGAGAGCTGCGATTGGATAACCTGCAGATGCGTTCCCACCGCCTGCCGAAGATAATTTTGATCGCACCATATTTTCTATTGCAATATTTGCATTTGCAATATTCTATTGTCTTACGCATCGGGTGGGAGAGGATTATCGGGCAGCGTGCCTAGCGCGCCGTTCAGAAGCCCGATGACGACGGAGGTAATCTTTGATTTTCTAGGCTCCAGGACAGCTGAAGCCTTTTTCAAAGCGAGATCACGGAGGAGGAGCCATGTCTTCGCAGGAAATGAGCGCCATGGTGGCGCAGACCAAAACGACGGCAAGTGTCATTGCCATGTGCGGCTTCATGATATTGTTCGACGGCTATGACCTGGTCGTCTATGGGGTAATCGCACCAGCGCTACTCAAACAGGCGGAATGGGCGCTGGATCCATCCCTCGTCGGCCGTGCCGCCGCCTTGACCCTGTTCGGCATGCTGCTGGGTGCGGCAATCGCCGGGACGCTCGCCGATCGCATCGGCCGGAAAAAAGTCGTTCTCGGCAGCCTCGCCAGTTTTTCCTTCATGATGATCGCCAGCGGGCTTGCTCCGAACTTCCCGGTCTTCGCAGCCACGCGTTTCCTGAGCGGGCTCGGGCTCGGCGCACTTCTGCCGACCGTAACCGCGCTCATTCTCGAATTTTCGCCCGCCAAACGGAAGGCGCTGGCCAACTCCCTGTCCTTCATGGGCTATCTGCTGGGCGGCATCCTTTCCGGCATTCTCGGCATGCTTCTTCTTGAGCATTACGGCTGGCGCCCCCTGATGATCATTGGCGGCGCGCCTTTGCTGGCACTGCCGTTCCTGATCAAATCACTGCCCGAATCGCCCGACTGGCTCGCCGCCAAGGGCCGCCGCGCCGAGGCCGACGCGGTTTGCGACAGCTTTAGCCTGGAACGGGTTCCGCACCAGCCGACAACTTCGGAAAAACAGGGCGTACGGGCGCTGTTTGCGGAAGGGCGGCTTGCGCTGACGCTGAATGCCTGGGCGATTCACTTCTGCTCTCTGTTGCTGACTTTCGGCATGGTGAACTGGCTGCCGACCATCATGAACAAAATGGGCTACGACATCAGTTCGGCGCTGCTGTTTGCAATCATGCTCAATGTCGGCGCCGCCATCGGTATCGTCATTGCCGGCCGGATTGCCGATAGGGGCCATGTGAAGATGACTGTCGCCGTGCTGTTCGCCATCGGCGCTGGGGCGATCTACATGCTCACACTGAAGCAGGGTGTTTTCATGTACGCGCTTGTCGCTCTTGCCGGCGCTGGAACGATCGGCACCCAGATCCTCTCGAATGTTCTGGTTGGCCGCTTCTATCCAGTCCAGATCCGCGGAACCGGGCTCGGATTTTCGCTCGCGGTCGGCCGCCTTGGTGGCATGGCCGGGCCGCTGATCGGCGGCGCAGTGCTGCAGCGGGGGCTCGCACCGGAGTGGAACTTCTACATCTTCGCCATAGCGGCCGTGGTCGGCTGCGCTTTGACGGCCCTCACCTTCCTCCATGGCACGACCGAAAAGGGAGACGTCGTCGTGCACTGACTAGCTAAGGCAAGCACGCCCGCGACCATGGCCGGCCTCGATGAGGCCGGCTTTCATTTGTCCTGACGAACGCGACTTTTGATTGCACATGCTCTCGCCTAAGGCTATTCAGTGCGGATGCAATAGTTGTGAGCGAAAATGTCCTATCGATTTACCGGATCCTTTCCCTACCTTCTCAATCGCGTCGGCGTGCGCATGGGGGAGCTTTTTTCGGAGCGGCTGCACGATTTTGACGTTACCTTGCCCATGTACCGCGTCCTTGCGATCCTGAAGCAGGAGGGACCGCAAAGGCTGACAGATCTGAGCCCCATGGTTACGGTCGAGCTCTCCACCCTGTCGCGCCTGGTCACTGTGATGAAGAAGAAAGAACTGGTGTCGCGCACCCGGCCCGACGACGGCCGCACGGTTTCGATTGCGCTGACCCCCTCGGGCGATGCGCTGGTGCAGAAATTGATGCCGCTCGCAGCAGAATTCGAGGCGGTCGGCGTCGAGACGTTCAGCGAGGCGGAGGTGGCCTGGCTGAAATCGGCGCTGAAGATCATCCATACCAACCTGGACAAGCTCGAAGCACGCTGATCTGCTGATGTGGACGCAGGCCCGTCCCGATGGCGCAAAGGAGCGCGGGGAAGGCCCCGCACCACCTTCGACACGCCATCTTGATGACTATCCGAAGAGCAGCAGACCCGTCCGCGATTCTCCTGAATTCTCCGTACAATGTGGTTTTGATGCAGATAGGTAGCTGCCCACGTGTTCGCGGTCCATCGGCTTGTTAAACAAATAGCCCTGGAGGGTGGTGCAGCCCATTTCCAGCAAGCACATCGCCTGCCGATGGCTTTCGACGCCCTCCGCCGTGACCTTCATGTCGAGCTTCCGCGCCAGGTTGAGCACCAGTTCTACGATTGCGAGGCTCGATTCATCCACGAGCATGGTGTCGATGAAGCTCTTGTCGATTTTGATGATATCGACGGGCAGGCTCCGCAAATGTGTCAGCGATGCATAGCCCGTCCCGAAATCATCGAGCGCCACGGCCAAGCCTCTTTTCCGCAAACGTTGCAGCGTTGTTGCAACAGTGTCTTCCAAGCCCTGCAGGAAGACGGTTTCCGTCACTTCGAGCACGAGCTTATCGAGCGGAATGCCTCTCGACGCGAACGCACCAACGATGCGGCTTTCCAGGTCACCCCTCATGAAATCAGAGGCGCTGACATTGATGCCAACCCGTCCGAAACTCAGCCCCCGGTCCATCCATTTGCAGATATCGGTCGCGACATGATCGAGCATGCATGTCGTAATGTGATGGGAAACACTCGAGTCCGTGAAGGCTTCATGAAATTGCGCCGCCGATACGACTGATCCATCGGGACGTTGCATTCTCACCAGCGCTTCAAACGCCCATACCTGACCGTCGGCGCAGCTCACGATTGGCTGATAATGCGGCACCATTCGATGCTCGGTAAGCGCCAACTCCACCTCTCGGACGATCTGAATGCGATGGGCTATCCTCGAACGCAGGCTGGGCTCATATTGAACGTAGCTTCCACGCCGTGTTTCCTTGGCGTGATACAGGGCGAAGTCTGCGTTTTGCGAAAGCGTCGCCGCATCCATTTCACCTTCCGAAATCGCGCCTCCCACGGTTATCGTGGGATTTATCGTTGATCCCGCGACCTCCAGAGGGCGGCCGATATATTCAATCAGGTGTCGCGCGAGTGAACGCATTACCCGCGCGTTTGCGGGTGCGTCCAGAACAACCGAGAATTCGTCGCCGCCGAGGCGAAAGACCTTTCCGCGCTTTCCCAAGCGCTCGTCCAGACGAGATGCCACGCCTTTCAGCAGCAGGTCACCGGTCGCATGGCCCAGGATATCGTTCACCTGCTTCAGGCGATCGACGTCGACCAGCAGCAAACCAATGGAGGCGGCATCCGTCGCTGTGAGCCTCGCCATGTGAGCATTGTATGCCGCCCGGTTGGCAAGCCCGGTCAGGGGATCGGCATTTGCCGCCTGCAGCAAGCGTTGCTCGTAGCGCACTTTTTCGGAAACATCCTGAACGATGCCGAACAAACGTTTTGGCTCACCGTGCAGGTGTTCGATATCGCTGACCACGCGAATCCATCGTTCTTCGCCTTCTGGCGTTATGATGCGATACTCTTTGTCAACGCCGATCTCCGAGCCATTCAGGAGACCGCGAATCCTGCGACTGACGCCGTCGCGCTCTTCCGGAGCATAGCAGCCGATCACCTCCTCCGAGGTCATTCGTTTACCGACCGGCAATCCGACAGTGCGATAAATCTGGTCCGACCAGATGATCGTACCGGTGTTGAGATCCATCTCAAAGCCACCGACTTTGGCAGAGCGCTCGGTCTGTTCGAACCGAGCCTGCTTCAACTCCGGTTCACGTTGCTGCTCTTTCAGCTGGCTTTGCTGACGATGCTCCCGAATCAGGCCCACGATGACGCTTGCCAAGTTACGGAGCTGTTCGATATCCCGATCGCCGAAACGGCGGGTCTTCGTATCGAGGACACAAAAACTGCCGTAGCAGGTCTCCCCTTCCAAAAGCGGAACGCCCGCGTAGAATTGGACGGAACACTCGTTCACGAATGTGTTTTCCCAAAAGCGGGAATCTTTCCCGGCATCTTCAACGACGAGCGGCAACCCTGTTTCCACAACATGTCCGCAAAAGGAATGCTCGCGTGACGTCTCTTTCAAAGTGAAGCCTTGCTGGGCCTTGAACCACTGCCGCTGCTCGTCGACGAACGAAACCAATGCCATCGGCATGTTGAATATATTGCAGGCCAGACGAACGATAGCGTCGAACTCTGTCGTCGGCGGTGTATCGAGAATGCTTGCCTCGTGGAGAAGGTTCAATCTTTCATCTTCGGTAAGGGACATGCGACCTTACTCCTCGCAGTGCTGCGTGACGCGGAGTGAGACCCTTCATGGATCATGGAAGCGGACGAACTTGCCGCCGACAGCAATTTTCTGGGTTGATCAGAATTCTTCCCAATCAGACTTCAGCGCGGCGGCCGCCGACCCGCGCTGGACGGACGCGGCGGGCGAGGTACGAACAACTTTCAAAGCCGTCGGTGCGGGCACATGACGATCCGCCTGCGTGGATGAAAGTCTCGATCTCGGAGCATCGTCGAAACGGAACTGTTCAAGAAGCTTGAAAAGTGCGGCGGCCTCGCGTGCGAGGCCATGGCTCGCAGCCGTCTGTTCCTCGACCATCGCGGCATTCTGCTGCGTTCCCTGGTCGACGGTGTTGATGGCCTGGTTGATCTCGCCGAGCGCCGTCGATTGCTCGCGCGCCGCCTCCACGATCGCCGTGACATTGGTGTTGATGTCGTGAACCTGACTGGCGATTTCCTGAAGCGCGGATCCGGCATTCGTGACGAGGGCGACGCCCTTTGCGACGTGAGAACCGGAGGCTGTAATCAGGCTCTTTATCTCCTTTGCAGCTTTCGCCGACCGCTGCGCCAACTCCCGGACCTCCTGAGCAACGACCGCAAAACCCTTGCCGGCCTCCCCTGCCCGTGCCGCCTCTACGCCGGCATTGAGCGCCAAGAGGTTCGTCTGGAAGGCAATCTCATCGATGACGCCGATGATATTGGAAATTTCGCGCGACGAGGTTTCGATCTGGTCCATCGCTCCGATCGCATCACGAACCACCTGGCCGGAATGTTCCGCATGGTCTTTGGTGCGGGAGACGAGTTGACCGGCCTCCTCGGCGCGGCGGCTCGAATCCTTGACCGTCGTCGTGATTTCCTCAAGGGCGGCCGCCGTCTCTTCGACGGATGCCGCTTGCTGCTCGGTACGCTTTGCCAGGTCGTCGGCGGCGGTGCGGATTTCGTTGGAACCGGCCGAGATCGCCTTGGCATTTTCGGCCACCGTTGCCATCGCGTCCTTCAACTTTTCCGAAGCGCTGTTGAAGTCGGTGCGCAGCCGTTCCAGCGAAGGAATGAAAGGCTTCTGGATCGTCTGCGACAGGTCGCCATCTGCAAAATTCGTCAGGCAACGGGCGAGCTGTTCGACATTCTCGACACGCGCAGTGACATCGGTTGCGAACTTCACGACTTTGAACACTTTGCCGTTCAGGTCGAAGATCGGATTATAGGAAGCCTGGATGTAAACCTTCCGTCCGCCCTTGCCCACACGCATGAATTCGTCGGCAACCAGTTGGCCGCCCGCAAGTTTCCGCCAGAATTCCTTGTAGGCCTCCGACTTGGAATAGTCGCCTTCGCAGAACATCGAGTGATGCTTGCCCTGGATTTCGGCAAGCGAATAACCAAGAGCGGTCAGGAAATTGTCGTTTGCGGTCAGGATTTCGCCGGCCGGCGTGAATTCGATGATCGCCTGAGCCCGGGACAATGCGTCGATCTTGCCCGCATGCTCGGCAGATATCAGCTTCTGCGCGGTGATATCGGTTGCAATCTTGATGACCTTGACCGGCTTCCCGCGACGGAACACCGGATTGTAGGACGCTTCGATCCAGACCTCGCGCCCGCCTTTGCCGAGCCGTTTATACTGTCGTTGATCGAATTTTCCTGCTGACAGCTTCGTCCAGAAAGCCTTGTATTCTGCCGAGGATGCATAGGCAGTTTCGACAAACATGCTGTGATGTTTTCCGACGATCTCCCTCAACTCGTAACCAAGCGCCCTGCAGAAGTTTTCGTTTGCGGTGAGGATTTTGCCCGACAAATCAAACTCGATCATGGCTTGCGAATTCGATAGAGCCGCCAGAACAGCGACAGCATTTGCACCACGATCAAGAATATTCACTCGCAAATCCTCCTAGATTCATCGCTGTCGATCCAGCCATTTTGCGAATATTCGCTCATGCTCATTAACGGGGATTTAATTATGAATGTGACGTGCAGTATAATTTATTTTCAACCAGCGCTGCATTCATCAGGCGCATCCGGGGGCAAAGACAGCCGGCGGCCCGCCCTGCCGCGGGCAGCGATGCAGCCTCCCCGGGAACGGCGCACTGCGGGCCGCTCAGCTGCTTTTCAACTGCGCCACCGCAAGCAGCGTGTCAGCGCTTATTGTCGACGAGCCGGTCAGGATCGAAAGGGCTGACGACGTGGTGCCCGTACCGTTGGCCATGTCATACATGGCGGTGAAGCGTTGGATCAGATCGTCGACTTTGTCAGGATCCGACAGATCCTCCATGTCGATGAAATTGTTGACCATCTCGGCTTGCTTCTCGACGTCCATATTCGAGACGTAACTGGACAGGTTGAAGGTCGTCGTAAAGAACTCGAAGAGCGCGCTGTCGCCCAGAATATCATAGGCGTTCGAGATCTCCGGCGCCTTGCGTTCGAAATAGAGGGCAAGGCGCACGCCGGTGTTGCTGTCGCCCTGATCGTCTTCGAGCGTCAGCCTGACATAGGAGTCGATCGTTTCCAGCACGTCGCCGCGCTGCTGCACGGTCCCGGTCGGATCGGCGGAAATATTGCCGTCCTGATCGAAATTGAACGAGCCGACGAGTTCGGCGAAACGATTGTCGTCCTGCTTGTTGACATAACTATCTTCGTCGTCGAGATCGGAAGAGAACATCTTCTTCAGTTCGTCCGACGTGACATCGTCCGGATCGAGCCCCTTCGCCTCAAGCGCGAAGCTAACCAGGCGATCGTCGGCCAGGAATTCGCTGGCCGTCGTGATCGTCGCCATCTGCTCGCGAAAATAGGTGATCTCGTCATTCGCCGCGTCGGTCGCCTCGGTCAGCTCGTCGCCTTCAAGGTATCGGATCTTGTTCTGCTTGTAATAGGCGGCGTAGTCGTCGACGACGGATTCCGACATGGCCTGCAAGGGAACGGTGACGTCGCCATTGTCGTCGAAGTTGAATGCTTTGCGAAAGGCTACGAACCGGTCGTCCTTCAGGCTGTTGACATAGCTTTTCGAGTCCGTGGGATCGCTTTCGAGAATTTTCCGGACCTCGCTTCTCGAAACGCTGTCGGGGTCTATATCATAGGCGCGCAACGCCATTTCCCACAGTTCGGGGAGATCGTCGTTGTCGTCATCGTCGTCATCGGCATTCGACACGAGGAAATCATCGATCGAGGTGACGCTGGCGATGCGCGTCGTATAGTTGTCGGTGGCGTCTTCCGTGCTGGTATTGGCGACCAGCACTTCATAATTTTCATCGAAGGCTGCCGTGGTCGTGGCGGTCTGGTCCGAGGTCTGGGCGGTGTCGCCATCGGCAAGCGCGCCGTCCTCGTCGAAATTGAAGGCCTCGTGCAGGTCGGACAAGCCGATCGCTTCGGCGATGTCGGCGCTTTTCAGGGCCGCCGAAATGTAGCTGTCGGATTCGTCGTCGGAAAGACCGTAGGCAATCCTGAGATAGCCGACCAGCTTGTCGTCGCTCATCAATTGGTCGACGGAGGTGATGTTGCCAATTTCAGCAGCGAAATAGGTGTCGTAGGCCTCCCCGGTTTCCGTGGACGCGATCGTCGACGAGGCCACCGCATAGCCACTCGTCACCAGCGAGATCTGGTCTTCCGACATCACATCGCCGTCGGTCGAGCCATCCTCGTTGAAGTTGAAGGCCTTTGCCAGGCTGACATAGACGTCGTCGCCGAGCTGGTTGACGAAACTGTCGGCATCATCCAGATCGCTCGTCAAAACCTGCTTCAGGAAGCTGCTGGACGTGTATTCGGTGCTGAGGCCGAAGGCCGTAAGCGCATAGTTCTTCAGTCTGGAGCTCGACAGGAAATCATCGACCGAGGTGATCGACGAGATATTCTCTTCGAAATAATCCGTCTCATCCGTGATGTCGTCCGCCTCGGTGTCGAAGGATTCCTCATAGGCATCGAGCAGATTGTCCCGCTGCACGTCTGACTGCGCCGTCTTCGTCTCGCCCCCGAATTTGAAGGCGGCGGCGAATTCGGCATAGCGGCTATCGCTCAAAGTGTTGGCGAAACTCGATGAATCGCTGAGGTCGCTTTCCAGCACCTTCTTCATGAAGGCCTTGGCATAGGTCATGTCCTCTAGCCCGTATGCCTTCATGGCATAGGAGTAGAGTTTGTAATCGCCCATGAATTCATCGACCGTCGTGACCTTGTCGATGTTTTCCTTGTAGTAGTCACTGTCGCGGGAAACCGTTGCCTGTGAAGCCACACTCGAGAGACTGGCGCTCAGATTTCTGGCGACCGAGAGGTAGCTCACATAGGTGGAAACCAACGCCTGTCCCTTTCATGAGCATGCGCGCGCGAAAGCCTGCCGGCCGCCACGGTTGAAACTTTTCATGTTTGCTGAGATGTTGCCGCCGTTCATGGCGCTGACGGACCGCATTCATGCGGCCGAATCAATTTAATAGAACCACATGGTACTATAATTCTTCGAAAATGCAACAGGACGTCGAAAGCCGAGGGATCGCGGCTTTATCGGGTCACGCGGCGCCGACGCCCGCGGCAAAGATTGCAATGCAGCGCCGGAGATGGGCAAGCAGTGCCGCCCGGTCGGGCCAGGCCTGAGCACGCCCTTCCGGCGGCCCCATGCCACCGAAGATCATATCCATCAGCATGCGGGCTCCGCTGGTCGGATCATCAAGCGACAGCCTGCCTTCGGCCCTGCGGTCGCTCAGCCAGTCGGCAAGCTGCTGCCGGCTGGCACGCATGCCTTCGCGCTGCAGAATGTCGACGAGTTCGGGAAACTGCCCCGCTTCGCGAAAGACGAGTTGCAGGAAACCGGCACGATCGGCATCCTTGTCCTCATCCATGTCGATCATGAAGATGCGTTCAAGGCTCTCGGCGATCGAGAGATCTTCTGGAGGCCGTGGCAGGTCGAGCATCATGCGCCGATGAGCACCGACCACGGCGGCAAACAGCTCTTCCTTGCTCTGAAACAGCTTGTAGAGCGTCTGTTTCGAAACACCCGCCTCGGTGGCGACGACCGCGGTCGTGCTTCCGGCGTAGCCGTATTTTACAAAAACGCGGCGGGCAATCTCGACGATATGCACGCGCTTGTCATCATCGCTGGAGACTTTCGGCCGGCCCCGTTTGCGCGGCTCATCTGCGGGATCGTCGGCAACATCCATGATGATCTAGACCGCCTCATCGAAGCACAAGCCGACGCCCGCAGAAAGGAGACTACGATTTCTGAGGGACGATTTTTTCGGTTGTGGCATTAGTAATTTCGATTTAGAGAACTCATCAGTTCTGTAATGCGTTGCATCCCCACCCTCTAGCGATGGAGCGCTTATGACGACCATTTCCGCCGCAACGTCAATGTCTTCCTATTCCTATAGCAAGAGTTCGACGTCAGCGTCCCAGGACGTCCTATCCTGTAATACGGTTTCGGCAAAAAAATCAACCACAACCCAGCAGCTCAGCGAAGACGCGGCCAACAGCGCTGAGAAACTCATGTCGCAGTTGATGTCGCTGACGATGAACGGCCTCGCCGATCAGTCCGCTTCCAGCGAGCAGCAGGACGGCGGCGCAGACATGGACGTTGCGCAGCTGGACAGCGACGGCGACGGCTACGTCAGCAAGGCCGAGTTCGTCGCAGCCCGGCCGTCCGATGTGTCGGAGGATCAAGCCGGCACGCTGTTCGACAGCTTCGACAGCGAAGGTGCCGGCTCGCTATCGGTCGATGCGCTGACCGAAGCCATGTCCGCCCAGCAGTCGGAACGTGCCGAGGGGCCGCCACCCCCGCCACCTTCCGACGATGACGATCTTGCATCCCTGCTCTCCGATCTCGATACCGACGGCGACGGGCAGGTAAGCAAAGCCGAATTCGTTGCAGGTCGGCCGTCCGATGTGAGCGAGGAGCAGGCCGGCACGCTGTTCGACAGCTTCGACAGCGAAGGTGCCGGCTCGCTATCGGTCGATACGCTGACCGAGGCCATGTCCGCTCAGCAGTCGGAACGTCCCGAAGGACCGCCGCCGTCGTCCAGTGACGATGACGATGACCAGTTTGCATCCCTGCTCTCCGATCTCGATACGGATGGAGACGGGCTCGTGACACTGGACGAATTCATGGCGGGTAAGCCGGACGACGTCACCGAAAGCCAGGCGAGCCAGCTCTTTAGTCTGCTCGACACGTCGGGCACCGGTTCATTGTCTGCACAGTCCACGAGCTGACGGTCGTTAAGCCGTCGCCATTGCGGTCGCTGGAGGATCTGCACTGAGACGGTTTTAAAGCGACCCGGCAGTTGAGCCGGCAGAGCCTTCAGTCGGGTCGCTTCCGAAATATGGAAATGTTGAAGTGTGCGCCGTCACAGGCGCACGGATAACCAGCGCGCGGATGAGCCGAAGCGCCTATCGCCATCACGGGGTCAGTCCAGACAATCAGATCATCGACCGGTGTCGGCTTTTGCACGGCGCCAGCGATGTCGTGCGCCCGCCATCCGGGCTCTGGAAGCCTTTCGTCACATGGCATGTTCCCAAACCTTAAAGGATCGAGCCATGAGCATTTTTGGAAGCATGAAAACCGCCGTCTCCGGCATGAGCGCCCAGGCAAACCGGCTCAGCACGGTTTCCGACAATATCGCCAATGCCAACACCACCGGCTACAAGGCCGTTTCCACGTCCTTCTCGTCGCTGGTCCTGCCGTCTTCGTCGGGCAATTACAATTCCGGTGGCGTTCAGACATCCGTGCGCCAGGCGATTTCCGAACAGGGGGACATCTCCTACACGACCTCCGATTACGACCTGGCGATCTCGGGAGACGGGTTCTTCATCGTGCAAGGTGCCGACGGCACGCCGGTGCTCACCCGGGCCGGCGACTTCTCTGTCGACAGCGACGGCAATCTCGTCAACGGCGCCGGCTACACGCTGATGGGATATTCCTATGATTCCGGCGTGCCGGCGGTGGTCGTCAACGGTTTTGACGGCCTGGTGCCGGTCAACGTGTCCCAGTCGGGATTGAGCGCAGTTGCCTCGAGCAGCGCCTATTTCAGCGGCAACCTGAACTCCGAAGCGACCGTCGTTACCGATACGACGACTTTGCCGAGCGCCAACACGTCTGATGTCACCGACGACACGCAGAAAATGTCGCTGGTTGCCTATGACAGCCTCGGCGCTACCGTCCAATACGACTACTATTTCACCAAAACCGGTGTGACGACGGATTCAAGCGGCGCGGTCACCGGAAGCGCCTGGGAGGTCGCGGTTTATCGCAATGCCGACGCAACCACCGGCGGCACGACGTCCTTCCCCTACTCCTCCGACGCCGTCAGCGTCGCGACGCTCTCCTTCGACGCCGACGGACAGCTCACCTCGGCGACCGACACGGATATCGTCGATCCGACGACGGCACAGACGATCACCATGGACTATTCGGATTTCACCCAGCTCGCCTCCGACTTCTCGGCGACGGGCTCGGCCGACGGCCAGGCCGCGAGCGCTGTGAGTGCGGTCTCGATCGGCACGGATGGTGTGGTGTCGGTCTCCTATGCCAACGGCACGACGAAGTCTCTCTACCAGATTCCTCTCGCGACGGTCGCAAGCCCCGACAATCTGACGCTGCTCAGCGGCAACGTCTACACCGCCAACGGAATGTCCGGCGTGACGGTAACCGGCTTCCCGCAGACCAACGGCCTCGGCTCCATCCAGTCCGGCGCTCTCGAAAGCTCGAACGTCGATCTCGCCGGCGAACTGACGGAGATGATCGAAGCGCAGCGCAGCTATACCGCCAATTCGAAGGTGTTCCAGACCGGCTCCGATATCATGGATGTCCTCGTCAATCTGAAACGATAGGGAGGGCGTCGGCATGTCGCTCACCTCCGCCTTAAACAGCGCACAAAGCATCTTCAACAATACCGGCCAGCAAAGCAGCGTCGTCTCGACGAACATCGCCAATGCAGGAAACTCCGACTATGTGAGACGGGAAGCGTCGATCACGACATCCCTTTCCGGCGCGCAGGTCGTCAGCATCAGCCGGGCGCAGGAAACCGCGCTTCTGTCTCAGTACCTGCAGACGAATTCCAAGGACAGCGCCCAGCAAACGCTTCTGACCGGCCTTGAAAGCTTGAAGTCGCTGGTGGGCGGCAATGACTACGAGACCTCGCCAAGCACTTATCTCGCGGCATTCCAGCAGGCGCTCCAGACGTTCGGCACCTCGCCGAGCAGCACGACCGCGGCACAATCGGCCGTCACCGCCGCGCAGGATCTTGCCAATTCGCTGAATACCGCAAGCGACGGCGTTCAGTCGATCAGAACCGACGCCGACGCGGAAATCGCCACGCAGGTCTCGACGCTGAATACGCTGCTGTCGCAGTTCGAGACGGCAAACAACGCAGTCAAACTGGCGACATCGACCGGCGCGGATACATCCTCGGCGCTCGACGAGCGCGAAAAGCTCTTGAAGCAGATCTCCTCGATCGTCGGCGTCAATTCCGTCGTCCGCAGCAATAACGACATGGCGCTCTACACCTCGGATGGCACCGTGCTGTTCGAGACTGTACCGCGCACCGTCTCATTCACCTCGACAGCAACCTATGTCGCGGGAACGGAGGGCAATTCCGTCTACATAGACGGGGTTGCGCTCGACGCCGGCGAAGGATCGACGACCACTGCCTCGGGCAGCCTGCAGTCATTGCTGCAGCTTCGCGACGAGGTCGCCCCGACCTTCCAGGCCCAGCTCGACGAGATCGCCAAATCGCTCGTCCAGATCTTCTCCGAAACCGACGGCAGCACGAGCGCACCCGGACTTTTCGTGTGGACGACAGCATCGGGCGCAACCGGGACAACGCCGTCCGACACCGACGATATCACCGGGATCGCGTCCACCATCTCGGTCAATACAGCCGTCGTCACGAGCGACGGCGGCGATGCGACGAAGCTGCGCGATGGAACGATCAGCGGCATCACCGATCTCAACACGTCGGGAGACAGCGGCTTCTCGGACAATCTCGACGCCCTGTACGAGGCATTGACGGAACAGCGCTCCTTCTCTTCCGATGCCGGCCTCTCCACGACGCAAAGCCTGACGGACTATGCCAGCGCCTCCATCGGCTGGCTCGAGCAATATCGCAGCGATGCGACGACGGCCTCCGAAACCACTTCGGCGGCCCTGTCGCGCTCCGACGAGGCTTATTCCAATGAAGCGGGCGTGAACCTCGACGAGGAGCTGACGCTGCTTCTCGACATCGAACAATCCTACAAAGCGGCGACGAAAATCCTGAACGTCATCGACGACATGTTCAAGTCGCTCCTCGACATAGCGAGCTAGTCATGAAAGCATCTTTTGTCTCATCATCGGCGATGCAAAACGTTCTCAAGCTGACCATCAGCCAGTCCCAGTCCAAGCTGCAGAGCGCTTCGACAGAGGCAACGACGGGAACCTACAGCGATATCGGTACGGCCCTTGGTGCCGGCGCTGCAAAGTCGCTCAACTTCACCAGCGCCATCAACCAGGCCGCGTCGTTTCAAACGAGCAATTCCGTCGTCGCATTGCGCATGGACGCGTCGCAGACGGCCCTTTCAAACCTCAAGGATGCCGGCGACAGCCTGGTTTCGAACCTGACCGCGCTTCAGGCGAGCCAGGATACGACGAGTATCGCCGTCGCCTTGCAGACAGCGAGCTCCACGGTCTCGCAACTGATCTCGACGGCGAATACGGCCGTCAACGGCGAGTTCCTGTTTGGCGGGACAAACCTCGACAGCCAGCCCCTGACCGACCAAACTTCCACGGTCTCGGATACGATCGTGACGGCGCTGAGCGACTATGCAACCGGCCTCGGAAAAGACGTGAACGAGCTGACGGGCGAGGAAATCGGCACATTCATCACCGACACGGTCGAGCCGATGTTTTCCGAGAGCGCCTGGACGGACTCTGCAGACGGCTGGTCGACTGCCTCGAGCACCGACATGACAAGCCGGATCAGCGGATCGGAAACCATCACCTCGTCCACCAACGCGAATTCGGAAGGCATGCGTTATCTCGCGCTTGCATCCGTCGTCGTGTCGTCCCTCTTCGGTCAGGATCTCGCATCCGATGCGCAGAGCACCGTTGCATCCAAGGCTATCGCTTATGCGGCGCAGGCAACGGCCGGCATCGTCACGCAGCAAAGCGAGCTCGGCCTCTCGCAGGAGCGGGTCGAAAAGGCAAATGACGCCCTCGACGCTCAATCAACCCTGCTTCAGGGAAAGCTCGTCGATCTCCAGGGCGTGGATGTCTATGAGGCGTCGACACTCGTCAACCAACTGCAAACGCAACTGGAAACGGCCTATACGCTCGTCTCGAAACTCCAGGGCCTGAGTTTGGTCAATTACCTCTGACGGATCTGACATGAAGGAGTTCAAGCGCTTGCAGATACCAGCCTTAAGCAAACAGCCGAGCACGGATTGCTCCGAAATCGTGACGGAAGCCGCCTTCGCGCTCGCTGCCGGCATCATCGATACAATCCCTTTCGTCGGCTGCAAACTCGACGAACAACAGCCGCGGGCATGGCCGCGATCAGGCGTTTTCACCGATGACGGCGTCGAGATGACCGGCACGCCGCCCGAAATATTCGAGCTTTGCGAGCTCTTGGCCGGCCATATCGAGAAAGGCGCGTCATTCGATGTCTTCGAGGTTTTCCACAAGATTGCACGTATCGACCGGCTGATCGACTGGCGCCATGGCGCGGTGCTTTCACCCGAGCCGCATCCGGTAACTCATTAACGGACCACGCTAAATCTCGTCTCGAAGGCGGCGTGACAACGGCCGCGCCGCCCGGGAGCATGGCATAGGCTGGTCTTGCATGTGGCTTGTCCGTTGCGGCAGTCTGGACTTTGCCATAGGGAGATGGAGGGCGACTGTCGAAGTCTGCCGGCAATGGTCTTTCAGGGACCGAGTGTATTGTTGATGTCAAAGCCGCGCGCGAAGCTTCCATTCTCCGAAGAGACCTTGCAGGCCATGCTCGTCCGCGTGCTTCGCCCGCTGGTCAAACTCGCTCTCGCCTCCGGCTTCAACTTCACTGCTTTTTCGGCCATTCTTCGCCGCCTCTATATCGAGGTTGCGGAGAACGAATTTACGCTGCCGAACAAACAGCAGACGGATAGCCGTATCTCGCTTCTGACCGGCATCCACCGCAAGGACGTCAACCGGCTGCGTGGACAGGCCCTGACGGCATCCTTTCTCACCGTGAGTGTTTCGCAGACGAGCCGCATTCTTGCGAGATGGCTTGCCGATCCGCTCTATTGCGATGCGGAGGATAGGCCGAGCGCCCTGCCCCGCACATCCAGCGACGGCGGTCCGTCATTCGAAAGCCTGGTGGGCGACATCACCAAGGACGTCCATCCTCGCTCGATCCTGGACGACTGGCTGGACAGAGACATTGTCGTTGTCGATCAGAACGGTTGGATCCAGCTCAACCTCTCATCGATCGTCCCGAATGCCGGGGACGAAGCCCGCCGGCATTATTTTACCCGCAACCTTCGTGACCACGTCCAGGCATCGGTCATGAATCTGATGAACGACCCTCCTCCCTATTTCGAACGCGCCGTTCATTATGACGGGATATCTCCAGCGCTGGCAGCCCGGCTCGACGAGATTGGGCGCAAGGAAGGGATGGCGCTGCTCCTGAAGCTCAACAAGATCGCCCATCAGGCCATCAAGGACGATCCCGGCGGCAACAGCCGCTGGATCACGGGCGTCTATGTCATGACCGAGGAGGGTGACGCAGTTCCTCCGGCAGCAGCCGCTTCCGAGACGGAGACTGACGCATGAGCCCGTCAACGATCTCGAGAAGACAGTTTCTCTTGGGCGGAATAGCGCTCCAGGTTCTGATGCCAGCGATGACAGCCGCGCAGCCGACGGGCACCGGCGATCATGGCATCGGAGGCTCCGGTCTTTCCATTGGAGGTGGAGAGAACGAAGACCACGGTATCGGTGGAACCGGCATCGTCGGGACCATCCAGGGTTTTGGCAGCATCATCGTCAACAACATCCACATACCGTTCAGTGCGACGACGCCGATCGACATCGATGGACGACGCGCGCCTGCAAGCGCGATGAAGGTCGGTCATGTCGTCCGGGTGCTGATGGCAGGAAAGCGTGCTGCCCGCATCGCGATCGTCAGCGAGGTCCAGGGCCGCATCGACGAGATGGGTAAGACCGGGATGACCATCCTGTCGCAAACCGTCGACACGACCGGTTTGGTCACGAAGGGCTTGCGAAAGGGCAAGCGGGTCGCCGTGTTCGGCATCCGCAAACCGGATGGCACCATCATTGCCAGACGCATCGAGCATCGCGCCGTTTCCGATGGCGCCCATGTTCGCGGTGTCCCCGTAAGGAGCGGCAATCGCGTCTTGCTCGGCGGCCTTTCGCTTGGGCAGGCGCAAGCACATTTGGTCGGCAAGCAAACCGTCGTGCGTCTCAGGACGGACGCCAATCGATCGGTCATTATACGCATTCAGGCCGAACCTGTGGTGCCGGGTCTGAAACGAGGTGTCGTCAACGTCGAGACCTTCAAACCCGCAGAAAAGGGCGGAGCTGGCGCAGGACCTGGGGGCTCAGCGCCTTACGGCTCGATGCGAATGTCTCCCGATGGCCATGGATTTGTCGACGTCACCGTTCGCGATTCAAGCAGAATGACGGGCTTTGCGGACAGGCAAGGCCCAGACGGCTTTGGTCCTCGCCCGCCGGATGGTCCTCCAGACGGGCCAGAGCGTGGCCATCCGTCTTTCGGCAGAGGCGGGCCTGGCGGAGATTATCCTGATCCGAACAGGCGGGGTCCGCCGCCGCAAGACCCCTTGCGCCGCGGTCCACCGCCTACGGATCCTCCAGTTCCGCGCTAACGCGCCATCAATCAGATTGACATATGGGAAAATTTCCCATTTATTGCTCTTGCGATTCCTGATTTGGGTTCCCAAGAAGGACTTGCCGATTGTCTATCGGGTTCGCCCCACACCCGACAGACAATCGTTTGATTTTCAATCGCTGCTGACTGCCGAACCAACCCGCCGTCGCCAAGAGGAATCAGGAATTGCTTTTGCTGGAACGCGAACCGGACGTGTCGATGGAAATGAACGAATCGACCGTCGTTGCAACCTGGGAAAACCGCGCGCAAATCATCGAAATCATGAGCAGCGCGCGCCAGACGAGCCAACAATTTCAACATCTTTGGCAGAGCAGCGCCGGAACGGGCCGGCTCAGCCAAGATGATACGGACAAGTTGGTCGAACTGCTCCGCCAGATCAGCGACCTGAATGAAATGCTCATGCGATTGGCCTGAAAGGCTTACCGGCGCGTCGATCGACCCATTCAGAAGCTAACCGCTTGACAACGCTATCCGCGATAACCCCGGCGCCGCGATAGGAAATCCTTGGGCTTCGGTCCGCTCGGCTATGGCGGCTATCGAGCCGTTTTCACGGCGAGCAAGATCACATGCTTTTTGCACTTCGTACGGAAAGCTGAGGGCAGCCAAGCTGATCTCCTTCGCGATGAAGGTGATGTCGCCTTGAGCCATCATGATGGCTGGTGATGGTTTGATACCACCGCTTCAACCTATCAACCCAATTTTGGACGGTTGCCCCAGACCTGAAAGAGCTGGCTAAGCTCCGACCTCATAAGAATTAACCATATTTCAGTGTTCTTGCCAAATAATGCCGTACGTAGATCAGGTCTCTCGAAGTAGAGAGGCCAAAAGTTATTTGGAGACAGTCTTGGCATTCACCATCGCTCGCAGTCTGGTGGCGTTCGGCGTCGCCGTTTCAGTAGGTCTTTTCATGTCGATCGGATTGCAGCAATCGGCGCTCGAACGGCTGAAGGTCAACGGTCCGGTTTACGAGCAGGTCGTCTACGGCAAGGATTTGATTGCCGATATTCTACCGCCGCCGCTGTTCGTGGTCGAATCCTACATGCTCTCCTTCGAGGCGAGCAAATTTCCCGAACTAACAGACACCAATCTTGCCAAGATCGCCAATCTCAAGGCCGCTTACGACGACCGCCGCGCCTATTGGAAAACCACCCGGCTGCCGCAGGCGTTGAAGGACGAGCTTGAAAACGATGTCATCGCCAAGGGCGATGCATTCTGGGGGGTGATGAACCGCGAGATCATCCCCGCCTTGAATGCCAAGGATGAAGACAAGGCGCATGGTGCGATCGAACAGTTGCGCGTTGCCTTCCATTCGCATCAGGATGCGGTCGAGAAACTCGTTGCCAATTCCGACGCCTTCCTGAAGGGCGAGGAGCGCAATGCCGCTTCGGAAATCGTCACCTGGACGATCTATGCCGGTGCTGCGGGTTTCGGCTCGTTCGGCCTGCTGCTGATCGGCCTCTATCTCCTGCGCCGTCGCGCCATCGTGCCGCTCGACGGTATGAAGGCCTATATGGGCAACCTCGCCGAAGGCGATTTTTCGACCGAAGTTCCCTATGCCAACCGTTCCGACGAGATCGGCGCCATGTCCAAGGCCGTCGCGGTATTCCGCCGCAATGCGCTCGAACGGCAGGACGCGCAGAAGCGCGAGACCGCACTTCGCGACGCGGAATTCGAGCGCGAGCGCAGCCAGCTGGCCGAAAAGGCCGCTGAGGAACAGATCCGCGAAACGGTGATCGCCCAACTGACATACGGCCTGGAACAGCTATCGAACGGCAATCTCGATTGCCGCATCACGACGCCCTTCGCCACGGCCTACGAAACTTTGCGCGCAAAGTTCAACGACAGCATGGATGCGCTTTGCGCTTCGATGGCCGAGATCGCCCAGACCTCCAAGCAAGTGGGCAGTTCCTCGTCCGGCATCACCGATGCCGCCGACAGCCTTGCCTTGCGCACGGAACAGCAGGCCGCGATGCTCGAAGAGGCCACAGCCGCGCTCGACGAGATGAATGCCAAGGCGAAAGACGCCTCCGACCATGCCGGCAAGGCAACCGGCATGATGACCGAGACCCGCACCAGCGCCGAACATTCGGCGGCCGTCGTTCGCGAAGCGATCGCCGCCATGGAACGGATCGAAGGTTCGTCCTCCCAGATCGGCGACATCGTCAATGTCATCGATGAAATCGCCTTCCAGACCAATCTTCTGGCGCTCAATGCCGGGGTCGAGGCGGCCCGCGCGGGCGAAGCGGGCAAGGGTTTCGCCGTCGTTGCCCAGGAAGTGCGCGAACTCGCCATGCGCTCGGCCAACGCCGCCAAGGAGATCAGAGCGCTGATTTCCACCTCCTCGTCTCAGGTCTCCACCGGGGTGCAGCTCGTCAACCGCACCGGCAAGGCGCTTCTGGAAATCGAAGGACAGGTCGAGCAGGTTGCCGGTCTGATCGCCCGCATCGTCTCGGTGTCCTCCGAGCAGGCGGTGGCGATCGGCGAGATCAACGCCTCCGTCAACGCTCTGGATCAGGTCACCCAACGCAACGCCGCCATGGCCGTCGAAACCGCCTCGGCCTGCCGGGCGCTCGGCAGCCAGACGCAGACATTGGAAGGGGTCGTCAGCCGCTTTCAGATCGACGCGGCCGCCAGCCCGTCAAGATCGCAGAAAGCGGCCTGACGCGTCCGCGGCAAAGGGAAGGGCCGCCCTTCCCACCTCAGTCCGTAACGATCGCCACGACGGCAACGCAGTCGCCTGCTTTGACCAGCCCCGGGAAATGCCGGGCACAGAGAATGCCGTTCATGCCGGCGCGGATCTCGCGGGGCGCCATTCCGGTCCGGCCGATCGGATGGATGCGCGCGACGACGGCGTCTTCGGCCACGGCTTCACCGAGGTCAATGACAGGCTCGATCAACCCGCCCTCCTCTGCGAAAGAGAAACAGCGGCCGTCCGGCATATCGAGCCAGCTCGTCGGGCCGGTCTCGACGGCGCCCGCGACGATCCCCGCATGGCGCAGCACGTTGATGGTGCCGCGTTTGGCAATCGCCGCACTTTTGGCCGTGGCGGTGCCGCCGCCGCCGAGTTCCGTGGTGATGAAGACCTTGCCCATCTCCTCGGCGGCGGTGTCGTACATGCCGACCGCATCGATCTCAAGCATCTTCATCGAATAGGGGGCCGCAAAGGCCGTCACCAATTCGAAGGCCTTTTTCTCCTGTTGCTTGTTCGCCAGGATGTGGGCCGCGCAGAACGGCAGAAAATCGAGCGTCTTGCCGCCGGAATGGAAGTCGAGGACGAGATCCGCCATCGGCAGAAGCACCCGCTGGAAATAGTCGGCAATCTTCTCCGTCACCGTGCCGTCCGGCCGGCCCGGGAAGCTGCGGTTCATGTTGCCCCTGTCGATCGGCGAGGTCCTGGTTCCCGCCTGGAATGCCGGATAATTCATGGCCGGCACGATGATGACAGTGCCGCTCACCTCCTCAGCTTTCAGCGTGCGGGCAAGATCGAAGAGTGTGATCGGTCCTTCATACTCGTCGCCGTGATTGCCGCCGGTCAGAAGAGCCGTTGGCCCCTTGCCGTTCCTGATGACCGTTATCGGCACCATCACCGATCCCCAGGCGGAATCGTCGCGGCTGTAGGGCAGCCGCAGGAAGCCGTGCTGGACGCCCTCGGCGGCGAAATTGACCGTCGCGCTGATCGGTGACGGTCGCAAGCCAATCTCTGTCATCGCAGCCTCAATCCTTGACCATCAGCCTGCGCGGCACGTTCGCGAAGCACTCGACACCGCTCTCGGTGATGAGGATGCTCTCGGTCGTCTCGAATCCCATGTCGTCGAGCCAGAGGCCGGTCATGAAATGGAAGGTCATGCCGGGCTTCAGTTCCGTCCGGTCGCCCGGTCGCAGGCTCATGGTGCGCTCGCCCCAGTCCGGCGGATAGGAAAGGCCAATCGGATAACCGGTGCGGTTGTCCTTGACGATGCCGTATTTTTTCAGCACCGCGAAGAAGGCGTTGGCGATATCCTCGCAGCTATTGCCGGGTCTGGCGACCGCAAGACCGGCCTCCATGCCCTCCAGCGTCGCCTTTTCGGCATCGAGAAAGGCCTGCGTCGGCTTGCCGAGGAAGACGGTGCGCGACAGCGGCAGGTGATAGCGGTTGTAGCAGCCGGCAATCTCGAAGAAGGTGCCCTCGCCCGTCTTCATCGGCCGGTCGTCCCAGGTCAGATGCGGTGCGGATGCTTCGACGCCGGACGGCAGCAGCGGCACGATCGCCGGATAATCGCCGCCGATGCCGTCGACGCCGCGGGTGCCGGCATCATAGATTTCCGCGACCAGATCGCATTTGCGCATGCCGACCTCGATCTTGTCGAAGATGCGGGCATGCATCGCCTCGACGATGCGGGCGGCATTGCGCATATACTTGATTTCGGTCTCGCTCTTGACCGCGCGCTGCCAGTTGACGAGGGCGGTCGTATCGACGAAGCGCGCATTCGGCAGGTGCTTCTGCAGCGCCGCGAAGGCCGCCGCCGAGAACCAGTAATTGTCCATCTCGACGCCGATCGTCAGCTTGCCGAAGCCGCGTTCGGTGAGGATGCCCGAGAGATAATCCATCGGATGGCGTTCGGTCGATTGCACATAGTGATCGGGATAGCCAATGATGTTGTCATGCTTCAGATAGGCGGTGAACTTGGCGCCGTTGGCATCCTGGCCGCGGCCGAACCAGATCGGCTCTCCCTGTGGCGGCACGATCACCGCCTGGTGCACATAGAAGGACCAGCCATCATAGCCGGTGAGCCAGGCCATGTTCGACGGGTCGCTGACGATCAGCAGGTCGACGCCCTTCGCTTCCATGGCACGCCGTGTCTTTTCCAGCCGCGCGGCATATTCGCCGAGCGAGAATTTGAGGTTGGGCTGGGTCATGTCTCTTCCCTTCTTTTCCGGCGCCGCGCCGGTCAGCTTTCGAACGTGGTCCCGGCCTTCGCCGCGCCGGCTCGGGCAAAGGCGAGGGTGGCGATGGCGGTGTCCTGAATGCCGGTCCCGGTCAGGTCCGCAATGGTGATCTGGTCGTTATCCGTCCGCCCCGGCGCCCGGCCGGCGACGATCTGGCCGAGTTCGGTGAAGACCGCATCGGCCGCGACCAGGCCGGCATCGATTGCGTGATGCAGCTCGCCGAGGCGCCGCGTTTGCTTCAGGCTGTCGGCGACGTAGAGGCCGGCAGCGGCGATGGCGGCCGGATCGATCTCGTTCTTGTGTTCGGCATCCGAGCCCATCGCCGTCAGATGCTGTCCGGGTTCCAGCCACCCCGCCTTGATGATCGGCATTTCCGACGGCGTGGTGGTGACGATGAGGTCGGCGCCGGTCACTGCTCCCCTGGCGTCCGATGTCGCGATGACGGGAAAGCCGAGTTTTCCGGCCAATTCCGCAGCCGTGGCTTGCGCCTTGGCGGCATCGCGCGCCCATATCCTTGCTTCGCGGATCGGCCGCACCAGCGTCAGCGCTTCGAGCTGCAGCCGCGCCTGCATACCGGCGCCGAAGATCGTGGCCACGGACGCATTTTGGCGCGACAGATGTTTCGCCGCGACAGCGCCGGCTGCTGCGGTGCGCACGTCGGTGAGATAGCCGTTGTCCAGCAGCAGTGCCTGCACCAGTCCGGTCCGGCTCGACAGCAGCACCATCATGCCGTTGGTGCTCGGCAGGCCGATCTGGGGGTTGTCGAAGAAACCGGGGCTGATCTTGATCGCGAAGCCCTCGATGCCGGGCACATAGGCCGTCTTCACATCGACTTCGCCCCGATATTCCGGAATGTCGAGCCGCAGGATCGGGGGCATGGCGACGGCCTTGGTCGCAAGCGCTGCGAAAGCCTCCTCGATGCAGGCGACCGCATCTCGGTCAAGCCCGATGACTTTCCTCAGTTCCGTTTCCGTCAGAATGATCATCCGGCTCATGGCCCCTCCTCGCCGTAGAGCGGCTGCGTCCCGTTGATCACCCGCAGGTGCTGCTCCATGTCGACATTCGCCCCGGACAAGATCGCGACGATGGGACCGCCGCCCCTGATTTTTCCGGCAAGCAGCGCGGCGATACCGACCGCGCCCGCGCCTTCGACGACCTGGCGTTCGCAGGCATAGGCATGGCGCATGCCGGCGGCGATTTCCGTCTCGGTCAGCAGGATGACGTCGTCGAGAAGTTCGCGGCACATGGCAAAGGTGACGCGGTTGTCGAGACCAATGCCGCCGCCGAGCGAGTCGGCAAGGCTCGCCACTTCCTCGACCTGCACCGGCTGCCCGGCATCGAGGCTTGCCTTCATCGCGGCACCCTTCTCCATCGTCAGGCCGATCACTTTGGTCGTCGGACTGATGGCTTTGACCGCGGCCGCAAGCCCCGCCGCAAGGCCGCCGCCCGAGAGCGGCACCAGCACGCTCGCCGCCTCCGGCAAGTCGTCGATGATTTCAAGCCCCAGCGTCCCCTGCCCGGCCACGACATCGGGATGGTCGAAGGGCGGCACCATCACCAACCCTTCCTCGCGGACCAACCGGTCGACTTCCTGCTGCGCCTCGTCCTGCGATACGCCGACGATGCGGACATCGGCGCCGAGACGGCGGATCTCCGAAACCTTGTTCTCCGGCACCAGCCGCGACATGCAGATGGTCGCAACGGCACCTTCGGCCTTTGCCGCATAGGCAAGCGCACGGCCGTGATTTCCGGTCGAGGCTGCGACGACGCCACGTAAGCGCTGCGCCGGCGACAAGGACAGCACCGCATTGGTCGCCCCACGGAGCTTGAAGCTGCCGGTCGTCTGATGATGTTCGAGCTTGAGATGCACTGGCACGCCGGCCAATTCGCCAAGCGACGCGGACTGCACCATCGGAGTGGTGGTCACGCGGCCGGCAATCCGTCGCGCCGCCGCACGGATGTCCTCCAGCGAAACGGGCAAGGTGCTCACCATGATCTCAGCCTTCCCAATAGGACTTGGTCATCAACTGACCGAGTTCGGGCCGCGCCCGATCATCGCCGCAAAGCCTCAGACAGGACCAGGCCGTCGCCAGATTGCTGGTCACCACCGGCTTGCCGGTCTCACTTTCGATGCGGGCAGCGACCTGGGCTGCGCGCACCGCCGTACAGGAGATGAACAGCGCGTCCGATTGCGGCGCCAGCGCCTGGCGCGCAAAGGCAAGGATCTCCTCCGGTGCGATCCGCGCCATCTCGCGATCATCGGTCAGGCCGAGACAGGTGAAGCGGTCAATCGCAAAACCGAGATCCGAAAAATAGTCCGCCATCGGCCGACTGGTCTCGACCGTATAGGGCGTCAGCACCGAGATCCGTCTGGCGCCAAGCGCTTTCAGACCTTTCACGGCGGCCGCCGTCGGCGTCACGACGGGAATCCCGGGCTTGGCCGCATGGATCGCCGCCTCGATGTTGCGATCGCCGATCACCACCGAGGCGGAGGTGCAGGAATAGACGATGGCATCGAGCGCCTCGTCCGGCAGGATCAGTGCCGCGCCTTGCGTCAGCAACGGCTGCATCCTCAGGAGGTTTTCGGCCGTGACCGGATTGGCGTAGTGGATGCGGCTGACATAGACGCCGAGGCGATCGCTGGCGACCATGCGCTGGAAGTCGACTTCCGTCGTGTGGTCGGTCGCGAGGATGATCAGGCCGATGCGCTTTTCCAGCGGCCGATTCTCCAGTCGCGGCAGCCTGCCGGCAGGGATGATCTCAATCTCTACGGTCATGGTCAGTCATCCATCCTGGCGTAGCGTTCCTCAAGCCAGCGCAATCCCACTACGGAGATCAGGCTGATGACGAGGAAGAAGACGCCGACCAGCGTCATCGGTTCGATGTAGCGGTAGTTGCTGTTGGCGATGCTCTTGGCCTGGTTCATCAGTTCGAGCACGGTGATCGCCGAAAGCAGCGGCGTCTCCTTGAACATGGCGATGAAATAATTGGCGAGTGCCGGGATCATCGGCGGGATCGCCTGCGGCAGGACCACGTGGATCCATGCCTGGCGCGTCGTCAGATTTGTGGCCTTGGCCGCCTCCCATTGTCCGCGCGGCACATTCTCGATGCCGGCGCGATAGACCTCGGCGGTATAGGTCGCATAGTGAATGCCCATACCGATGACGCCTGCGACCAGCGGCGCCAGCCGAATGCCGATATCGGGCAGCACGTAGAAGATGAAATAGAGCTGCACCAGCAGCGGCGTGCCGCGGATGAATTCCGAGACGAAGCCGACCGTGCGGGACACGCCGGCGACCGGTGATCGCCGGGCAATCGCAAGAGCCAGGCCGACGATCATCGCGACGGCAGCGCCGAGGATGGTCGCGAGAATGGTGATCTGGAACCCTTCGAGAAGGGTCGGCATGATCTGCCAGACGAAGTCCCAATCCCATTCCATCCGATCAGGTCCTTATGCCGTCGAGGCTGCGCGCCATACGCCGCTCCAGCCAGCGCATCGTCGCGGAGATCGCCGAGGCCATGAGAAAATAGAGGATGAGGATCGTCGCGAAGGGCACCAGCGTATTGCCGGTCTGCGCCCGCACCACCTGCGCCTGGAACGTCATATCCGTCAGCGAGATCAGCGACACGACGGCCGTGCCTTTGAGAAGTTCGATCGCATTGTTGCAGAAGGTCGGCAGCATCAGCGGCAGCGCCTGCGGCAGGATGACGTGGCGCATGCGCTGGTATCGCGACAGGTTGAGCGCGATGCAGGCTTCCGACTGTTCGCGCCCGACGGCCTTGACGGCGCCGCGCACCACCTCCGCCGCATAGGCACCGACATTCAGCCCGAGCGCCAGCACGCCCGCCTGCAGCGGCGTCAGGGTCAAACCCGCAAAAGGCAGCACAAAATAGACCCAGAAAAGCTGGACGAAGATCGAGGTGCCGCGGAAGAATTCGATATAGGCCGTCGCCAGAGCCCGCACGGCGAAGAAGCGCGACAGCCGGCCGAGGCCCGCCAGGAAGGCCATCACCAGTGCCAGCGCAGACCCCATGACCGTCAGTTCGAGCGTCACCAGGGCGCCCTCAAGGATCAGTGTCAGATAGCCGGACCATACCGACATCGGCAACTCACTTCCTAGAGCATGCCGCGCAAAACTGTGCAGCGGTTTTGCGATGACGACATGCGTAAAAACAAGGACCTAAAGCGCAACACGCTTTAGGAGATCGTTCGGGGACAACCCGGCCATGCCGATGGCATGGCCGGCTGCCACGATTACTTCGCCGCGGCGCAGAGCTTTTCGCGGCTCGTCGACATCGCGGCCTTGGCCGAGAAGCCGTAGGGCTCGATGATCTTGGCGAATTCGCCCGATTCCTTCAGCTTCTTCAGCTCGACGTCGAAGGCGTCGCGCAGGGCGACGTCCTGCTTGCGGAATGCAGCGCCATCGCAATAGACCGGCGCATTGACGACCGGAGCGACGGTTTCGAGGTTCGGATCGTTCGCCTTGGCCATCAGGTCATGGATCGACAGGACCGGCAGCGAGTAGACGTCGATGCGGCCGTCCTGCAGCATCTTGATGCCGCTCTGGCCATCCGGAACAACGATGACGCGGTCGCGCGGCACGCCGGCCTCAAGCGCCAGCTTCTCCTCGGTCCCGCCGCCCGGCGCGCCGATCTTGGCGTCCGGATTGTCGGCGATGTCCTTGTAGCTGGTCAGTTTCAGCGGATTGCCCTTCTTGAGAGCGAAAGCTTCGGCGTCGCAGAGGATCGGTTCGGAATAGGCGACGGCGGCGCAACGCTCGGGCTTCATGAAGAGGCCCGCGGTGATCGCATCGTGGCGGCCGGCCTGCAGGCCGGGGATCATCGCGCCATATTCCGAAATCGAGGCGACGACTTCCTTGACGCCGAGCTTTTCGAAGATGGCGCGCGCCACATCGGGTGCGGCGCCGGACACCTTGCCATCGGCGCCGACGGCGGTGAACGGCGGTTCGTTGGCAATGGCAATACGCGCAAAGCCCTGCTCCTTCAGCTGCTCGAGCTTGTCATCGGCAGCCGAGGCCGGGGCAGCTGCTGCAACCAGAAGCACCGACAGGCTGGCGGCGCTCAAAAAATATCCTGCTTTCATCGTTCCCAACTCCTCTGATTTTCCTTGAGTTTGTTCTTGCGGGCAATGTCTGAGCTCAGACGCGGTGCCCCGCCGCAATGATCTTGCGCAGGAAGGTCTGCGTCCTCTCCTGCGTCGGATTGCGAAAGATGTCGCCCGGCTTGCCTTCCTCGACGATCTTGCCGCGGTCGAAGAACAGGACACGGTCGGCGAAATCATGGGCAAAGCCCATTTCATGGGTGACGAGAAGCATGGTCATATCGGTCTCGGACGCCAGCCGCCGCATGACGTTCAGCACCTCCTCGACCAGCTCCGGGTCGAGCGCCGAGGTCACCTCGTCGAACAGCATGATCTTCGGCGACAGCGCCAGCGCTCGGGCAATGGCAACGCGCTGCTTCTGCCCGCCGGAAAGCTGCGCCGGGACACTTCTCGCCTTGTCGGCCAGGCCGACCATGTCGAGAAGCTCCATAGCCCGTTTTTCGGCCTGCGGCCGCTTGATGCCCTTGGTCAGCATCGGCGCCAGCGTCACATTGTCGAGCACGCATTTGTGCGGGAACAGATTGAAATGTTGAAAGACCATGCCGATCTTTTCGCGCATGCGGTGCAGATGCCGCTCATCGGCCGGCACCAGCCCACTGCTGCCGGGCATATGGTAGAGCTGTTCGCCGTCGACCTCGATATGGCCGCCGCTGATCGTCTCCAGCGTCATCAGAATGCGCAGGATCGTCGTCTTGCCGGAGCCCGACGGCCCGATCAGCGCCAGCTTCTCGCCCGGCATGACATTCATCGACAGGCCGTCGAGTACGGTCAGTGGGCCGTATTTTTTGACGATGTTGTCGATGCGGATGATGGGCGGAAGCATTCATGTCTCTCCCTGTTGAGACAAGCAATGTCCTAACGATGACCGTCCATCAAAATCATGTCAATTCGTAAAATAATATCATGACAATTATTCTGCGAATGCCCAAACGCAAGGCAGTTGCGTCAGATCGCAAGCAGCAGCTCTTCCGGATTGCCTTGCGCCAATGAGGCGACGATCCCAAGCCCGGTCCGCAACTCGCTTTCCGTCGTCGAACCAAGCGAGATGCGCACAGCCGGCGTCCAGCCCTGATCGGTGGTATGGAAGGATTTGCCGGGCGCGATCGCCACCCCGCGCAGCCTTGCCTGCGATACGAACCCGTCCTCCGTATGATTGCCGGAGAGCGGCAGCCAGACGTGCAGGCTTTGCGGATGCGCCCGGTAGGGAAGCCCGGCCAACATCTCCGCCGCGATCGCGTGCCGGCTCAAAAGGGCACGGCGCTGCCAGTTGACGAGTTCCATTGCCGTGCCGTCGCTGACCCAGCGGGTGGCGATCTCGGCCATGGCAGGCGTCGCCATCCAGTTGGACACGAGATGCCGGTTGGCGACGGCGGCGACATAGCGGTCGGGCGCGGTGAGATAGCCGATCCGCAGACCCGGAACGGTGATCTTGGTGAAACTCGTGACGTACAGTGTCCGTTCCGGCGCAAAGGCTGCCATCGGCGGCGCGCGGTTCTCGACCATCGGGCCGAGAATGTCGTTTTCGATGATTGCGATATCATGTTTGGCGGCGACGGTGGCGAGCGCCTGCCTGCGCTCCGCGCTCATCAGCGCCGCCATCGGATTGATCACCGAGGGCTGCAGGAAAATTGCCCGGATCGGTCCCTTCCGACAGGCTTCATCCAGCGCCTCGGGGATCATGCCCTCCTCATCGATCGCCAGCCCTTCGAGATGCAGACCGAGATAGGTGGCGAGCGGAACCAGCGTATGGTGGCTGATCGCTTCGGTCGCAATCGTCGAGCCGGGCGGGGCAACGCTCATCAGCGCCACCGTCATGCCCGACGTCGCACCGTTCGTCAGGCTGATGTTCAGCGGCGATATCTCCAGCCCGCAGCGCGCCAGCCATTCCGTGGCGACGGTACGGTGGCGCGGAAACACCATGTTCGGCCTGAAGGAAAGGGCCGAACTGGAGGGCAGGTTTTCCGAAAGCCAGCCGAAGGCCTGCCGCAGCCTTTCCAGATGGATCTGCTCGCAGACCGGTTTCAGGATCGACAGATCGATCAGCTCGCCCAGCCGTTCCGGCAGGTAGGGCGGTTCCGGCTCGCGCGGGCGCGTCTGGACGAAGCTGCCGCGTCCAATCTCGCCTGATATCAGCCCCCGGCGGATCAGCTCGTCATAGGCGCGGCTGACCGTCTGCACCGAGAGATGCAGATCATCCGCCATCTTGCGGTGCGGCGGCAATTGCGTGCCGTCGGAGAGCTTGCCGTCAGTGATCGCGTTTGCGATCTGTTCGGCAATCGAGAGATAGGCCGGCCGGCGGAGTTGCGAGGGATCGGGGCGCCACTTTGTCATGATTTCAACACTGCTGAAAATCAGTTCAATTGACAATGCCAAAATGCGCTTCCATTGTCTTTTCCCTGCGTTTGAAATGATTTCTTTCTAAAGAAAGCACCATGAAGCTCGACGCCATCGACCTGCGCATTCTCGACGCCGTCCAGCGCGACGGCCGCATCACCAAGCTGGCGCTGGCCGAAAAGGCCGGACTGTCGCCGACGCCCTGCTGGATGCGGTTGCGCAAACTCGAAAAGGCCGGTGTTATCACCGGTTATCACGCACGCATCGCTCCGCGGCGCATCGCGCCGGTCGCCAGCGTGATGATGGAAGTGACGCTCGCCAATCATCGCCAGGCGGATTTCGAACGCTTCGAACGCGCCATCAGCGCAACCCCGGAGATCGTCGCCTGCTGGTCGGTCGGCGGCGGCGTCGATTACATCTTGAAGATCATCGCACCCGATATCGACGCCTATCAGCGGCTGGTCGACGGGCTTCTCGACCGCGAACTCGGCATCGACCGCTACTTCACCTACATCGTCACCAAGACGGTGAAGGACGAAACAGTCCTTCCGGTCTCTTCGTTCACTGCGGCCGGCGAAGAGACCGCGTCGTAGACAATCTCTCTGCCAGGCCGCCGTTCTTTAGACCATCTCTCTCTTTTTGCATCCGCCAACAGACAATCTCTCGCCAGCTCCCGTGGAAGACTGACGTCAACCGCCACGAGGAGATTGGACATGAGCGCTGTTTTTGCCCGCCCCGCCTACCATGACGCGCTGGCTCGGCTCGCAGACCGTCATCTCCTGCGCGATCTGGCCTATGTCGGCGGCCGATGGGTCGCCGGCAAATCAGGGAAAAGCTTCGAGGTCACCGATCCCGCCTCGTCGGCGACGCTGGCCTGGGTGGCAAGCCTTGGCGCAAACGAGACGGCGGTGGCAATCGATGCAGCGTCGCAAGCTTTCGCCGCCTGGCGCGCAATGCTGCCGCAGAGCCGCGCGGCGATCCTGCGCAAATGGTTTGAGCTGATGCTCGCGGCCAGGGAGGATCTGGCCCTGATCATGACGCTCGAACAGGGCAAACCGCTCGCGGAATCACGCGGCGAGATCGATTACGCCGCCTCCTTCGTCGAATGGTATGCCGAGGAAGGCAAGCGGCTGAACGCCGAGAGCGTCACCAGCCACCTGCCCGACGCGGAAATGATCGTTCGCCGCGAGGCGCTCGGCGTCGTCGGCATCGTCACGCCCTGGAATTTTCCCTCTGCCATGCTCACCCGAAAGGCTGCGGCCGCGCTCGCCGCCGGTTGCACGGTCGTTGCTCACCCCTCCTCCGAGACGCCGCTTTCAGCACTTGCCCTTGCCGAGCTCGGCGAACGCGCCGGTATTCCGGCCGGCGTCTTCAATGTCGTCACCGGCCACGCCGCAACGATCGTCGGGCGGATGTGCGCCGACATCCGCCTGCGTGCCATGAGCTTCACTGGCTCCACCGGCATCGGACGTCTGATCGCCGCCCAGTGCGCGCCGACCCTGAAGCGGCTGGTGATGGAACTCGGCGGCCACGCCCCGCTGATCATCTTCGATGACGCCGACATATCAAAGGCGGTCGAGATCGCCGTCAACGCCAAGTTTGCCACGTCAGGCCAGGATTGCCTCGCCGCCAACCGCATTTTCGTCCAGCGGCGCATCGCCGATGCCTTCACCAAAGCCTTTGCAGACCGCATTGCCGAACTGAAGCTCGGTGCGGGGCTCGAGGATGGCGCCGAGATCGGGCCGCTGATGCATGAACGCGCCGTCGCCAAGGTCGAGGAGCAGGTCTCCGACGCGCTGGCGCGTGGCGCACAGCTGGTCACCGGCGGCAAACGCCACAAGACGGGCCGGCTCTTTTACGAGCCGACGCTGCTGACCGATGTGCCGGCGGATGCGCTGGTCATGCGCGAGGAGACCTTCGGGCCGGTGGCGGCGGTTGCCACCTTCGACACGGAGGAAGAGGTCATCGCCCGCGCCAACGATACCGAATATGGTCTCGTCGCCTATGCCGTCACGGAAAATGGCGCCCGCCAGCTGCGGCTCGGCCGCGCGCTGGAATACGGCATGGTGGCGATCAACCGCGTCAAGATCACCGGCGGGCCCATTCCCTTCGGCGGCTGGAAGCAGTCCGGCCTCGGCCGCGAGGGCTCCCGCCACGGGCTCGAGGCCTTCACCGAGCTCAAATATCTCTGCATCGACACGGCCGCCTGAGCCGCTCCATTTCAAGAAAGAGGCTACGACATGCTCGACAGAAGCAACGAACTCAACGCCTGGGACCGCGATCATTTCTTCCACCCATCGACCCATATGGGCGCGCATGCCCGCGGCGAGACGCCGACCCGTGTCATCGCCGGCGGCGAAGGCGTCTACATCACCGACACGACGGGCCGCAAAAGCCTCGACGCCTTTGCCGGCCTTTATTGCGTCAATGTCGGCTACGGCCGCCAGAAGATCGCCGACGCGATCGCCGAGCAGGCGAAGAACCTCGCCTATTACCACGCCTATGTCGGCCACGGCACGGAAGCTTCGATTACGCTGTCGAAGATGATCATCGACCGCGCGCCCGCCGGCATGAGCCGCGTCTATTTCGGTCTGTCGGGCTCGGATGCCAACGAAACCAACATCAAGCTCATCTGGTACTACAACAACATCCTCGGCCGTCCGGACAAGAAGAAGATCATCTCGCGTTGGCGCGGTTATCACGGCTCCGGCGTCATGACCGGCAGCCTCACCGGCCTGGCGCTCTTTCACAACGCCTTCGACCTGCCGCGCGCACCGGTGCTGCACACCGAAGCGCCCTATTATTTCCGCCGCCCTGACCGGTCGATGAGCGAAGAGCAGTTCTCGCAATATTGCGCCGACAAGCTCGAGGAGATGATCATCGCCGAGGGTCCGGAAACGATCGCCGCCTTCATCGGCGAACCCATCCTCGGCACCGGCGGCATCGTGCCGCCGCCGAACGGCTACTGGCAGAAGATCCAGGCCGTGCTCGACAAATATGACATCCTGCTCGTCGCGGATGAAGTGGTCACCGGCTTCGGCCGTCTCGGCACGATGTTCGGCTCGGACCATTACGGCATGAAGCCGGACCTGATCACCATCGCCAAGGGGCTGACCTCGGCCTACGCTCCCCTTTCGGGCACGATCGTCTCGAACAAGATGTGGCAAGTCCTGATACAGGGGTCCGATCAACTGGGGGCGATCGGTCACGGCTGGACCTATTCCGCCCATCCGATCTGTGCTGCGGCAGGCATTGCCAATCTCGAACTGATCGACGAACTCGGCATTGTCGAGAATGCCGGCACGACCGGCGCCTATTTCCGTTCGGAACTGGAAAAGGCGGTCGGCGGCCACCGCAACGTCGGCGAAGTCCGCGGTGACGGGCTGATGGCGGCCATCGAATTCGTCGAGGACAAGGACGACAGCACGTTCTTCGATGCCGGCCGCAAGATCGGCCCTCAGGTCGCATCCGCCCTGCTCGAACGCGGCGTCATCGGCCGCGCCATGCCGCAAGGCGATATCCTCGGCTTCGCCCCGCCGCTTTGCCTGACGCGCGAGGAGGCCGACATTGTGGTCAAGGCCGCAGCGGACGCCATCGAAACTGTCTTCAAGAATATCTGAGGAGCAGATCGGTATGACGATCCCCGAAAAGATGGCAGCCGTCTTGCTCACCGACCATGGCGGTCTGGACAAGCTCGTCTATGACAGGGACGTGCCCGTCCCGACGCCCGCCGATGGCGAGGTTCTGATCCGTGTCACGGCCTGCGGCATGAACAATACCGACGTCTGGGTCCGCCAGGGCGCCTACGGCACAGAGGACGATCCATCGGCGGTCTCCACGTGGCGCAGGCAAGGCAACACGCTGACGTTTCCACGCATCCAGGGCACCGATACGGTCGGTCATATCGTCGCCGTCGGCGCCGGCGTTGATCCCAAACGTATCGGTGAACGCGTCATGGTCGACTTTTCGATCTACAACCGGGACGACGACAGCCTCGCCGACATCGATTACATGGGCCATGGCCGCGACGGCGGTTATGCCGAATATATGGCGCTGCCGGCTGAGAATGCCCATGTCGTCGCAACCGATCTGACCGACATCGAACTCGCCACTTTCTGCTGCGCCTATCTGACTGGCGAGCGCATGCTGGAACGGGCAAGGCTGTCGGCCGGCGAAAGCGTGCTCGTGACCGGCGCTTCAGGCGGCGTCGGCTCGGCGATCATCCAGCTCGCGCGCGCTCGCGGCGCGATCCCGATCGCCGTCGCAGGTCCCGGCAAGGAGGCGGCGATGCTCGATATCGGCGCCGAGGCGGTGGTGACCCGCGGCAAGGGCGACCTGGTCGAAGCCGTCCATGCCGCCAGCCACGGCCAGCCGATCGATGTGGTCGCCGATCTCGTCGGCGGACCGCTGTTCAACGACCTGCTGAAGATCCTGCGTCCAGAAGGCCGCTACTCGACGGCTGGCGCCATCGCCGGCCCGGTCGTCCAGCTCGATTTGCGGACCATGTATCTGAAGCAGCTGGAACTGCATGGCTCGAGCCAGGGCAGCCGCGCCGACTTCCGTCGGATCGTCGGCTATATCGAAAGCCGGAAAATCCGGCCTCTCGTCGGCGGCGTCTATCCACTGTCGGAATTCCATCGCGCGCAGACCGATTTCATGGCGAAGAACTTCGTCGGCAAACTGGTCGTGGTTCCCGACGAGAGATGATCCTTGCTTTCGCGGGCGAACCTTATCGGGTTTGCAGCGTTTCACGGCAATGGAAAATCATGATGGCGCCGGCCCTTCGTTGCGTCGGACTATTTCGCGGCGATGCGACCAAATCGCTCCCACGCCCCCACTCGAGGGGGCGGAGCGATCGCGCGCGCCAAAAGGCTGCTGATGCCAGCTTCCGCCAGCGCGAAACACCTGACGTCTATCGAACTTGGACGAATTCGGCGCGCTGTCAGCATAGCGCGGCTGATGGATACCGCAGTCCGATTGCCTGTCATCGGCGTGCGTATCGGCGCGGACTCAATTCTCGGCCTTATCCCGGCCGTCGGCGACATTGCCGGATCCCTGATCGGCCTTTTCATCATCGATGAGGCGAGACGCCTCGGTATTCCCACCCATAAGCTCGCCCGTATGGCCGTCAATCTGGGGATCGACGCCGCCGGCGGAACGGTTCCCCTGATCGGCGATCTCTTCGACGTCTATTTCAAGTCTCATCGCCGAAACGTGGGTATCATCCTCGACCACTTTGGGATTAGCGAAGACGAGCTTAACCGGCGAGTCTGACGGCCGACGTCCCTTTGCAACTTCCCCTTCGAGGAATTTGTGCGAGCTGTCGGCGCTGGTTCCAACGAGGCCGCGCAGCCGGTGCTGTCGCCTTAAGACGACGAGCAACCAGCAAAAGTGGGCACTAGCTCGGCGCCTTCGCTTACAGTTCAGCCAGAACGCCTGCCGTCTTCACTGCGTGATCAAGAACGAATTGCAGCTTGGCGGCGTGGCCGAAACCAGGCTCATCCGGCTGCCCCTTTTGCACGGCATTTGCAAATCGCTGGAAATTGGTGATGACCGGTTCGACCTCGATCTTACGCCAGATTGCCTTGTCGGCATCGGGACCTTCACAGGCCCTGAGCGTCGAACCTTCCGGCGTGTGCACCACCTCCAGCGCGCCCTTGTCTCCATGCAGGCGCAGGCGCAATTCGTTCAGATGACCAGTCGCCCAGCGCGTTGCGTGGATGACACCGGCGGCACCGTTTTCGAGTTCAGCCATCATCAGGAAACTGTCATTTGCATCGAGCTCGTACTCCCCGATCCGATTTCCGGGGCTCTTGTCGAACACCTTGAGATGCGATGCGGCTGCCTTGACGTCACTTCCGGCGGCAAAAACCGCGAAGTCGAGAATATGAATACCGACATCGCCCAGCACGCCATTGGATCCGTGCTTTGTCGACAGCCGCCACAGCCATTGCGATTCCTTGGTCCAGTCGCCCCACGCCTTTGAGACCAGCCAGCTCTGGAGATAGGACGCTTCGAAGTGGCGGATCGCGCCGAGGCGTCCGTCCAGCACCATCTTGCGCGCTGCTTGCAGCGGCGCAACATTGCGATAGGTAAGGTTTACCATCGCAACCTTGCCGGACGCAGCAGCAGCGTCGGCCATCTCTTTAGCTTCGCGGTAGTTAACCGCCAGCGGCTTCTCGCAGAGGACATGCTTGCCGGCGCCGAGTATCTTCATTGTCGTGGAATAATGCGCGCGATCCGGCGTGACATTGGTCACGGCGTCAAACTCTCCCCAGGCAAGGGCGTCATCAAGTGACGTGAAAGTAAGTGGGATATCATGCCTGAGCGCAAAGGCCCGCAGCCGGACCTCGTCCGTATCGACAGCAGCAACAATTTTTACGTCGGCGATTTCGGAAAAATTCATGGCATGGGTGTTTGCCCATCCTCCGGTTCCGAGAATGATCAAGCGCATTTTGTCCTCATAGTCGTTTATCGAAATCATCAGCACCAAACCGTCGTCTTTCACGAGCGCCAGATGGTCTTGCCAAATGGTGAGCGACGGCTGTCAGCTCAGCGTTTTCCCGGGCCGAACGCACGCGTGGCGTCCGCGCCCAAGGAAGGTGTTTCAGGTCCTCAGCGGTAACCGGCTTCGCCGGCTTGGTGTAGTTTCGGGCCGCGTTCGACGATCGGCTCCAGTGCTTTTTCTACCGGCACATTTGGAGCGTCGGTGATACCCGTCAACGAGCCCTCAGGGTTATAGGCCCACTTCACGCCGTTGATCAGCACCTTCTGGACATTGACGTCGTGATAGGTCGGATAGGTCTCGTGGCCGGGGCGGAAATAGAAGATGTTGCCGGCGCCACGGCGCCAGGTCAGGCCCGAGCGGAACACTTCGCCGCCCTGGAACCAGGAGATGAACACCGTTTCGAGCGGTTCCGGCACCGAAAACTGCTCGCCGTACATTTCTTCGTTCTCGAGTTCAAAATGTTCGCCGATGCCGGCGGCGATCGGATGGCGCTGATTGATCGTCCACAGACGCTCGCGCTCACCCGCCTCGCGCCATTTCAGCGCGCAGGGTGTGCCCATCAGCCGCTTGAAGATCTTGGAGAAATGGCCGGAATGCAGCACGAGCAGCCCCATGCCTTCCCAGACGCGCTTGGCGACACGCTCGACGACGACATCGGAGACGGCGCCGTGATCCTTGTGGCCCCACCAGGTCAAGACATCGGTTTCGGCAAGGCGGGCTTCGCTGAGGCCGTGTTCCGGCTCCTGCAGCGTCGCCGTCGTCGCCGAGATGCTGGGGTCGGTATTCAGCGCGTTGGCGATCGTCGTGTGCATGCCTTCGGGATAGATGCCCCGGACGATGGCATTGGTATTCTCGTGGATATTCTCTCCCCACACAACGGTGCGAATGGTCACGTCGTTCTCTCCTTATAGTTAAAAAACGGATCGAGTCCTGGGAAGAACATCGACCTTGGGAACATCAGGCAGCCCGAATGGAGGCTCGCTCAAGCGAACGGCCCGACCGGTCGAAACGGTGGATGTGGCCGGCAAGCGGCGTAAGGCCAAGCGTTTGGCCGGGCGCATGGCGGGAGACTCCGGCTTCCCGCACGATGAGCGGCTCATCCGCCCCGATATCCACATAGACGAAGCTATCGGAGCCGAGGATTTCTGAATGGATGACCGTGCCGCTCCAAACGGGCGACTCGGGCGTGATGCGAACATGCTCGGCGCGCACGCCAATCGTATGGCTATCATAGGCTTGCGCCAGTTCGCCCGAGAGGAAATTCATTTTCGGCGAACCGATGAAGCCGGCAACGAAGACCGAATTTGGGCTTTCGTAAAGTTCCAGCGGCGTGCCGATCTGCTCGACGACGCCGTCCCTCAGCACGCAGATCCGATCGGCGAGTGTCATGGCCTCGACCTGGTCATGGGTCACATAGACCATCGTCGTGTTGTTCATGCTGCGATGAAGCTTCGCAATTTCCAGCCTCGTCGCGACTCGAAGCGCCGCATCGAGGTTGGACAGCGGCTCGTCGAAGAGAAAGACCTTGGGATCGCGTACGATCGCCCGGCCGATTGCGACGCGCTGACGCTGCCCGCCGGAAAGCTGTCGCGGCAAGCGGTCTAAGTAGGGTGAGAGCTGCAGCATACCGGCGGCCTGTTCGACACGCTGGCGGCATTCGCCTCTGGTGCTCCCGGAAAGTTTCATGCCGAAAGCCATGTTGTCGAAGACCGTCATATGCGGGTAGAGCGCGTAGGACTGGAACACCATGGCGATCCCTCTCTTCGACGGCGCGTGCTGGTTCACCGTCTTGTTGTCGAAGGAGAGGGTTCCCGAGGTGATGTCCTCGAGCCCGGAGATAAGCCGCAGCAGCGTGGACTTGCCACATCCCGACGGCCCCACGAACACCATGAACTCGCCCCGGCGGATGTCCATCGTCACGCCTTTGATCACCTCGAAAGCGCCGAAGCTCTTGCGGATATTCTCCAGTCGGATTTCTGCCATGTCCTACTCCCTCAACCCTTGACGCCGCCGGCGGTCAGCCCCGAAATGATCCGGCGCTGGAATATCAAAACAAGCACGACAACCGGCACGGTGACGATCACTGAAGCCGCCATGATGTTGCCCCAGGGGATCTCGAATTCGCTGTTGCCCGAAAGCAGGGCGATCGCAACCGGGACGGTTCGCTGCGTATCCGACGATGTGAACGTCAGCGCAAAAAGAAACTCGTTCCAGGCGGTGATGAAGGCGAGCAGTCCGGTCGTCACCAGCGCCGGCCACATCAACGGCATGAACACCTGGGTGATGATGACCCAAGGTGAAGCGCCATCGACGATCGCCGCCTCTTCGATCTCGATCGGCAATTCGCGCATGAAGGTCGTCAGCACCCAGACGGTGAAGGGGAGCGTGAAGATCATGTAGGAAAAGATCAGCGCGAAGGGCGTGTTGAAGATGCCGATCCAGCGGATGAGTTCGAAGAGGCCCGCAAGAACGGCAATCTGCGGAAACATCGACACCGAGAGGATGGTCAACATCAACAGTGCCCGCCCGCGGAAGTGTACCCGGGCCAAAGCGAACGAAGCGGTGATCGAAAGTAGCAGCGATGCTGAAACCACGACGCAGGCGATCATCGCGGAATTCGCCAGACTGCGGACGAAACCGCCCTGGCCCATCACGGACGTGTAGTTGCCGAAGGAGATCGAGGTCGGCCAATAATCGACTTTGAAAAGGGCCGTGCCGGTCTTCAGGCTCGTGAGGATCGCATAGTAGAACGGAAATACCGCAATGATGACGATGATTGTGACGAGCAGGTAGAAAAGCGTATTCTTGACGATCGAAAGCAGCATCAACGTTCCTCCCCGCCGAGCTTGACGCGACCGAGCCAGATATAAAGGACGGTTACGGAGGCAATGATGAGGAAAAGCACCGTTGACGCGGTGGCGCCGTAGGCGAACTTGTCGAAGTCGAACAGGTTCTCGCGCGCCATGACCGACATGGTCTTCGTCTGCGCATTGTTGGGCGTCAGAACATAGATCAGGTCGAAGATGCGCATCGCATCCAGCATCCGGAAGATCACGGCAACCATGATTGCCGGTCGGATCAGCGGCAGCGTCAGACGCCAGAAAACCTTGACCGGATTGACGCCGTCGATCTTGGCAGCCTCATAAATGTCTCCCGGAACCATCTGTAGTCCCGCAAGAATCAGAAGCGCCATGAAGGGCGTCGTCTTCCAGACATCGACGATCAGCACTGCGATCATCGCCGTTTCCGGATTGGCGGTCCAGGCAATCTTCTCACTGATAAGACCGAAGCCGAGCAAAATATCGTTCAGGATGCCGAACTGATCATTGAGCATCCAGGCCCACATCTTTGCTGAGACGATGGTTGGGATCGCCCAAGGAATGAGGATTGCGGCCCGTACGATCCCACGCCCGACGAACCGTGCGTTCAGCACCAAGGCGACGATCAGTCCGAGCACGGTCTCGATTACCACCGAAAGGACGGTAAACTTGGCAGTGTTCCAGACGGCGTTCCACCAGACCGGATCGGCAAGCAGTCCGCGATAGACGGTCCTTCCGCTCTTCAGCGTCACCCACGACAAATAATTGTCAAAGCCGACGAACTGCGCATCGCCAAGGTCGTTCAGCGACGCATTCGTAAAACTGAAATAGATCGTTCTGAACAGCGGCCAGCCAGCGACGATTGCCAAGATCAACAGCGTCGGCGCCAGAAACATCCATGCCGATCGGATGCGCTCGGACCGCAGCTCCGTGGAGGATCTGAAATGGGAAACCCTGGGCTTGACTGCTTGTGGAACTACGATTTCGCTCATGCAACGACTATCCCTCGCTAGCTCGTCCGAAGACCGGACCGGCGGCCTGACAGCCGCCGGTCGGAATACTCACCAAGCGTCGCCCTTGAGGGTCGTTAGGTCGGCTTCGAGAAGCTCGAGGTTCTCGGCAGCTGAGCCGCTGCCTGACAAGGTATTGTGCACTGCAGTCCAGAACTTCGAGGACACCTCGTTGTATTTCACCTTGGCCGTCGCCGAAGGGCGTGGCACCGCGTCCTGGAAAATGGGTTTCCAGTTCGGCATGAAGGGCTGCGCGGCAGCAACATCCTTGTCGTCATAAAGATCCGTCAGGGTCGGCAAATTGGACAGTTCGATGGCACGTGCCTTTTGAACGTCCTTCGACGCCAGGAATTTTACGAGCGCGATGGCTGCGTCCTGCTTTTCGGAATATTTCGAAACCGCCAGGTTCCAGCCGCCGAGTGTCGAAGACGGCTTATCGCCGACGGCCGCAACCGGTAGCGTCATCACGTCGAACTTGCCCTTCACCGCGCTGTCGGCACCGTTTCCGAGAGAATAGGCATACGGCCAGTTGCGCATGAAGACGGCGTTGCCGGTCTGCCAGACGCCGCGCGATTCTTCTTCCTGATATGCGAGCACCCCTGGCGGCGAGATCGTGCCGATCCAGCCCTTGGCCCGCTCGAGCGCTGCTGCCGCCTTCTCGTTATTGATCGAGATGGTCCCGTCCGGCTCGACGATCTGGCCGCCGCCGGACGACTTCACCCATTCCAGTCCGTTGCAGGTCAGCCCTTCGTAGGAATTGCCCTGGAAGACGTAGCCCCAGAGGTCCTTCTGTCCGGCCTGGCGTTCTTTATCCTGAACCTCTTTGGCTGTCGCAGCCATCTCGTCCCAAGTCTTCGGCGGCTGTTTTCCATATTTCTCTAGCAGGTCCTTTCGGTAAAACAGCGCCGGAGCATCGGTAAACAACGGCAACGCCACAAGCCGGCCATTGACAGTCTGAGACGCGATGATCGACGGGAAGAACTGGCCGACCACGTCCTTGGCTGCCTCCTTCAGATCGACGAACTGCTCGGCAAGCTGCGGCGCCCAGATGACATCGGTCTGATAAACATCGACGTCCTTGTTTCCAGCAGCAAGCCACAGGCGATATTGGGAAAACTGCTCGCTGCTCGATGACGGCATGGTGACGAGCTTGACATGATTGCCGGTATTCTTCTCAAAAATTGCAAGCTGCTTGTGAAGGAATTCGACGTTTTTGCCGGTGGTATTTGCGGCAAACGAAATTTCAGCGGCACAGACAGAGCCGGCAGCGATGGCGACGCTGAGTGCGGACAAGGCTAAAGCAAACTTTTTCATGATCTCCTCCCAGAAATTGAAATCGATTTGGCAACCAGACCATTGCAGAAGGCCGCAGAGGCGTCAAGCCATTACGATTGTCGATCTTCAGTTGTATTATGATGGGAAAATGCCATATATACAGCGATTAGAGGTACTTCTTGACCTCGCGAGCAAAGATTCAATGTCAAGAAATTGAAATCGATTTCAATTTTTGCCGGATTGGCACTTGCCCGTTGCGCATCGCCAACGCTTCGTCCATTGATTGCCGGGACAAAGAAGACATTCGATGAAACTTCGTGAATTTGCAAAGCAGCTTGGGCTCTCACCGACGACGGTCAGCCGTGCGCTCAGCGGCTATCCCGAGGTGAGCGAGGCCACGCGCGCCCGGGTTGCGGGCGAAGCAATGCGGCTTGGCTATCGCCCCGATATCAATGCCGTGCGGCTAAAGACCGGGAGAGCCGGGGCGATAGGCGTCATGATGGGGCGTTCGGGAGAAATCCATTTCGCTGAATTCATATCGGGGATGGCGCAGCGCTTGGAAACGGCCGATACCGATATTCTCATCACGCCTATTACCGCGCACAATGATGACGACGAAATGCAGGCCTACCGACGCCTGGTCGAAAGTCGCCGAGTGGATGCAGTGATCATTCATTCGCCGCGCCCCAAGGACCCGCGGATCGAGTTGCTGAACAGCTTGGGCCTGCCTTTCCTGGTTCACGGCCGCTCGGAGACCGAGCACGTTCACGCGTGGCTCGATATCGATAATGAAAATGCCGTGCGTAGAGCCACCGAACACCTGTTCGATCTCGGGCACCGGCGCATTGCCATGATCAACGGCCTGCGGGGCAAGACGTATTCGATCCATCGCGAACATGGTTTTCGGATTGCCCATCAGGAGCGTGGGCTCGTCGTCGATCCCAACCTGATGGTCTGCGATAAATTCTCCGACGAGAGCGGCTTTCGTCATGCCCGCTCTTTTCTGGAGAGCGCGAATGCGCCGACCGCCATCGTTGCCGGTTCCACGATGACAGCGCTTGGTGTCTACCGTGCCGTCCGTTCGCTTGGGATGACGGTGGGTCGGGATGTGTCGGTCATCGCCCATGACGACGTCTTCCCTTATCTGACGGCAGAAAGCATGGTACCGTCACTCTCGACAACCCGATCGTCCATGCGTGCCGCGGGCACGCGATGCGCTGAGCTAACGCTACAGCTTATCGCTGGACGTGCCGTGGATGAGGTTCACGAATTGTGGCCAGTCGAACTGATCCTGAGGGAAAGTACCACCCCGCCGCCCTGACGGAGAGCAACCTCTCGATACGGAAAGGCTCTAAAGCTGATCGATCGCAGGTACCTTGCCGGTCAGAAACGCCAGAGCCGCTGCGCCGACGAGGCCCGAGTTCTGATCCAATGCTGCCAGCATCACCTTGACATCTTTGAATGCCGGCATTGCCGATTGTGTGATGTAGCCTTGAATGCCGGGTTGGAGCCGGTCGAACTCGTGGGAAAGCCCGCCTCCCATCACAATGATATCCGGACTGAAAATGTGGATCAGGCTGGTGAAGCCTCGGCCGAGAATTTCCGCTTCTTCGTCAACCAGTTGATTTGCCAGACGATCGCCATTTCTCGCGGCTGCGAAGATGCTGCGGCTGTCGATGACACCGCCATCGCTGCCTATCGTCGTCCCGCTCGATTCCATCGCCCTTATTTGAGCGCGTCGTGCAAAAGCCGGTCCGGATCCGTAGGCCTCGAAGCAGCCCCTGTTGCCGCAAGGGCAGAGCTCTCCATTCGGCACGACCGACATGTGCCCGACATGGGCGGCCATGCCCTTGCGGCCGCGCACCACGCGACCGTCCGAAATAACGCCGCCGCCAATGCCGGTGCTGACGGTGACATAGACGAGATTATCAAATCCCTTGCCAATTCCGAACTGCCACTCGCCGATGGCAGCGGCAATAGCATCATTCTCGAGGTCGACTGCAAACGGGAACCGCTTCTGCAACTCCGCCTTCAGCGGAAAGTCGACAAAGCCCGGGAGGGTCGGGATATCGGTGGCGACGCCCGTGACCGTATCGAGCGGGCCTGGAGCGGATACTCCGACGCCCACCACCGAAGCCGGGTTCGATGCCGCGAGCAGTCCATCGGCCAGGCCACAAATCTGGGCGAGCACGCGGTCGGGGCCCGCCAGCGCATCCGTTGGTTCGGCTGCGCGCGCCAGAATCCTGCCGTGCTCATCGACAAGGGCAGCGCGGACCTGCGTCCCACCGAGGTCGATTCCAATGGCAACCTGCTGCATGTGAAGACCATGAGTTAGAGTGCGCGGAGCCATGCCATACGCTCGTCGAGCGATGGCGCATTGAAAGCCAGGGAGCCGAGAACGACCGTCTCCGCACCTGACTGGCGCAGGAGAGGCACGGTGTGCTCGCGAATACCGCCGTCGGCCGCAAGCACGATCCGATGCGCCGCACCGCAGCCGGCGATGATCTGCTTGGCCTGTTGCAGCCGGGCGCCGGCCTTTTCGTCGAGGCCCTGGCCCTTCACGCCGATCGCCGTGCCGAGCAATGTCACGAAACTCAGCCGGGAAACATATCTTTCGACCCGCTCGACGGGGGTATCTACCTTGAGAACCATGCCGGCTGCGACACCGCGACGGTCGAGAAGATCGAGAGCCTGGTCGGCGACGCTTTCATTTTCAACGTGAAGACTGATCAGGTCGCTGCCCGCATCGGCGAATTGCTCGATCTGCGACAGGATGATGCTGTCGGCGACCATCAGGTGAACATGGATCGGGCGCGCGGAGACTTTGCGCACCCCGGCAACGAGGTCGGGGAAAAACAACATGGCCGGCGCGAAATGGCCATCGGCGACATCGATATGCAGAATGTCGACGTGAGGATCGACACGCGCGAGATCATCCGCCAAATGCACGAGATCGGCCGACCAGACGGAGAATTCCGCGATCAGGCGATCCTTCGGAAGGTCTTCGATCCAGGTCCTGGAGGGGGTCGTCATTGTTTCAGAGCTCCTTCAGATAATTGCTCATGGCAAGCCGGAAGTCCGCGACATATTGCGGACGGCTCTCAGTCTTCGGGGTGATCTGCGCGAAGCGCGCGCCGGCAATCCGCTCGGCAAGCGCGCGCGCATAGGCGAGAGGATGAATGCTGTCCCGCTCATGGCCGATGACGAGCGTCGGCGTAGTGAGACCGCGGACTTCCTCTTCGGTCACATCAGGACCGTCATTTGAGATCCTGGTGAGCAGTTCGGCGGTCACATCCAAAGGCGTGCGGGAGAAAAAACCGGCAAGCGAGGCCAGATTGTCCGGCGCCTCGGCGGCGAGCCGCAGGCCCACCGGCCCGGCCAGGAATGCGGCCTTTGCCTCGCCCGGCGGCAGAGTTTTCACAAGCCGCCCGACTTCAGCATTGGGCGCCATATTCTCCGGCGCCGACGCCGTCAGCCAGGCCGGCCTTGCAATGATCAGAGCCTTGACAAGATCGGGCCGTTTGACTGCGAGCCGCAAGGCGATCGCAGCCCCCATCGAGATGCCGCCGATCACGACCGGCCATGCGAGGTTTTTCTCGATATAGGCGGCGATATCATCGCAGAAGGTCGCGATCGACATTTGCTCCGGATTGCCGGCTTGGGACTGGCCGTGGCCGCGCGCTTCGATCGTCACCCGGCGGAAACCCATGTCGGGCGGAAAGACCTCATCGGTCTGCGCCGCATCTCCGCATAGGCCATGCTGGAAGATGACGGACACGCCCTCGCCCGCCGTATCCACATTGAGAATGGTCCCGTCGCTGGTTTCGAACGGTTGACCTCGTCTCATCTTCCTGCCTCCGCAGAATTACCGTCGAGGCTATTCTTCAGGAAGGCCGCCACACCGGCCGCCTCCGAGGCCGAAAGACCATGCGTGACGAGACTGCCGTCAAAACCGATCGCCTTGAGACGGCCGAGATAATGCCCATAGTCGAGGACACCCTTGCCGGCGGTCGCGAAACGACCGTCAGGATTGCGGTCTTTCGCATGCGCCATGACGATCCGATCGGCCAGGAGGTCGATGGCGGAAGACACGATGCGCCGCTGCTCATCCAGCGTCGCGACCTCGAAGAGATTGGCCGGATCGAGCACGATCTTGATGCGGGGGCTCGTCAGTGCCGTGATCAGCCGATCGGCTTTCTCAGCCGAGTTGACGACATTGGCAAGCTCGGGCTCGATGCCGAGGTCCACATCATAGCGCTCGGCAATCTCGATGGCCGTCTCCATGGCTTCGAGGAGATCCCGCCACGCCTCCGGCGTGTCGTTGTCGGCGTGGGCCTTCCACTGGTCGATGGGGTCGCGCGTGCCGGTGCAGAGCGTAATCAGGTCGGTCGACATGCCGGCGCAACGCTCGGCCAATGTCGCCAGATTGCGAAGGCCGGCCTCGCGCACGGCGGGATCCGGATGGATCATGTTAAAGGTGCCGGAAACGGCAACGATCTCGACGCCGCTGCTCAGCGCAGCGTCGGCGACCGAGCGGGCCTGGGCTTGCGTGATGATCTCCGGCATCGGCGGAAGGCCAGAACAGGCCATATTGTATTGGGTGCAGGTGAACCCGGCCGCAGCGACCGAATTCAAAACGGTCAAGGGCTCCGTTCCCTCGAAGGTCTTTGCGAAGATCCCGAGCTTCATCACACGCCGCCCGTGACGTCAGCCAGCGCAACCGCCTTGCCGCTTTCGGCCGAACGCGCGACGGCGACCATGGCTCGTACGGATGCCACGCCATCATCGATGTCAGCGCCTTCCATCACCGCGCCGTCCAGAATGGTGCGGGCGAAGCCTTCGACCTGGCGGCGGTAGAAATGGCCGTCGGCGCCGAGAACGCGATGGGTGGCGCCGTCCGCTTCGCGGAAAATGTCCACCTCGCTGCTCTTGTAGTACCATGGGTTATAAGTCTTGCCCAAAATGCTGCCATTTCGGCCATAGATCTGGAAGCCTTCGTGCCAGTCCATGCGCACCTGGACGGTGAGATCGAGATGGCCGAGCGTGCCGGAGGCAAATTCCACGTCCACGAACCAGCACCAGATGCCCGCGCGCTCGGACAGGCGCGCGTTGACGGAAACGATGTCGCCGGCGAAATAACGTGCGGTGTCGATCAGATGGCAGCCGTGCGCAAGCATGTAGTAGCGCCGCAGGTCGGCTTTCGGATTGGCCGAGGGCTTTTTCGCATTGGCGCTGGTGACGATCAGGGGCTGGACCGCATCGGTCATCGGATAGCGGTGCGTGCTGTCGCAATACCAGGCTTTCAGAGCGACCATCTCGCCCATTTCATCGCGGATGAAGGATTTGGCAGCCTGGAGCCCCGCGTCGAAACGCTTCATGTGCCCGACCTGAAACACCTTTCCCGACGTCTCGACAGCGGCCTTCAGTTCAAGGCATTCCTCAATGGTGACACCGACGGGTTTCTCGCACAGGACATGCTTGCCCGCCTGAAGAGCGCGAATGGAGGCCGGGACGTGAAACGCATCGGCGGTGGCGATGATCACGGCATCGAGGTCGGGATCGGCCAGCATCCTGTCGTAGTCGTCATAGGTTTTTTCCGCTCCGTGGGTGATTGCCATACGTTCGCGGAGATCCTCGGCAACGTCGCAAATCGCATAGAGGTCGGCATTGGCCGCCTTGGTGCAGCTCTCGAAGTGCGCGGCCTGGGCAATCTGGCCCGCTCCCAATACGCCGATGCGGAGACGTCGTTCCTGTTTTGCTGGCATCGATGAGCCCTTCTTTCGCTCGTCACTTCAGAGCGCCATATGCGTTTGAGGATGGAAAAAGTGTAGTTTCGCCGGGTCGATTGCCAGATCGATCGATTGACCTGTCTCGACCGCACTGACCGCTTCGAACCGCGCGACGGCGTTGGCGGCCCCGCTCAGGTCTTCGACGGCATCGGGATCGCCCGAGTCGATCCGGACCGCGTCGATCTTCAAATGCACGATCAGCTCGGAGCCGAGCTCCTCGATCGACTTCACGACCACCGGGATCGTCGGATACGAAGCACCGGACGGCAACCGGCTGTCATAGAGATCCTCAGGCCTGACTCCAAAGATCACGGAATTTCCCTCGAAGGCGGAAAGACCGGGCGCGCGTTCGAAGGCGCCGTCGGTCAAGGGAATGGAGAAGCCCGGCAGATGAATTCGCCGGCCTTCCAGACGCCCCTCGAACAGGTTCATCGATGGCGAGCCGATAAAACCGGCGACAAAGGCGTTGACCGGGCGGTGATACAAAGCCTTGGGCGTATCCACCTGCTGAAGCACGCCGCCCTTCAGCACCGCGACCCGATCGCCCATGGTCAGCGCTTCGGTCTGGTCATGCGTCACGTAGATCGTCGTCACGCCCAGCTGTCGCTGCAGGCTGGCGATCTCCGCCCGCATCTGCACGCGCAGCTTCGCATCGAGGTTCGAGAGCGGTTCGTCCATGAGGAATGCCGCCGGCTCGCGGACCATGGCGCGGCCCATCGCAACACGCTGGCGCTGGCCGCCGGAAAGCTGTGCGGGCTTGTTGCCCAACAAGGCTTCCAGCTGCAGGATCTTGGCGATCTCATGCACGCGCTTGGTGCGTTCGGCCTTGCTCTTTCCGGCCAGCTTCATCGAGAAAGCGATGTTGTCGAACACGGTCATGTGCGGGTAAAGCGCATAGCTTTGAAAGACCATGGCAATGTCCCGGTCCTTGGGCGCGAGATCCACCACGTCCTGGCCGCCGATGCTCAGGGTTCCGCTGCTGATTTCCTCGAGCCCGGCAATCATGCGCAGCGCAGTCGATTTTCCGCATCCGGACGGACCGACCAGGATCAGAAACTCGCCGTCATGGATCGTCAGGCTCAGATCCTTGATCGCATGGTAGCTGTTGCCATAGGTCTTGCAGATTTTGTCCAGTACAACCACGGCCACGTCTCGTCCTCCCGTACCAGTCGGATCACATCTTCAGACGGCGCTCCCCGCCGTCTCCGATCCTTTCGACAAGAAGGCTCAGGACTGCGCCTCAAAGTCAACAAAAGAATCGAGGTATGACTCGCCAGAAAGTGCCGATAATTCGGTATATATATCTGAAAAATATATCTATTTATGATGTTTAGTTGCGAGATTTTATTTTTTATCGCGCGTAATTTTTATGGCCGTGCTGCAGGTGTTGAGATCTCGCCGTGCGATCAATTATCCACCAGAGAGGTTTCACTCGACCGATCGGCCAGCGTCGACATCAGGCACCCCGCGCTCATTCCCGGCATTGGGGCAAAGCGAGCGGCACCGGCGCATTCTCCGCCGCCATCCATGCCAGGCATGTCCGGTTGTCCGGCAGGCCCCGGCGCCCTCCCCGTGCGGTCACGGAAATGGCGGCAGCCGCCGTAGCATAGGCAACGCAATCCAGCGGGCTTTTCCCTTCCGCGAGGGCAAGAGCGTAGGCCCCGTGAAAACAGTCCCCGGCGCCTGTGGTATCGACCGCTTGTACTGGATAAGCCGGCACATGCCACCGGACGGCATCGCCACTCTGGCGGAGGTAGGTCCCCCGTTCGCCATCAGTGAGGACAACAGCGGACCGATCCGCAGACCAGAGCTTGTCCAGGATCATCGTCGGATCACGCTTGCCGGTATATTCCTGCCCGAAGGCGAGCGGCAGCACCAGATGGTCAGCGAAAGCCAATATCCGATCCGTCGTGGCACCGACCGTCCATTCGATATCGGCAATCACGGCTAGGCCCAAGGCACGTGCGCGGGCCACGACGCTTTCCGAGTGCGTGGCATAACCGTCGATCAGCAGCACCGGGGCCTGCAGCAGAACATCGTCGGGCAGCGCATCCGACGTGCCGTGCAGCACATCGTCGTCATAGGCAATGAACCGGTCGCCGTCGGGACCGACCGTGATCACGGAGCGGATCGGAGCGGCATCCGCATGGCGGGGAGCCAGCGATATGTCGACGCCGTCACGCTCGAGTTCGCTGCCGGCCACATCAGTCGCGGGCTCATCGCCGAGCCAGCCGATGAAGCCGGCGCGCCCGCCCAGCCGGGCGACGGCAACAAGGGCCGTCGCCACGTTGCCGCCATGGTCGGTGGCGCGTTTCGTCACCTTCCCCTTGCCGGCCGTCAGCCCCCGATCGACATAGATGATGTCATCGATTGCCAGGGCGCCGAAGCCCAGAACCTGGAAAGGGCGCGACACGCCTCAAGCACCGGCCGCCGCCAGCGCGTCCTCTGGCGCCATCCCCTTATGAATGACGAGCTTGAAGGCGCGCGCGGCCATGGTCGTATCGCCATGACCCCAAAGGTTGCGACCGACAACCGCGCCTTTGGCGCCAGCGCGCAACGCTTCGGAAGTCTGGACGAGCGCTCCGAGCAGCGTATCGGTCTTCGGGCCGCCGGCGATCACCACCGGAATCGGGCAGGTCGCAACGGTCTCCCTGAAGGACTCGAAATCGCCGGTATAGCCGACCTTGATCACGTCGACGCCGGCCTCGAAGCCGATGCGCACCGCATAGGCAATCTCATCCGGCGTGAACACGATCTTGCCGCCGTCGGAGAAATCACGGGGATAGACATGGGCGACGACCGGCATCTCGAAACGGGCGGCGGCGTTGACCGTATCGGTGAGCCAGCGGATATACTCTCCTTCGGTGGCGCCGCGCACGGGAATGGCGACCGCCAGAGCGTCCGCACCATAGCGCACGGCATCCTCCGGGGTGGCAATGAGCTGGCGAATGCGGTCGTCGGCGGTGAAGCAACCGCCCTGAATGACGAGCGCTGCCTTTCCGGCATATTCCGACCAGAGGTGACGCGCCGCACCAGGCTGGATGCTGATGTAGTCCGGCCCCCCCGCCATGACGCGCCGGAGCGCGCCCGGCAGGTCGGCAAGCCCGCCCTCACGCACATTGCCATAACCGACAAAATGATCGACGGCGCCTCCGAACAAATGACCCGAGGGGTTCGAGAACAGGCGTGCGAGGCGGACTTTGGTTCCGAGACCCATGGCGAGACTTCCCTTTGTGATGGCTGGTTTTTCAATTGTTGGAGAACCTAACTCGAAAACAAACAAACATTCAATATTTCGATTTCTTTCGTTTTTACGTGGCGAGGGAATTTTTGACGTGCATTTTCGTCGTTCAACGGCTAGTTTTGCAGCAGAAGCCGTGAGCTGAGAGCTCATGCTTTCGTTTTTCAAAAGTCAGATAGTCGCAAAAAGCGACAGTCGGGATCACATATGCTTGCAGAACAGAGGCGGCAGCAGATCATGCTGGAACTTCAGCGGGTGGGTCAGGCACGCACCCGCCAGCTGGCTGAATTCTTCGAGGTCTCGGAAGTGACGATCCGCTCCGATCTCGAAATCATGGACGCGAAGAAGCAGCTGATCAAAACGCATGGCGGCGCGATCGCCCTGCCGTCCGACTCGCCGGCGGCGGCCTTCGAGGAACGCATGCAGCGCAATTTCGATGCGAAACGGCGTATCGCCCAGATGGCTGCGCGGCAGATCATCGACAACCAGTCGATCGTCTTCGACAGCGGCTCGACGCTGCTGCAGGTTGCCATGCAGATGCCGCCGGTCAACAACGTCGTGGTTGCGACGACGGCGATGAACATCGCACAACATCTGATGTACCGGCCAGGGCTCGACGTGCACATGATCGGCGGCCGCGTGTTTCCGAGCACCGTGAGCACGATCGTTTCGGACTCCGACAAGGCGGTCGGTGGCCTCGTCGCCCACCAGGCCTTTGTCGGCGCCCACGCGATCGATCAGGCCTTCGATGTCGTCGACGTCTCCGAGGACATCGCCCGGACCAAGCGCAACCTGGTTCGCATGGCCCGGCGTGTCGTCCTCGTGGCGGATTCGAGCAAATTCGACATCGGCGCCTCCTCGAAAGCCTTCTCGCTGTCGCGTGTCGATCTGATCATCACCGACAGCAACATGCCGCACAGCATCCGCCACCGGCTGGACAAGCTCGGCGTGGAGGTCCGCTACGCGTGACCTGCCGTCCACCTCTTCGCTGCGTAAGAACGCCAGCAGAGACTTGGGCTCCGATCGACGGTTCAGGCCGACAGCGGGGAAAACGAGGCCGGCTAAAATCCGAGACGTCGAAGCGTCTCGCGGTTCACGCGAACCGCCGCGGCGGGATCGGTTCCGGCGTGGTCCGATTCTTCCTCGACCACGATCCAGCCGGTAAACTTCGGCGCATCCCGAACGGCCGAAATCACGGCAGGCACGTCGCAGACGCCGTCGCCCAGCATCGCCCAGACGCCACCGGCGTCGACATCCTTCAGATGCACGTAGCGGATACGCTCCCAATAGGCCGCCAGCGTATCGCCGATCTGCTGGCCGCCACGCAGGATATGGCCGGTATCAGGCACCCAGCCCGCGCGCGAATCCAAGAGAGCAAACAGGCGGTCATAGTCCTCGCGGGTGAAGAGGAGCGTGTTGTGGTGCGAGGAAGGATGGACGGCAACGGCGACACCGGCCGACTGCCCAATCTCGGTCGCACGATTGTAGCACTCGGCCGCAATGGCGAACTTCTCATCGCGCGGGCCATCCGAAACGACCGTCGCCGATCCCATCGAGACCATCGCACCGGGAAAGTTCGCCGCGAAATCGACCCATCGCCGCGCCGTGTCGAGATCGGAGGCAATCTTTTCCGCCACCGTGAAGCCGCTGGCGGAGCCGAAGGCAAAGGAAACCAGCGTCAAACCGGCGTCTGTCAGAGTACGGGCAAAATCGGCAGGATTGAGCGCGTAGTGACCGATCATCGTGTCGGTGATTTCGATGCCGGTATATCCGCCATCGGCGACGGCGCGCACCAGATCGTCCGGGCCGCCGCTCCAGCCTGCGCCGAGCATCTCCCAGGTGAATGTCTGGCAGCCGATCTGCAGCTCAGCATTTTTCATATCTTGGTCCTGACCTATCTATTGATAACAGCCGATACCGAAGTCCTCGGGCCATTTCGCCTCGCCGGCCGAAAGCCCTTCCGCAGGGAGTGCGGATCGAAAACCGGAAGGGCGGCTCTTCTTCGGAGATTGCGACCCCAGTGTCTTGTCATTACGTACGGTCAAATGTTACCGTGCGTCAATATAATTTATTCCCTGCGCTTAAAACGTAACGCACCCTCAACTCTCCGCAGCCGCAACGGCAAAATCAGGTTCCTCGATGACACAGACCAATGGCATGAAACTCAGGATCGGCGTTGTGGGATGCGGCAACATTTCGCTCGCCTATATGCGCAACGCGCCGCTGTTCCGCGGCGTCGAAATCATTGCCTGTGCAGATCTTAACGCCGACGCCGGCAAGCGCCGCGCGGCGGAATTCAATCTGCGCGCGGCCGACGTCGATAGCCTCATTGACGACAAGGACATCGACCTCATCCTCAATCTGACGATCCCGGCTGCGCATTTCGACGTTTCGATGCGGGCGCTGTCGGCAGGCAAGCATGTCTTCACCGAGAAGCCGCTCGGCGTCACGGCCGCGGAAGGACGCCGGCTGGTGGATGCGGCCGCCACCAAGGGCCTTATGCTCGGCTCGGCGCCGGACACGTTCCTGGGGGCAGCCGGACGCCATGCCCGGCGGCAGATGGAAGCCGGCGCCATCGGCAAGCCGGTGACGGGAACGGCCTTCATGATGGGGCGCGGCATGGAGCACTGGCATCCCGATCCCAGCTTTTACTACCAGGCCGGCGCCGGCCCGGTCATGGATATGGGGCCTTACTATCTGACGATGATGGTCAATCTCATGGGGCCGATCCGCCGTGTGCAGGCGGTCGCCACAAGCGGGCAGGAAGAACGGCTCATCACCGCCGAGGGGCCGAAACAGGGCACCACGTTCAAGGTCGGCACGCCGACCAGCGTGCTGTCGCTGCTGGAATTCGATTGCGGCGCCACCGTCACCTTCGGCACCTCCTGGGACGTCTTCCGCCACTCCAACCACCCGATCGAGCTCCACGGTACCGAAGGCTCGCTGCGCCTGCCCGACCCCGACAATTTCGGCGGCTCCGTCGCGCTCTCCAGCCGTGGCGCTCCCTGGCAGGAAACGGATACATCAGGCGAACTCTTCGGGGCCGTCAACTGGCCGATCGCCGCGCCTGATCGCGCCAACTACCGCATGCTTGGCCTTGCCGATCTCGCGCGCGCAATCATCGAAGGCCGCACGCCACGCGCTTCGGGCGATCTCGCCCTGCATGTGCTCGAAGTCATGGAAGCGATCCTGCGTGCGGGTGAAACCGGCGTCGCGCAGACCATTGCGGGTATCGTCGCGCAGCCGAAAGAATTGCGGGAAGACGAAGCAAGGAGCTTGCTCGCATGACGCAACTGGACGAATCCGCCAAACGCGCCCTGGCATGGCCTGGCGATCCGGAAACGGCGGTGGAAAGCTGCACTCCGGCGCAGGCGCGGCAGCAATATCTGGACAGTTTCGCAGGCATCCAGTGGCCACTCGAAGAGGTGGCAGAGATGTTGGAAAGACGTGTGGGCGCCATCAGGGTGAAGATATGGCGCGGCCAAGCAGCGCCGCGCCAAGGGGCGCCGGCCCTGCTTTATCTCCATGGTGGCGGCTTTGTGATCGGCGCGCCGGAAACCCATGAGGATATCTCCCGGACGCTTGCCAATATGGCAGGCGCCGTCGTGGTTTCACCCGATTATCGCCTGGCACCGGAACATCCGTTTCCGGCCGCGATCGACGATTGCGCTGCCACACTTGTTTGGATGACGGAGCAGGCCGATGCACTCGGTATTGATCCCTCGCGCATTATCGTCGGCGGCGATAGCGCCGGCGGCAATCTGGCCGCCGTCGTTGCCCTCCTGGCGCGGGACGGACAGGTGCCGGCCGTCATCGGCCAGGTGCTGATCTATCCGGTGACCGACCAGTTGCAGGCCGCAGACAGCTACTCACGTTACGCAGAGGGTTTCGGCCTGACGGCAGCGGCGATGAAATGGTTCCGGGACCACTATCTGCCGGAAGCCGCGAGCAGGTCGGACTGGCGGGCTTCGCCGCTCAGCGCGATGTCGTTGGCCGGTGTGGCGCCGGCCTTCGTGATCCTTGCCGGACACGACGTGCTGGTCGACGAAGGGGCAGGCTATGCCGAGCGGCTCAGCCGGGAAGCGCAGGCCACAAGCCGGACCTGGCCCGGACAGATCCATGGCTTCGTATCGAAGAGACGGGCCATTCCGGAGGCGCAAGAGGCGCTTGAGGCCATTGCAATGGCGTGGCGCACCATGGACCCCGCGCTTACCCGCTGAGGCCGTAACCCTCGCCGGATCTCAAGCCGACCGGATCTCAAGCCGAGTCGCGCATGACAAGCGTTGCCTCAAGGATCACCTTGTTCGTGGCGGGGGTCGTTCCGTCATCCTCGCTCTCGATATGCGCGAGCAAAAGCTCCACGGATTTCGCGGCGATCTCGGATGCGTTCTGGGCCATCGTCGTCAGCGACGGGCAGGTATATCGGCTCAGCGGGTGGTCGTCGTGCCCGGCGATGCGCACGTCGCAAGCCTCGTTCCGGCCGATTTTCAGTCCCGAGGCGAATGCCGCCGCCATCGCGCCGAAGGCGAACCGGTCGTTGGCGCAGAGGAGCGTTTTGCCGGGAAGTCCGCCATTCGCAAGCATCCTCTGCATCTGCTCGTATCCGAGACGCTCGAACTCCCAGGAAGGCGGCGCGTCGCAATCGATGACGAGCGGGGAATGCCCTTCCCTCGCCATGGTCGCGCGATAGCCCGCCTGCCGCTCGCCGGCATTTTCGGTCATATGCGGAATTTCCAGGAAGATCGGCGGCTCACCGGATCGGCAGAGATATTGCACAATGGCTGCCATGCTTTGCGCGTTGTCGTTGCCGACATAGGGAAGGTCACCGCTGGCAGGATTGTCGAAGCAAACGACGGGGATTGCATCCCTTAGTCTTTCCAGCGCGGAACGCCGCGAACCGGCGCCCAGCGGCGCCACGATCGCACCCGCGACCTTCAGCGAGAGCAAGGTCCGCACGGCCTCCGCCTCCAGCTCGGGCCGCGTGTGCGAGGAGATCTGGACAGGCCAGAATCCCCTTTCGCGCAACTCCAGCTCGATCAGCGACACGACCTGCACATAAAAGGGATCCGACATGGTCGGGACCAGAATCCCGATATTCCTGGTCCGCTTGCGATTGAGATGCCGCGCGAAAAGATTCGGCTCGAAGTTCGACTTCTTGAGAGCCGCCTCGATACGCTTGCGGGTCACTTCCTTGATCTGCGAGGGATCATCGAAATATTTCGACAGCGTCGGACGCGATACGCCGGAGGCGGCCGCAAAATCGTCCATCGATTTATAACTTTTCTTGGCCATTCAGTTCCTTAATCGGCGGCGCGACGGTGCGCTGAATCGAAAATGATGTCGCATCACACGCATTCGGCAATTTGTACAGGGTGGTCTTCGTTTTCCGGAATCGGGGAAAATCAACGGGCAGGCCGGCATGACTTTTCGCTGCGGACCCGGCTCTCTTTCGAAAAACGAAATATTCTCCTCTCTTGCGACGTCAGGTGCTCGCGCCGCATGGTTGCAAAAACGCTTGTTTCAGGCCCCGAATTCGAAAATTTGCGGTGAGGACGGCGGGCGTCTCCGCTTTTCGTTTTGTTGGGCAGACTTTCATTTGTTTACGAAAGTAAAGAAAAAAAGCGTCACAAGCAACACAAATGCTCCGAAAAAATTCGGACGATAGCGAATAATTTTGTTATTATATTTCAATTAGTTGTGTGCGAACTCGCCATGAATACGGGCCTCCCATTTTTTCTCGATCGCAGTTCTTCATTGACAGATAGGCGCCTTAGGGAACCTACTTTGCCTACGATCTTGAGGAGGATCGATTAACTGAAAATCTATGGGAGGCACACATGAATATCAGAAAATTCAGCGTGACGATGCGGGCTGCCGTGGCGGTATGGGCGCTCTGCGCCACATCGGCGTTTGCCGACACCACCATCGAATTCATACAATGGTGGGAACCCGAAATGCCGTCCGGGGCGCTGCGCGGCATCATGAACGATTTCGAGGCCGCCAACCCCGGCATCAAGGTGACGCTGGTCAGCGGCCCCTATGCCACGACGCGTGACCAGATCGTCGTCGGCGCCGCCTCCGGAACGCTGAGCGACGTGGTGGGCCTGGATGGCGCCTGGGTAAACGGGCTGGCCAAGCAGGGCGCAATCGCCTCCATGGACGAACTGATGGACAAGGCGAAGTACGACAAGAGCCAGATCACCGATATCGTCAAGGTCGATGGCAAGAGCGTGATGTTCCCGCTCGCTTCCTTCGTCTATCCCGTCTTCGTCAACCTCGATATCGCCAAGGCATCCGGCGTCGACAAGTTGCCGACCACACGCACGGAATTCGCTGAAGCCGCGAAGAAGATGACCGATGCGCCGAAGAACCAGTATGGCTGGGTCCTGCCGCTGTCGCTGCAGTCGCCGAGCGGAATCCAGAACGACGTCATGTCCTGGGTCTGGGCCTCGGGCGCCTCGATGCTGAAGGACGGCAAGCCGGATCTCGAAAATGACGCTGTCGTCGGCACGCTCGATTATATCGCGTCCCTCAACAAGGAAGGCGTTATTTCGCCCGGCATTTTCGCCAAGAAGGAACAGGACAAGGTCGAGGAATTCGTCAACGGCCGCGTCGGCATGATGGTCGACTCGCTCGCCCACGTGAACCTCATCCGCGAGCGCAATCCGAAGCTCAACTTCGGCATCTCCGCCTTGCCGGCCACTGACGGCTACACCGGCAAGCGCGGCATGCCTTATGCCTCCTGGGGCATCGGTATCAGCGAAGGCAGCCAGCACAAGGAAGAAGCCTGGAAGCTTGTGGAATATCTGATGAGCCCAGACGTCAACGGCCGTCTGGTTTCGATTGCCAACGCCTTCCCCGGCAATGTCCACGCCAAGCCGGATTTTGTGGCATCGGACCCGATCTTCGCCGAAGCTTTCAAAATCTTCCAGAGCGGCTATCCTGCCAATGAATTCGTCGGTCTTCCGGTTGCCGAAGAGCTGATGCGCGACATGAACGTCGAAGTTCAGAAGATGTTCGACGGCGGGCAGTCGGCCAAGGACGCGGCTTCCAATACCCAGAAGGCCTGGCTCGCGAAGTTCTAAAGCACGTCGCTTTCACGAATCACCGGCAGCGCCAGATTGCGCTGCCGGTGCAAGTCGTCAAATCTCGGCAGAATGGGAACTCACAGCTCATGAATCATTCCGCTCCGGCTCTGGTCGCTGCGCACGCCAAAGCGCCAAGAAAAGGATGGCTTCGTTACAGCACCTTGAGGAAGCTGGTGCCGTATTTCTACGTGTCGCCCGCCACTCTGCTGCTTGTTCTGCTGATGCTGTTCCCGATGGTGATGGTCTTCAAATATTCGCTGATGGACGGCGCCATCATGAAAAAGGATGCGGCGTTCGCAGGCGTCCAGAACTACCTGACCATCTTCGAGAATCCGGTCTTCTGGCAGTCGGTCGCCCAGACGCTTTATTTTACCATCATGAGCGTCGTCTTCCATTTCATCATCGGCCTGGCCTTCGCGCTGCTGTTGAACACCAACCGCGTCGATCCGCTCATTCGCAGCATCCTGCGCGTGCTCTTCATCCTGCCCTGGCTGTTCACCGCCGTCATCATCGCCATCATCTGGCGCCTGCTGCTCGATCCGAACGGCGTCGTCAACAGCGTGCTGATGGCGCTCCATATCATCAACTTCAAGGTCGAGTGGTTCTCTTCGACGCGCACCGCCATTCATGCATTGACCTTCGCAAACATCTGGGCGGGTTACCCGCTCTACATGGTCAGCCTGCTCGCCGGCCTCCAGGGCATTTCGAAGGAGCTTTACGAGGCAGCCGGTATCGACGGTGCCAACGAACTCGAAAAATTCTGGTACATCACCATTCCGCAATTGATGCCGATCATCATCAGCATCGCGCTTCTCGACTTCATCTGGACGATGCAGGTTTTTCCACTCGTATGGATGACGACGGGCGGCGGTCCGATCTATTCGACGGAAGTGCTCTCGACTTTCACCTACAAGCTCGCCTTCTCCCAGTATGAGTTTTCCCTGGCTTCGGCGAGCGCGATGATCATCCTCATCATTTCGATGAGCGTCACCTACTTCTACATCAAACACCAGCAGCGCAGGTGACCGCCATGGCAAAGCGTTCCTTCAAAAGCTCGGCATTGCCGACCATCCTGACCTATCTCGGCCTGGCGATCGGCCTGGTCTTTTCGACCTTCCCGATCGTCTGGATGTTTTTCAGTTCGCTGAAATCGAATACGGAAATCTTCGCCCTTCCGCCGCGGCTGCTGCCGGATGACTTTACGGTGGCCGCCTATCTGACGATCTTCAACGATCCGGTGAAAGTGCGCTTCTTCATCAACAGCTACTTCGTCGCCGGCGTCGTCACCTGCCTGACCCTGGTTATCGCCATCCTGACCGCCTACGGATTCAGCCGCTATCAGTTCCGCTTCAAGAACACTTTGAACATCTTCATCATCAGCACCCAGACCGTTCCGCCGATCACCCTTCTCATCCCCTATTTCGGCATGGTGGTCGCCTTCAGGATCTTCGATACCTATCTGGCGCTGATCCTGACCTACATGGTCTTCACGCTGCCTTATGCCATCCTGCTAATGACAGGCTATCTCAATACCTTGCCGAAAGAGCTGGACGAGGCCGTCCTTGTCGACGGCGGCTCGAGCTGGACGGCGCTCTGGCGCGTCATCGTTCCGGTCTCCATCCCCGGGATCGTCGCCACGGCGGTCTACACGTTTCTGCTGGCCTGGAACGAATTCCTCTTCGCGCTAACGCTGACGAAATCGATGGATCTCAGAACCGTTCCGATCGGTATCCAGCTTCTGATGGGCCAGCACGCCTTCGAATGGAACGAGATGATGGCGATGAGCGTGCTTGGTTCCCTGCCCCTTCTGGTACTCTACCTGGTTGCCCAACGCTATTTCCTGGCAGGCATGACCGCCGGCTCGGTCAAAAGCTGACGGCTGGTGGCCACGGCTGCGCAGTATGATTTCGCGGAATTATTTCTCTAGAGCCGTCACCCCGCCATGACACGAAGTCGATCGTCGTTCATTCACCTGCGGCTGCTGCTTGCAAGATCGTTCTCGCAATATCAGCAAAACCAAGGCCGGCGGGCTGCAACGAGACCCACTTCGGTGCGTACTGCAATTGCGGAAGGACGGGAATGATATTGTTGACGCCGAAGGAGTTGCGGATAAAGCCGAACATCGGGGCATCGTTTCGAGAGTCGCCGACGAAGGCGGTAACGGCGGGAGTTTCAGCCGGGTCGATACCGAATATCTCGGTTAAGACGCGTTCGCTCATCGACCGCTTGTCGTAATTGCCGATCCACGTGTTGATGTGAATGGAGCTGATCGCAACCGTTCCGCCAATGGCTTTTATGCTGGACGCGAGATCCTCGACCTCATGCGGGTCGTGACCCTGGATATCGATCGCGACGTCCGCCAGCCGGAAGACCTGATCGTGGGCAATTCTGAACGTCTTGCCCCTTCGCGAAACCAGCTCTTTCACTGACTGGAGATGCAGGCGTTGGCGCTCAGCCTGCAGGGTGGCATCTTCCCAATAGTCGAAGACGACTGCGCCGTCCCTACGGGTGACACAATATGCGCCGCTTTCGCCGACGACCGCGGCCACCGGCCAGGCACGAACGATGTGTTCGCACCAACCGGCGGAGCCGCCCGTAACCGGCACGACGGCAATGCCTGCCCGGCTGAGATCCCAGAGAGCTTGGTAGGTTTGCGGAAGTAGCTTGCCTTCGGTGGTCAGGGTATCGTCGATGTCGGTGAACAGGTAGCGCACGTCCCGTAACTCACGAGCTGATGGCGCAAGGTCTACATAGCTCATGCCATATCCTCGCTGCATGTCACCACGTCCAAGCCGCTCTCGGAGAGGGCATTGGTGGCGGCCGCTTCGCCAGGCAGCCGATCCGTATAAAAGCGGGTGAGTTTGCTGAATGGCGCCACACGCACGGAAGCGTTTCGCGTCCACTTGCTGACGTCTGCAGCCAGAATCTGCGTTTGTGAATTCTCAAGGAGGGCATTGGTGATTTGGGCTTCGCTATAGCTGAAATCCATCAGACCGTTGAGCGGGCTTAGAGCGCCTGCGCCGACGACGGCGTAAGTCGCATAGAATTTTTCGACGAACCTGATCACATCCGTGCCCACCACGTCGCGATCGTCGTGACGCAAAAGGCCGCCCGTCAAATGCACCTCGACACTCGGTGCATCGCAAAGGCTCAAGGCGACGTGGATGTTGTTGGTAATCACCGTCAGGCCCTGGTGATCACGCAGCGCCTCGGCAACGAACCGAACCGTGCTGCCGATCCCCAGGAACACTGTCGCGTCGACCCCTATGTCGGCGGCGACGCGCTTGGCGATAAGCCGCTTGGCCCTTCGGTTGAGCTGGGCGCGAGCGTTGAGCGAGATGTTGCTGCCCTCGACCGGCAGGTCGACGCCACCGTGGAAGCGGCGCGCGTGCCCGAGATCGCACAATGCATTGATATCGCGACGGATCGTCTGCGTCGTCAGATCGTACCGACGTGCCAGTTCCTCGATGTACTGAACACCGTCCGTTTCGATCAGCGCAAGGATCTCACGTTGTCGGCTCGATATGATCCGCTGCCCCATCGCCGCTCCTTACGTGAGGTAGACACTGGGGTCGTCTGTTATCACCCCAGTCAAACCCACCTCCCAGAAAGACGCGAGCAGCTTGGGATCATTGCAAGTCCATGCCCGCACCGCGATGCCGCGACGCACGGCCTCCTCGAGAAACCCGACACTCAGAGCCTTGTAGTCGAGATGGATGGTCTTTGCGGGAATTGACCGAAGGATATCCAACCAATCCGCGGGCAGGTTGCTCCACAGCATGGCGAGCTCGTAGCTTGGATCGACTTCGTGCATTCCCTTCAGCGCAGCGGCATCAAAGCTCGAGATCATGATCTTGGTGTGCGCCGCCCGCCCTTTCAAATGTTCATCAACGACTTTGACCAACTGGTCGAGTGATTTGTGATGAGCATGCTGCTTGATCTCGACGTTGGCATTGAGACCGAGTTCGCCCAAGGCGGAAACGACACGGGCCAGCGTCGGCAGCGGTTCGCCTTTGAATTTTGGGCTGAACCACGAGCCAGCGTCGATTCTCGCGAGATCCGACGCGTTGAGGTTGGCCAGATTTCCCTTTGACGAGGAACAGCGGTCGATGGAAACGTCGTGGATCACGACCGGCGTACCGTCGGCAAGAAGTGCAACGTCGAGTTCGACCCATTCCGCGCCCTGGTCCGCGGCCGCTCGAAAGGCAGCAATCGTATTTTCAGGCGCAACGGCAGAAGCGCCTCGATGTGCCTGAACTTCACCGCGTCTCGGCCCGGATCGCGACTCTACGGTCGTCATCGTCTCATCTCTTTCGTCTTCTTCGAAGGTTGGATGGAGAAATAATAAACTGGAGTCAATCTGTGCGTTTTCCCGTATCGCTATTAAAAGGGTGCATCGCGTCAACACGTGCAAAGATGTCGATATTCGCATTCTCGGCAAAGTCCGGACGACCCGGTACGGTCAGGACAACCGTCTGCTGGCCCCCCCCCAATCGCACATGCAGATGGCTTTCTCCCCCGATTGGCTCGAGCAACTCGACGGTTGCGTTGAGACGGACGGAAGGCTCTGCCGGCCTGGCAACAAGTAACGCGTCCGGGCGGAGCCCGACCATGTCGGTACCGGCAGGCAATGCCAGGGTCCCAGCGCCGTCGGCCGCCCTGAGGACGTCGATCGGTACCAGATTCATCGGCGGCGAGCCGATGAAGCCTGCGACAAACAAGCTTGCCGGACGGTCGTAGACTGCCACTGGCGTTCCGACCTGTTCGACAAGTCCGCCGTTCATGACGACCAATCGGTCTGCGAGGGTCATCGCTTCAAGTTGGTCATGGGTGACGTAGATGCTGGTCGTCTTGAGACGCCGTTGCAGCCGACGAATTTCAACTCGCATCTGCACGCGCAATTTGGCATCGAGATTGGACAGCGGCTCATCGAACAGGAAGGCGGCCGGCTCGCGAACGATGGCGCGCCCCATCGCAACCCGCTGGCGCTGCCCGCCGGAGAGTTCGCGAGGTTTACGATCCAACATCGGTCCGATTTCGAGGATCTCGGCGGCTTCCGCCACACGACGGTTGATTTCGGCCCGTTCGGTGCCGCGATTTTTCAAACCATATTCGAGATTTCCGCGTACCGTCATATGCGGATAAAGCGCATAGTTTTGAAAGACCATGGCGATATCGCGGTCGGCCGGCTCTGCCTTATTGACATTGCGGCCCGCAATCTCGACCTGGCCTTCGCTGATCGTTTCCAACCCGGCAATCATGCGAAGCAGGGTGGATTTGCCACAGCCCGAGGGGCCGACGAGGACGATGAGTTCGCCGTCTGCAACGGATAGGTTGATGCCTTTGACAGCTGGAACGGTACCATAATTCTTCTTGACGTCGATGATGTTGATCGTTGCCATTTCATTTCTCCGTTTCGACCAGGCCTTTGACAAAAAGGCGTTGCATGGCGACGATGACGAGGACGGGTGGCAGGGCGGCGAGAATGACCGCTGCCATCACGAGGTTCCAGCGGGGCTCGGCATCGGCAACCGCTGCCATGCGCTGGATTCCCATCACGACTGTGTAGAAGCTCTGGTCGGTCGTTATGATGAGCGGCCAGAGATACTGGTTCCAGCCGAGTACGAAGAGGATGATGAAGAGCGCCGCGATATTGGTGATCGACAACGGCAGCAGAATATCCCGGAAGAACTTCATCGGTCCCGCTCCATCGACGCGGGCGGCCTCCATCAGTTCGTCAGGGACGGTCAGAAAGAACTGACGAAACAGGAAGGTTGCCGTTGCCGAGGCGATCAGCGGGATGATGAGGCCGCTGTAATTGTTCAGCATTCCAAGATCGGCGACGACTTTGTAGGTCGGCACGATACGCACCTCGACCGGCAACATCAGGGTGATGAAGATCATCCAGAATGCCAGGGTCCGGAACGGAAACCGGAAATAGACGATGGCAAAGGCCGAAAGGATCGAGATGACGATCTTGCCGACGGCGACGCCAACCGCCATGATCAACGAGTTGATCATCATCGGCCCGATCGGCGGCGCCCCGGAGCTCGTCATCCCGGATGAGAGCATCGTCGAATAGTTCTCGATGATGTGGCCACCTGGTGTCAGCGGCACGACGCCTGACAAGAAGTCGTTTGGGCCATGGCTTGATGCAATGAAAGCCACGTAGACCGGAAACACCACGATCGTCACGCCAATGATGAGGACAAGGTGCGCCAGGAAATTTAGGAAGGGGCGATTCTCAACCATCCTTGGAATTCCTCAATATTGTACGCGGCGTTCGATAAAACGGAATTGGACGGCCGTCAGAGCGACGACGATCACCATGAGAATGACCGACTGTGCCGCCGACGAGCCCAAATTCAGCCCGATAAACCCGTCGAAATAGACTTTGTAGACAAGGATTTCCGTCGCGCGCGCCGGTCCGCCTTGGGTGGTTGCATGAACGATGCCGAAGGTGTCGAACATCGCGTAGACGATATTGATGACGATCAGATAGAAAGTCGTCGGTGAGATCAGCGGGAACACGATCGTCCAGAAACGCTTCATCGGACCGGCTCCGTCGATGGCCCCGGCTTCCTGAAGCGAGCGTGGGACGGATTGCAGCGCAGCCAAGAAGAACAAGAAATTATAGGAAATCTGCTTCCACGTCGCCGCGATCACGATCAGGACCATGGCATCGTCGGGATTGATCAGATGATTCCAATTGATTCCCATTGCCCGCAACATATAGGCGACGATGCCGATCGACGGATTGAACATGAACCACCAAAGAATGCCGGCGATCGCGGGGGCGACGGCATAGGGCCAAATGAGCAAGGTCGAATAGATTCGAGAGGTGCGCAACACGCGCATTGCCGCTGCAGCCAGGAGCAGCGCAATCGACGTTGATAGGACCGTCACGAGTATGGCGAAGATGAGCGTGTGGCCGAAGGCATTGATGTAGATCGGATCGGCAAAGAGCCGACGGTAGTTTTCAAACCAGACGAAGGTCGTTTTGAAACCGAAAGCGTCCTGACGCAGGAAAGATTGCCAGAATGCAGTTCCCGCAGGCCAAAGGAAAAATACCACGGTCACGAAAATTTGGGGAGCGATGAGCAGGTAAGGCAAAAGCTTGTTGGGAAATACGGTCCGTTTGGTTTGCATGGGCCCTCACACTGACGGATGGGAAACGGGGGCCGGTCTTTCACCAGCCCCCGTCACGGAGCCCATTAGTTGGCGGACTGGAAATCGCGAAGCTGTTCGTTGCCTCTTGCGACCACGGAATCAACTGCTTCCTTCGCCGTCTTCTTCCCGCCCAGCAAGGCCGCAAACTCATCGTCGATAATGCCACGCACCTGGACGTAGTTGCCGAAACGGATGCCCTTGGAATTGTCGGTGGGTGTCACCCGCGTCAGTTGCTTGATGCCGATATCTGCTCCGGGGTTCTTCTCGTAATAGCCCTGATCCTGGCCCAGCTTATAGGCAGCCTCCGTTATCGGCAGGTAGCCCGAGAACTGATGCCAATCGGCTTGGACTTCCGGCTTCTGCAGGTAGGTGAAGAACTTCGCGACACCTTTGTACTCCTCTTCCGGGCGACCTTTCAGTGTCCAGAGAGTGGCGCCGCCGATAATCGAGTTGAGCGGCTGCGGAATAACGTCGTCATAGTAGGGAAGCGGCGCAAAACCGACCTTGAAAGCCTTTGCGTTGTTGATGACCCCTGCCCGACCGGCGGACGAATTCATGTACATCGCGCATTCCTGAGAATAGAACATCGGAGGAGCGTTATCGCCGCCGCCAGGTCCTCCAAATTTGAAGAGCCCCTCGTCCTGCCACTTCTTCAGATTGCCCCAATGGCGGATCGTGAGATCATTGTTGAAGGTGAATTCTGCGTCCAAGCCGCCAAAACCGTTGGCCTTGGTAGAATACGGCTTATCGTGCAGGGCATTCAGGTTCTCAGTCTGGATCCAGGAGATCCAGGCGCTGGTGAAACCGCATTTAGCTGCGCCGGACTTCATGATCGTCCGCGAAAAGGCTTCAACGTCCGCCCATGTTTTCGGCGGCGTTTCCGGGTCAAGCCCTGCTTTCTTGAAGATATCCTTGTTGTAATACAGGATCGGCGTCGAGGAATTGAACGGCAAGGACAGAACGTTGCCGCTGGTGTCAGAGTAGTAACCGACGACCGGAGCAATGAATTTGCTCTGGTCCCAGGCCTCACCTTCGTCCTTCATCAACTGGTAAACGGGATAGACCGCACCCTGTGCTGCCATCATGGTGCCGGTACCAACTTCATAGACCTGTACGATTGCGGGCTGCTGGTTGGCGCGGAACGCAGCAATGGCGCCCGTCAGCGTCTCGTCATAGGTGCCCTTGAATACCGGAACGATCTCATAGTCAGATTGAGATGCGTTGAACCCCTTGGCGATCTGTTCAAGCTTCGCGCCATTCTCGCCGCCCATTGCGTGCCACCACTGGATCTTCGTGGCTGCCATTGCCGGAACGGATAACGATAGGCTGGTCAATCCTGCGGACAGGAAAAAAGCGATCTTGTTCATCCTCACTCCCACTTGTTGTCGGTCCGAAGCCTCCCGCTACGAACGTGAGCCCGATGGTAACAGGCGAAGTTCACTTTGCAAGAATGAAATGTTCAAATGAACATTTGCGGCCGGCGATCACCTGCGGACTGGCGCAATGCTGGCGACAGCATCAGGTTCGAGGTGGGCGGTTCTCGGGCCGAGGATATGGGATTGAGGGCCGTGACCCGGCGGCATGGGCTTGGTCGCCTTTGGGTGGCAGCACAAGCGTGATCAAGTGAACACCTCCATGGCGTTCACCATTAACGACGTTGCTGCCTGGATTGTCACAACTCTTCCGGTGTGATCACTTTCATCGTCGCCACCGCCGGGCGCCAATCTTGAAGCACCTTGCAGACTTCGGCTCTGGTCGGCGCGCCGGTGCGACCGCCGAAGACCTGGCACTTGAGCGCCGCCGCCATAGACGACAGGCGCATCGTCTCTTCGATCGGCATGCCTTCCGCGATAGCCAACACGAAAGCGCCATGGAAGATATCCCCGGCTGCAAGCGTATCGACCGCTCTCACCTTTGGAGCGGCAAGATGGCAGACTTCGCCGGTTGCGTCATCGAACCAGAAGCAGCCATTTTCGCCAGCCGTGACGCTGATGAAGGCATGCTCGAACTTTTGCTTCAGCAGGCCGACGACTGTCACCGGGTCGGCCGTTCCCGCAAGCCGCTCAGCGGCTGGTTGCGAGAACACGATATGGCTCGCCGCCGGCGCAAGCATCTCGACCACGCCATCGCCGGCAACGTCGCCATCGAGAATGGCCGGCTTGCCCGCCTCTCTCGCTGCCAACAGCGTCCGCAGCGCAAGCTTCGGCCAGCGGACGTCGACCAGCACTGCGTCGAAGGAGGAAATGTCCTGTTTTGTGACCGGCTTGACCGTCTCGTGCAGGCCAGCATCGTAGAAAGGCACGATCAAGCGTTCGCCCTGATCATCGACAAGGATCGTCGAGACGGCCGAGCGGGCGCCTGCCACACGCACCATACCGCTCGTGTCTATGCCGCTCTCGCCGAGGTCGGCAATGATGCGGTCGCCGGTGGCGTCATCGCCGACCGCGCCCCAAAGGCTGGCATGGCCGCCAAGCCGGGCAACGGCAAAGGCGGCGCTCGATGCCATGCCCTCGGCAATCTGCAGCATATCATAGGGCAGAAATTTGCCCTGGCCGGTCGGTAACGAGCGCACACGAAACAACGTATCCATAACCGCCGCGCCGACGCACAAAACGCGGCGCGCCTGACCGGGAGGCGGGTCGAAGGCAGAAGTCGTCAAAACCGTCGTCTCACCCGCTCACTTGACGGCTCCGGCCGTCAGGCCTGCCACGATCTGCCGTTGCGCAAACACCGTCAAGATCAGCACCGGCAAGGTGACGATCAATGCGGCTGCCGCGAGCGGACCCCAACTGACCTGTTCGAACGAGAGCATGTTGTAGACCGCGACCGGAAGCGTGCGCGTCTCGCGACTGGCGAGCACGATGCCGAAGACGAAATTGTTCCAGGAAAAAATGACCGACAGGATGAAGGCGACGACGATGCCCGGCCTTGCGATCGGCAAGGCGACCAGACGGAAAACCTGCCAGGGTGTCGCGCCGTCGATGCTTGCAGCCTCTTCCAGCTCCATCGGGGTCGTCTCGAAATAGCCGATCATGATCCACACGACGATCGGCACGGTGACCACGAGATGGATGATGATCTGCGGCAAGAGCGTGCCGAGCAGGTTCAGCCATTGGAACAGCAGGAAGAGCGGGATCAGGAAGGAAAGGCCCGGTGTCATGCGCGCGATCATGATGACCATCGCGGACTTCTCCGCCTTCAGCCGGGCGATGCCATATCCGGCGGGCACGCCGATCAGCAGCGCCAGAAGCGTGGCCGCACCCGTCACCAGCACCGAATTCCAGAGATAGAGGAAGAAATTGTTCTCCTCGAAGACTTTCAGATAGTTCGACCAGGCCAAGCGCTCCGGGATGAAGATCGGCGGATAGGCGCCGTTGTCGATTTCATACTTCAGCGACAGCGAGATCATCCAGAGGAAGAACAGGACGACCGGCGAGATCATCACCAGGGCGACGAACAGCAGTCCGATGCGATCGAGCGTCTTGCGCTTCATCAGCGTGCCTCCCCGTCGGACCAGTTCACGCGCTGCCTGAGCATCATAAGGACGAAAGAAAGCAGGACGATGAGGATGAAGAAGACAACCGCCATGGCCGAGCCATAGCCGATATCGTAATAGGCGAAAGCGGTGTTGTAGAGATAGATGTTGATCGTTTCCGACGCCGTGCCGGGGCCGCCTTGGGTCATGGCATAGATGATGTCGAAACTTTTCACTGCATCGATGCTGCGGATGATCACGGCGATCATCAGGAAAGGCGCGATCATCGGCAGCGTCAGATAACGGAATTTCTGCCAGACATTGGCGCCATCGATCTCCGCACTTTCATAAGGTTCGCGCGGAACCGCCGCCAGGCCGCCAAGCACGATCAGCATGATAAGCGGCGTCCATTGCCAGGTCTCGACCAGCACCAGCGACGGGATGACGCTGCTCTGATTGTAGATCCACTCCTGGGGACCGATGCCGATGAGGGAGAGGAGATAGTTGAGAACGCCGAGCTGCGGATGGAACATCATCGTCCAGACGAGTGCGATGGCGACGGGTGTGGCCATCATCGGCATCACGAATATGCCGCGGATGAGACCGCGCAGCGGAAATTGAGCATCGAAGATCAGCGCGGCGAGCGTTCCCAGAAAAAGGGGAACCACTACGGAGAGCGTCGTATAGAGCACCGTATGCCACAGCGACTCCCAAAAGCGCACGTCGCCGGCGAGGCGCACATAATTGTCCCACCCCGCAAAGACCTGCGCTTGGCCGAGCGTCCAGCTGTTGACGCTCATCCACACGGTAAACACCCATGGAAAGACGATCACGGCCGATATGACGATGAGCGCCGGGATGACGAAGGGCCAGTAGTTGGGAGCAAACCGATCCGGTTTGCTCCTTCCTTTCGACGCCTTGGCCGCTGTGGCCGTTTCGATGCTTGCCGAGGCCATTATCCCTCGCTTTTCGCCAGGACGGGTTCGAACTGTGCCGTCGCTGCCTTCAGTTCGGTTTCGGGATCAGCGCCGCCGATCATGTTGGTGAGACCGACGCCATAGATGTCGCGGAACTCGGTGACCGGAATGATGACCGGCAGCGCGAGCTGCGAGATCTTGCCCGAACCGACGACGGCATCAAGCCACGCGCCCGGCATCTTGACGCCTTCGCGAACCTTCGCATCCTCGAGGACGGACTGCCGGAAAGGAACGCCGGCGCCGGCCTGCAGCAGACGGGCGCCCATTTCATGCGAAATCGCCCATTGGCAGAAGAGGTAGGCTGCTTCCTTTTTCTGGCTTGCTGCGACGACGCCAAGGCCGTCGCCGAAGGTGCCTGCGGCCTGTGCCTTCGGGCCTTTCGGCATGATGCCGTAACCGACCTGGCCGACGACGCGCGACTTTTCCGGATTTTCGATCGGCGGTGCAAAACCGACGCCATCAAGCCACATGCCGATCTTGCCCTGCAGGAAGGCCGACTGCGCCTCCGCCCAGTTGAAGCCGGAGACGCCGGGAGGGGCGGTTTTGGTCATCAGTCTCTGGTAAAGCTTGGCCGCATCGATCGCTTCCGGCGATGTCGTGCGCAGCTTGCCGTCAGGGCCGAGCGGGCTCGAACCATAGCCGAGCAGCAGCGACGTCCAGACCGGCGTATTGGCGTTCTTCAGGCCGCGGGCGACGAAGCCGTAGGTGTTGGTCGAAGCGTCGGTCAGTGCCTCCGCAGCACTTGCCAGCTCTTCGAAGCTCGAGGGGTAAGCAAGCCCCTTCTTCTCGAACAGCGCCTTGTTCCAGTAGATGATCCAGTAATCGACTGAAAAGGGAAGAGAGCGCAGAACACCTCCGGCGTCCTTGGCGAAGGCGAGGCCGGCTTCGGCGAAATCGCCCTCCGTCAGGGACGGGTCGGTCAGCGAAGGGTCCTTGAGGAAACCGCTGATATCGGCAAGCCAGCCGCCCTTTTCGAACTGCCGCTTCTGGACATGGTAGCTCATATGCACGACGTCGAAACTCGGCTTGCCGGAGCTCAGCTCGATCGTCGTCTTCTGGCGCTGCTGCTGTTCGGGCGTCGCTTCGGCATTGACCTTGATGCCGGTGAGCGCCTCGAACTCGGACAGGTACTTCAGCAGTATTTCGCTGCGCGGGCTCTTGACCAGGTTGACTTCGAGCGTCGTGCCGGCAAAACGCTTCCAGTCGACGGCGGCCGATGCGAGCCGCATGCCGAGCATGCTGCTCGCCCCAAAAGCGGCTGTGCCCGCCAGAAAGCCGCGTCTCGTCGGATTCAAAAACGATGACATGTGATTCCTCCTCCTTATTGCCGGCGATCTCCTCACCCCCGGCTGTTTATTTCCGATTATATCCTGAGCGCACGATCTCTTGCATGATTGATGTGTGCGACAAGGCTGTTGACGGCGTCCTCCGCCGATCGTCGTTCGATCGCCTCGAGCACTTTCAGGTGCTCGCCCATGACAGGTCCGACGTGACCTTCGATGCGAAAACGATCCTGACTGATCAGGCGCATCTTGATCGAGTTCACCCGATAGGCGTTCGAAATGATGGAATTTCCCAGGGCATCGATAAAGGCGTCGTGCATACCCCAATCGACGGCCTGCGCGTGCACTTCCAATTCGTGCGATGTATCGCCGCTTCGAATGGCATCGGCGATATCCCGATGCTGCTTCAAAAGCCCGGCGATCGTCTCGTCAGACGCAGAGCGGGTGAAAAGCGCGACGGCCTCCTTCTCCAGGAACACGCGCAGCTGGAAGGCCTCGCGAATGAGGTTGAGGTCGATATGAGCAATCTGCAAACCCCGCTGGGGGACCGTCTTGATCAGCCCTTCGGCTTCGAGCCTCGGGATGAGCTCACGGATGGCGCCGAGCGTCAGTCCCGTCAGCTCGACGAGACGGCGCTGGGAGACGAACTGGCCGGGACGCACGTCACGCGCAAGAAGATGGCGCGTGAAGCTCGCATACGCCTTTTCCCGCAGCGTTGGCTGCTCGTCCGTTTCGTCCATCGCCTCTTCCCGAAACATGTCTGACCTATGCCGCTTTCGACTGGAAAAGACGATCGAAAGCAAGAGCGAGCTGCGCCTGCCCTTCGGCGGATATTGAAGCGAGCGGCGGGCGCACCGCAAGCCAGATCTCTTCGGACGCCACGTGCGCCATCATGGCTTTCACGGCCGGGACAACAGGATATTTGAGCAGCTCGGCCACAAAACCCTCGATGCGGGGATCGTCCTTGCCTTCTTCGGCCATCAGCTTGACGTCGCGGGGCACAAAATTCGCCATGCCGGAGATCGCCCCCTGGCCGCCGATCCGCACGCCCCTGGCAAGATGCCGTTCATCGCCCACCAGGATAATGAGATCGCCATGCGCCTTGAGCAGGCTTTCGGTATACGGCCAGTCGCCGGAAGAATCCTTGACGCCTGTCACGATATTGGGGAAGGCGGTCCGCAGCCGTCCGATCAGCGACACGGTCAGCGGGACCATGGTGAGCGAGGGAAGATTGTAGACGATGATGTCCCGCGCCTTGTCTCCCAGAATGGCGAAGACGGCCGAAAACCACTGGAAGACACCGTCGTCGCTGACATTCTTGAAATAGGACGGCGGGGCAAGAAGAATATTACGAACGCCCTGGGAAAGAGCATGATCTGCCTGGATCGCCGCATCCTCGGCGGCATCGACCAGCACACCGACGATGATGTTTTTTGCCGCGATCCCCGCATCGAGGAAAGACGCGAGGACGCGGTCACGTTCCCGGCTTCCGATGGAGGAGCCTTCACCCGTCGTTCCGAACAGGGTTACGCTGGAACATCCTGCAGCGAGGCTTCGCCTTGCCTGCACGATCATCGCATCGATCGCAATATCGCCATTGCTGTCAAACGGCGTGGCAAGGGCGACTGACAGGCCGAATTTCTGGGTCAAATATGCTTCCTCCCGATTGTTGAGATTAGATGTAGCAGACTGACATGTTAGCTGTAAAGAGGTGATTGCAGACTCCTCGTTACGCGCGCCACGTCACTTTTCGCAGAGCCGCCGGCCGCCGGAATATGGCTGATAGGTACAGTCGGAAGGCCGGAAGGAGCGGTAACTGCGCGAGCAGGCGGTGATGTTACAGGACTGCGGTGCGCCTTGACCATCGCTTGCCGCTTCTGTCGATCGCACGCCATTCAGCGGAGGTTCGGCCGTCGCCTGGCGCATGAAATCCCGCCAAATATGCGCTGGCAGGGCGCCGCCCGTCACCCCCTTCATCGGCGCGTCATCATCATTGCCAACCCAGACACCGACGACAAGCGCTTCCGTGAAGCCAACGAACCAGGCGTCACGATTGTTCTGGCTCGTGCCGGTCTTGCCGGCCGCAAACGTGCCGGGGTCCGCTCCACGCCCAGTACCGCGCTCGACCACCAACTGCAGGAGGCCGAGGAGATCGGACTGGTAGGGCGAAAGATCGACGTTCGGATTTGATTGTGAGCCAACTCGAAATGTCTTGGGCTGCCCTGCCGCTTGAAAGTCGATGATGCCCCAGGGCTTGACAGGTGCCCTACCGAGTTGGACGGACGCATAGGCGCTGGTGAGGTTAAGCAGATTTACTTCGGATGTCCCAAGCGCCAAAGACGGCGTGTTGGCGAGTGGTGCATCGATGCCGAGTTCACGCGCTGCGGCAATCACATTGTCTAAACCAACCTCTTCGGCAAGCGCGACTGAAGCGGCATTGAGCGATCGCGCGAACGCCTCGGCAAGCGTTACCCAACCGCGATAGTTGCCGCCGGAATTTTCTGGCGACCAGCCATCGATGTCAATTGGCGCGTCCAGAACCTGGTCAGACAAGGTGAACCCGGCCTTCAATGCTGCGTAATAGACGAATAGCTTGAAGGTGGAACCCGGCTGGCGCATCGCTGTGACGGCGCGGTTGAACTGGCTTGCCTTGTAGTCGCGCCCGCCAACCATCGCGACGACCGCGCCATCGGGCGTCATCGCAACCAACGCGGCCTGCGATGCTCCGACTGCCTTCCCTTCACCGTCCAAGGCTCCTTTCACGACCCTTTCGGCGATTTGCTGCAATTGCGGCACCATCGTGGTTCGCACCGACGTCGAACCTGGCGAGGAGCCGGCGATTTCGCTCGCTTGCGGCGAAATCCAGTCCGCAAACCAGCTTCCCGAGCGCGGCGTCGGCGTCGTTGGATGCAGCTTGGCAAAGCTCGCCTTGGCCTCCGCCGCCTCTGGCGCGGTGATTTTTTCATTGGTCGCCATCGCATCGAGAACGACCATGCTACGCTGCCGGGCGCCTTCGAAATTGTCGATGGGATTCCATTGACTTGGAGCCCGCAGCAACCCCGCCAGCATCGCCGATTCCGGCAAGTTAAGGGCGTCGATATCCTTGTTGAAATAGATCCGCGCGGCGGCAGGCATGCCTGTCGCGCCAGCGCCAAGATAGACGCTGTTGAGATAGCGCGTCAGGATTTCCCGCTTGCCGAGCTTCCACTCCAGCCAGACTGCGATCACAACCTCCTGTATCTTTCGCTTTATCGTTCGATCGCTGTCCAGATATTGCAGCTTGATGAGTTGCTGGGTGATGGTGCTGCCCCCCTCCACCACCGAGCCAGCCTCCAAATTCCGGAGAAACGCCCTCCCGATCCCTCTCGGATCGACGCCGAAATGGTCCATGAACCGGCGGTCCTCAATCGAAAGGACGGCATCGATCAGATGGGACGGGAACTGGTCGTATTGCGTATATGGCCCTTGATAAGGTCCCTGCCTTACGAGCGGCGCACCGTCAGCGGTTTCCAGCACAACAATCGGCTTCAACGTTCCGTCACGAATCTCGCTCCAGGGCACGTCTTTTAGTGCCCACACCAGCACGCTGCCTATGAGGAGGCACACAAGCAAGGCCCAGCCCATAGCGAATTTCCACCAGTTCGCCGGAAGCCATCGGCGCCGGCGACTTTCGCGCGGCTTGCTATGCCAATGGCGAATGCCGCGCCCGGCTTTGATCGGAGCAGTCGTCATCCATTTGGTGAGAGCCGATGTGCTTCCCAGCCGCATCGACCTCGTCAGCCTCGTTATCAAAAACAAAGCCATCGACTTGATCTTCGCCAGCACAGGACTTGCCTGCAAATCGTGACGCAGCGCACCTAACAGATTGCTCGCGGCCTGGCGAGTTTGGACGAAGGGTCGGTGAGGGAGTTGCGGACTGTCGGCCTGGGTGGTTCTCGGCGAATCCGAGGCGGTCACTTGCGTTGCCGAAACTGCTTGCTGATTGCCACCCGTGCTCGATTTGCCAACGCTTTCGCCTGAGGATTCGGGAGGATTGGGCATCGGTTACCGCCAAAAGGCCAAAGTGGCGTGAACTTTATAGCCGAGCGATGCTGCGTGTTCTACCGCAAAAGGCCCCAATCGCTCCGAGGCGTTTTGGCCGGAATAAGCCCCTGATCGAACAGCCGCCGTAGACTTTCAATGCGGCACTTCGTCCACAGCCGACCTGCTTCTGCCTCAGGCTTACGACCATCACTTGTCTATTTTTTTCAATGCGCTAAATTACAAGAATTAGTTGCATCGGTTTGTCCCCGCTCGATTGGGGCGGATGCTGCAGAAGCGATACCTTCGGATGCCAACATGATCTGGAACCATCGCATCACACGCATTGTTGTCGGCCTGCTGCTGCTGGCACTGGTGACACTCGTTTCATTGCCGACGATTACCGGCTTTACGAGCCTTGATGGCACGGTCAATGCGCGGTTTGCGGTCGTTAATGCCCCAATCGATGGCACAATTGCGGAAGAATCCCTCAAGGTCGGCAGCCCGGTCAAAGCGGGACAATCCCTCGCAGAAATCAGAAATACGCGCGTCAATCGCGCAATCCTCGCGTCGCTCGAGGCAGATCACAACACGGCGCTCGACCGCGTCGCGGCACTGAAAAAGGAACGGGAGGAACTCTCCGCGCTTCGCGAGGAATTGTCTACCAGATTGGAAGTCTACAACCAGACCACCATTGCCAATCTCGAACGCGAAGTCGAAATCCTGCGGAAGAAAGTCGAAGTGTCGCAAGCTCAGGATCTGGTCGCCCAGGTCGACTTGAGCCGCCGGATGCAGCTCGAGTCAAAAGGCATTCTCACGCAGAAGCTGGTTGAGGCCGCGCGTGCCGCGGGCGCTGCGACCGGCGGCGAGGTCGAAATCAGCAACCTGACTGTCGATCAATTGCAACAAAGGCTCAATGCGGTCCGCCAGGGTATCTTTGTCTTCGGCGACGGGCAGAATGACGTGCCTTATTCGCGACAGCGCGAAGACGAGGTAGTCGTTCGCATCAACGACTTGAACTCGCGCATAGCGGAAAATGAAACACGAGCCACCGAAGTTCAAAAGCAGCTGGTCAAAGAGGCAAATCGCGTCAGCAGCCTTGAATCCGCAACCGCGATAGCGCCCTTTGACGGCGTTGTTTGGGCGAGGAGTATCGTCAGCGGTTCGAACGTTGTGCTGAATGACGAGTTGATGCGCCTCCTCGACTGTCGAGAGCTGTTTGTGGATATCCTTGTTCCCGAGGTCAATTATGACGAGATCTATCCGGGACTTGTCGCGCAGGTGCGTTTGTTCGGCCGTAGCGATGTCTTCAAGGGCACGGTCATTTCTGTCAGAGGCAGTTCGGCTTCGGTCGAGACCGATTCCTTTGCCGCCACTTTGCCGCCGTCGACTCAGCGCAATGCCCGCATTCGGGTTCGCCTTGATCCATCCTTCATGAACGACGACTTTGCGAACTCCTGCCAAGTGGGGCGCACAGTGCAGGTAAGGTTTTCCAAGCACGGCATCGACGTGTCCAACTGGGTCAAAAGCCTGTGGTTCAGTATCTTGTAGCGCTGGTTCCGACCTTTCTCGTTTTGGCCTTCTTTTGCCTGGGGCCGTTCAATTGGTCGCGCCGTCACACCTGGACACGGGCGGTGACCTGCGCGTTTGTCGCTGCAGTCGCATTGCGATACATGTTCTGGCGCTTGACGGAGACAGTGCTTCCCTATCCCAACAACGGTGCGAGTTTCTACTGGGTTTGGATCCTCTTCGTCGTCGAGATTCTGGCGTGCGTCGAAGTCATCCTTTTTCTGGTATTGATGAGCCGCTACGTCGACCGGAGCGCGGAAGCGGACAGGCTGGCTCGTGGTTTCTTTGCGCGCGACAAGCGTGAGCTGCCGACTGTCGATGTTTTCATTCCAACCTATAACGAGCCACTCGACGTGCTCGAGCGAACCATCATCGGCGCCCGCTCGCTGGATTATCCTCCCGACAAATTGAATGTGTACGTGCTTGACGATCAACGCCGGGACTGGCTGAAGGCCTATTGCGAAGAAAAGAACGTCATCCACGTCATGCGCGGCGACAACAACCACGCCAAAGCGGGCAATATGAACAATGGGCTGAAGGTCAGCTCGGGCGAGTTTATTGCGGTCTTCGACGCCGATTTTGTTCCCTATCGACATTTCCTTCGCCGAACGCTGCCCTTCTTTTGCGACGAAAGCATCGGCATCGTCCAGACGCCTCAACATTTCTTCAACGCCGATCCGGTGCAATCAAACCTCGGCCTGGAGAATATCTGGCCGGACGAGCAGCGTTTGTTCTTCGACGAGATCGCGCCCAGCAGAGACGCCTGGGACGTCAGTTTCTGCTGCGGGTCATGCTCGATTGCCCGCCGCAAGTCCATTGACGCAATAGGAGGATTCCCGACGGAGTCGATCACAGAAGACCTGCTGACAACTCTTTCAATGCTCAACAAAGGCTACAAAACGCGCTACCTGAACGAGCGGCTGTCGATGGGATTGGCTGCCGAAAACCTAACCGGTTATTTTGTGCAGCGCGAACGGTGGTGTCAGGGAGGTATTCAAACCCTTTACCTGCATAATGGCCCGCTGCGTGGCCCCGGATTGACGCTCTTTCAACGGATCATGTTCCTGCCGGCGTCCTGGCTGGTGCAGTATCTGGTCCGCTTCATGATATTGCTCGTCCCCATCGTCTATCTCTGGTTCGGCCTGCTCCCCCTCTATTTCACTGACATAGCCGATTATGTGTCTCATCAGGTGCCGCTGCTGGCAGCGTATTTTCTGCTTATGCTATGGATCACGCCGACGCGCTATCTGCCTGTGATATCAAGCGCCGTCGGGACCTTTGCGACATTCCGCATGTTGCCTACCGTGGTCTCCAGTCTCGTGAGACCATTTGGCAAGCCGTTCAGGGTGACGCCGAAGGGCAGTGGCAACGAGTCGAACCAGTTCGACCGCTACAGCTTCGCCTGGATCGCAAGCATCATCATGATCACCGTCCTTGGTCTGCTGGTCAACATCGTCCCGGAAACGGCGCATGTACAAGGCCAGTTTTCGCCGGTCGCGGCCTGGTGGTCAGGTATCAATATCGTCGTGCTGCTCATCGCATCGCTCATCTGCTTTGAGAAACCCCGACGCTTGTTTCATGCCTTCAAACTCGATGAACCCGCGATCGTAGACGATGTCCCTGGCCAAATCGTAAGTTTGGCCTTGGACAAGGCGGTCGTTGCGGTCCCCACCATGTCCCGATTTCAATCCAAATCCGTCGTGCTTAAACTGCCCGGCTTTGCTCCGTTCAAATCTGAGCTCAGACTGGTCACCCAACGACGCAGGAGCATAAGTCGCGGCGGTGACAAGCAATCTTACTACCTCCACCTGTATTTCGAACTCATTGGCTCTGCTCGCGACAGCATGATCGTGAAGCTCTACACTGGTCAATATTCGCAGGACATTCGCGACATCGATAAAGTCGCGGTCTCTCTTAATCTTCTTCTGCGTTCGTTCGGGCGAACGCGCACGTTGTAGTCGACGGTCAACCTCGGATCGTCCGGCCGGCGTCCTCTCGAGCGTTGCCGCAACAGAGCCGGATTATTCCATCGAAGGGGCGCCAACCAAACCCGCCCTCAGCGGCGGGTTTTTCTTTGCCTTGTTGCCGCTTTGTCAGCGTTGCGGATCATTGTCGTAGCCGCAACTTCCTTACGATCAACCGGCATGTCGCCGCACTCCACTGTTTGCCCGCACCAGCGCCATCAGCATCGGGCCGATAGCAAATTCGCCCCTCTCGGTTCTTCGGGTCAGATCGCGGAGATAACCGCCAGGCGAGTTGATATGCCCTCCCCTTTCCAGGATGCAGGCGATCACGGTTGCGGCATTTTCCGGCCCCATGCCCGAGCAGGCTTCCTCATAGGCCGAGGGGCTGACGCCGAGCATCGAGCGCACGATGACGGCAGCCGACATCAGATCCCGCCAGTTGCCGATCGTTCCACCCGGCCCGTAGTCGAGAATTTGAGGGCAGGCCTGGAGGACGAGGCCAAGCGGGAAGGATTTCAGGCTATGCCCGGCCCCTGGATCTGCCGTGTCTTTCGCCTTGTTGCCCATCCCGCCGGAAGGCTTCGGTTGTTTCAATCTTCGCTCGTCCGGCGCTTCGGCGTTCGGCTCATTATCGGCCACCGCCCTTTCGCCCTGCTTCGTGTCGAAGCGTGGTTCAAGTTCATAAATAGAGTCGGGATTTGAATTCTGTTTGTGACGCTCAATCTGAGACTCATTGGCGCCTATATTTTGTGTTTTTATCCGTCTTTCCAATGCGTTGATGATCTCATCGCGCAGTAGTCCCATCTCGTCGAGCAGCGGCGCCAGTGCTTCGGCCGTCGCAACGCGCGGAATTCGGGCAAGGAGCGTGCGGAACATCGCCGAAATTCCCTCCCAGTCACCGGAGACCTCCTCTTCGATGGCTGTCGCGATCAGCTTGGAGATATCGCGCCGGCACACCGTCAGGCGTTCCCTGGTCACCCTGAGCAATTCCCGGTCGGCGACCGCCTGGGCGGCCAGGTTTTCGATTTCAACCGCACGCGCGAGCAGCGGCGCGACGCTGAAGCCGAAGGCCTCCCCGACGGCACCTGCTTTGTCGCGGCGCGCATAGCGCTTTCCATTCGGACTGTCCTTGCGCAGGATCAGGCCGGCCTCGACCAGGACGGCAAGATGCCGCCTGAGGGTGGCTGCCGTCATGCCGCGGGCACGCAGCGAAAGCTGCGCATTCGACGGGAAGACGATCAGGCCCTTTTCTTCGGAAATCTCGTCGTCAGGGTAGAAAGTCAGAAGCGCATCGAGCACCGTCAGCGCCCGATCGGTCACGCCGAGCGCCGGCCGCGCCTCGCAGATTGCCCTGAACAGCTTCCACTTGCTGCGCTTCATTCCCGGCTCGATGGTCTCGGCCAGTTGCTGGCTTGCCAGCATGCCAAGCGACATCGGCCGCCGCCCAAAGGGCGTCGTCACATATCCACTCTCCATTTGCCTTCACCTTCGTTCAGGCAAAAGAAAACCATCCACCAATTTGGTGCCTAAGACGCTTGACTGTGATTCGTGGAAATGCGATTCTCGATGTGCTTAAGATCTGAGAAGGGCTTCCACGACGGCGTCGTTGGGGGCCTTTTTCTTTTGCGCGTTACGCTCCTCTGTCCTTGTTGAATTCCTGGAACAGGCCCTTCAGCCTTTCCTGGACGAATTGATCGAAACCGGGTGCGGTCTTGCCGTCGAAGACGAAGGTTGCACCGGATGCTGTCTTTTTGATCACCACCGGCACGCCGCTGACTAGGGTTTTGGCGATCGCCGGCTTCGGCGCTGCCGTCCTCTTCGTTGCCAGAACGAGTGCCCGATGAAACCGCTCGTCGCTTGAGATTTTGCGAGCGTCGTCCGCGGACAACTCCGCGATGATCTTCTCGATGTCGGCGCCTTCCAGCCGCTCGCCCAGCTCCAACCAGCGTCGACGGCCGATATCGGGGGCCGCGCCGATGGCGTTGACGAGCGCCAGGGGGACCTGCCGGATGACGATCAGCATTCTCGACAGCGCCGCCTTATCGACGCCGAGAGCCGCCATGATGACATCGCGGCCAAAGCTGCGTTCCTCCAGCCGCGATGCGAAGAGCGCACGCTCGATATAGGAGAGATTGGTTCGAGCGCTGTTTTCCTGACCCTGGCTGACGACCAACTGACCGTCAGTAAGATCGCGGACGACCGCGCGCACCCTGATGCCGATTTCTCGGGCGGCAGCCAGGCGACGATGGCCGTAGGCAACCTGATAGCGTCCCCTAGTTTCGGGATGCGGACGAACAAGGATCGGAACCTGCTGCCCATGCTCGCGGATCTGCTCGACAAGCTGGGCGAGTTCGGCCGCATCGATCGCCAACCGATCGCTAACGAAGGAAGCGTCGATCAGGCCGGGATCGAGCTCGACGATGGTCTGGCCGGCGGCAAGCTGCCGTTCCAGTTCACTCGCCCGCTCCATTTTCTCGGTAATGTTGCCGAGCGTCTTGGTGATGCCGCCGACCGGCACCGCACTGCGCTCCTGCGGCACGAATCCGGCGATCGGACGATTGTCGCGCGGCGCGACTGCCTCCACCCTTGCCGGGTTCGGAGCGGAGATTTCGATGAGGTTCTTGCGCGCCATCTCCTATTTCCTTCCCCAGGTCGAGCGAATATGCGCTTCGATCTCGCCATTCACGAGGTTGAGGGACTCCAGAGCCCGGTCATAGGTTCCGCGTGTGAACTGCGACCGCTCGACCTCGTAGAGAGTCTGCTTGGTGACGCCGGCGTCGGCGACCGCCGTCGACTTCACCATGGCATTGTGAAGCATTCGATTGCCGAAGATCGCCCGCATGAAGCCGGTCATCTGACTTTGCGGCCCGTCGTTCGGCTCGAAACGGGTCACGAGATAGCGCATCCAGTCATAGCTGGTGCGACCACCCGCCTTTTCCACGACCGACATCAGCTCACTCGTCATCGTCAGGAACTGCGACATCGACATGACATCCAGCATCTGCGGGTGAACCGTGATCAGGACCGAGGTTGCCGCGCAGAGCGCCGACATCGTCAGGAATCCCAACTGTGGCGGGCAGTCGATGACGACGATGTCGTAAAGGCTTTCGATCTCCGTCAGGACCTCGCCGATGCGGGCAAAGAACATCGTCTCCGCCGTTCCCGAGGCCATCGCCTTCGGTGTCTCGTGCTCGAATTCCATCAGCTCGAGATTGCCCGGAATCAGATGCAGATTGGGCGTGTAGGTGGCGCGCACGATGTCGGCGATCGGACGCGGCTCCTCATATCGGATCGCGCCATATATGGTTTCGCCCTCTCCGACGTCGAACTCCGGCTGATGGCCGAACAAGGCGGACAAGGAAGCCTGCGGATCGAGGTCGACGGCGAGCACGCGGTAGCCCCTGAGCGCCATGAACTGCGCCAGGTGGGCCGCCGTGGTGGTCTTGCCCGAGCCGCCCTTGAAATTCATGACGGAGACGATCTGGAGCTTTTCGCCCGGCCTGCGGGCCGGCACATATTTCGGCGTGCCGTTTCGCTCGTCGAGGACCCGGCGAATCCGATCCATATCCAGGGCACTGTAAAGCCGCCGTCCGTTTGCGAGCGGATCGGGGCCATGGCCATCGGCAGCCACCTGGCGGAGATAGCCTTCGCCAATGCCGATGAAGGCCGCAGCTTCCGCCGGCGAAAATGTTCTGATGGTCTTTTGCGACAGCGGGGGGAAGATTTTTGCCTGATGCTGCTGAAGTTGATAGGATAACTCCTTCGCATCTGTTGCCAGAAGCGACGGGAGATGCTCTTGATCGTCCTGAAGAGCAAGACTCGGCTGCATGATCTTTTTCCCACGTAACTGCGCAATTTTGAACGAAAGCGCTTCAGTTGCGCAGTTACTATATGCCTCGATTCGTTACCAATTTACAAATGCTTAACCAAGCTGCTCATTTCACCCATCGAGACGGCTGGCCAGGTCAGGCAGGTTTCGGGCGGCTGGCGCCATGGCGACGGCTCGAAACGGCTGACAACCCTGGCGGCTTTCAAACCGACCGGGAAGTTTAGGCATTAGCCTTATAAATCTAATTTATTCAATACCTTGGATGCTACCTGGCTATCTCCCGTCGTCCTTGAGGTAGTTGTTGCCGTTGATCACCAGAAGCCCGTCGGATGCTTTGTCCGGTTCGAATATGCTCATGCTTTCCGTCCTGCCGTCGGCGTCGGTCAAGTCGAGGCGATAGCCGGAAAGCTTATAGCGGCCGCTTGCGCCCGGCCGGTTTCCGGATGTGGTGACGCCCGATCGGGATCCGCCGATTTCGTTCATCATCGAGGCGCCGGACCAGCCCGTGCGTTCGAAGGTGCCGTTTCGACGAAGCGTCAGCGTATGGCTGGAGGCCACCGATCCCGATGAGGTCGCAGTCATGCCGCTCGAGGCAAAGGTGGAAACCCATTCGCCGTCGAGCGTCGTGCCCTCATCAAATGGCGGCACGGCGCGATAATCCGCGTCTGAAATCACCAGGTCCTCACCCTTTTTCGAGAATGGTTTCGTCTCGATTTCGATCGTGCCGTAGGCTGAGGTGACGCTGCGCATTTCGATCGACCCGGCCGAGGAGAAGAAGCCGCCGCCGGCAAGCTTGTAGAGACCGCAATCAGTCGGGGTCTCCTTGCAATGTTCGCCAATGCTCCGGCCGCCCTTCGGCAGCTCCGTGCTGAACCGGCCCTCCCGGTCGAACATGCTGATCGTGCTGTCCGAGTAGAAATCCATGCCGCCGAAGACATTCGGCCGGATGCCGGTATCGAGATGGGTGAAGACGCCGTCCAGCCCGCCATCGCCGCTCGCCTGAACAAGGTCGAAATCCCTGTCGGAAGGATCGAGCTTCACCGAGCGCACGAGGGCCGCGAAATCAGCCTCCGCCCCTTTGCTTCTGTCGCCGGTTACATTCAGCAGCACGAGCTGCAGATAGGCCTGCCGCTTGTCGCCGGCGATGCCGACCACGATCTGGTTGATGCTGACATTGTTCTGATGGACGCAGCAGCGTTCTTCCACGCGGATGTCGTGGCCGTTCACCGTCACCCCGTAATGTTTGATCAGGATATCTTCCTTCGCCATGTCGGGCAGCGTGGCGACGAAGGTCTTCATCCCGGCCTGCAGGGAATTGCGCGCGGCCGGGAGCGGCTTGGTGATCTGGATCAGAGCACTGCCGCGCTTGTCGTCATCCGTTTCAGGAAAATCCTTCTGCAGCATGAAGAGATTGCCTTTGGCGGCCTTCCTCCAGCCGGAAGCGGCGTCGGGCAGGGTCACCGTCAAACCGCCGATATCGGCGGGCGCGGCAAATGCCGGAAGGCAGGACAGGAGGCAGGCAAGAACGACAATGAAGCCCAAACCTGACCTGGCCCGCCCTATCCGATCGACATACGCATTGCCCATGTGCCCCTCCCCTCGTGCTTCGAAGACCGCCGACGAGATTTGGAGCCGGGGGAGGCCATTTCAACCCTGAGCTTCATGAAGGTTTCTTGAACGCTTCGACCCACATCATATTCGTGAGCCTACGAAGAAGTGGGCGCTATCAGGAGAAACAGGGCGATAACGGCCGACATTGCCGCTCAATAGCGGCAGTTGCTCTATCGCAGCTCAGCGCCGATCAAAAATCGGAAAGCACGCCAACCGCCGAGGGGCCACCACGGTGCTGCTGCGGTAGGCCAACCGCAGTTTCCCTCGACGAGTTTTGGTTTGGCTCGTCGAGAGAAATTTGTTTCGCCTAGAAGCGACGGGGTTCTTCGGGTTTGTTGCCGGCGATCACGTCGATCCGGTCCAGCACGTCAGACGTCATCTTTTGCCTGTGTGAGAGGGCCGCGAGATTGTCCTGCAGCTGGCTGGCGCGCGATGCGCCAAGAATGACGGTCGAGACGTTCCGGTTGGCGAGGCACCACAAAAGGGCGAGATGCGTGATCGATATTCCGATCTCGTCCGCGAGCTTTGCGAGCTCGCCGACTTGTCGGAGCTGGGCGCGGCCGGCATCGCTGGACCATTTTTCCTTCAGCCATTCGTAGCCAGGCAGGTTCATACGACTGTCGGCGGGCACACCGTCATTGTATTTGCCGGTAAGGACGCCCGAGGCGAGCGGCGACCAGATCGTGGTGCCAAGCCCGATCAGCTCGTAGAGCGGGAGGTAGTCCGACTCGACCTTCTGGCGCTCGAAGATGTTGTATTGCGGCTGCTCCATCGTCGGCGGAGTGATGCGCAAGTCCCGAGCGACGGCATAGGCTTCAGTCAATTGTTGCGCCGACCATTCCGACGTACCCCAGTAGAGCACTTTGCCCTGGGCGACGAGATCGTGCATCGCCCGGACTGTTTCCTCGATGGGCGTGTCGATATCCGGGCGATGACAGAAGTAGAGGTCGAGATAGTCGACCTGAAGCCGCTTGAGCGCGGCATGGCAGGCGTCGGTCACATGCTTGCGCGACAGGCCGCGCTGTGTCGGTTTCTGCCCTCCCCAGAAGACCTTGCTGGAGACGACGAAGCTGTCACGGCTCCAGCCAAGCGATCTGAGCGCCTCGCCCATGACGATTTCGGACTTGCCGCTTTCGTATCCCTCGGCATTGTCGAAGAAGTTCACCCCGTTGTCATAGGCAAGCTTCATGAGATCGACGGCGTCGCCTCCATTTACCTGCTTGCCGAAAGTGACCCATGAACCGAAAGAGAACTCGCTCACTTTCAGACCCGACTTTCCCAAACGTCGATATTCCATCATGCAGCTCCCGCAAGTTATGAACATGTGCCGGCCTGTCACCGGCGTCGGCGTCGCACGATTGATCGACTGCCAATTCGCGTAATCTATGGCATGAGCAACGATATGCGAGGCTTAGCTATCGGTTCGCATCGCCTCTTTTGTGACGAGACGACCGATCCAGTGAAACGATCCGCGTTGGCCTGCCCGGACTGAAGCACGGGTGCGGTGGAACCGCCGCCACGGTTCTAGCCTGCGTTCCAGCCTCCGGCAAGAGAAAGGGCGCTCCGCGACTTATGTCGGAGCGCCCGTAGCGTGCGGTCGACGACGTTTGCGGCGGAGGTCGACGGCAGCAACGCAAGATGAAGAGATTCGGAACGGATAGGCAACATATGATTAGAATAGGGGGCTTTGTCGGCCGCCGATCGATCGTGTCATCCACTGGATATCCACAGCTTATCCACAGGAACGGCGACCGCGACCGCAGCAACTTCAATGACATTCGCCTGGCAGCAAATCACACCTCACAAATGCTTATGTGACTGGTGAACGACACTGCCCTTTTGTTTGCCGGCTTAGATACAAACCAAGGCCTGGTTCGGATAGATTTGGTTCTCTTCCCGACCGTCGCGGCGGACGCCGGGAGGAGGTGGGCGGTGGGCAACATGAGGGTCCACCGCCTTCTTTTAAGCGCCCCCTGGGGTCGGCCATCTCACACGTCGAGTTTGACAATTCCCTTGGCCGCCAGGGCCTCGACCGATACCCGACCTGCACGCAACGGAATGCGTCGTGGATATGAACCGGGTGCCGCCGCGCGATCAAATGATCGACTCGCTAGTCCGCCATCGCTTGGTAGAGCCAGTCGGAGAGCTTCTCGGTCGCCACGCGCGCGCCGGCGCCAGGAAGCAGCGCGCCGGCGGTCAATTCGACGCCGAAATACGAGGCGGATGGGTCTGTCACCACCTGCCGCTCGTCCTCATTCGCGGCGAGATAGATCCGGGCGATTTCATCGATACCGAATTGATCCGGACCGCCGATTTCAACAATATCGTTCAACGGCGCTCCGACTGACAATTCCGCCAGCAATGCGGCGACGTCACCGGCCGCCACCGGCCTCATGAACGCCGGAGACAATCGGAAAACATCACCATCAGCACCGGTGTCGATCAATCCGCTGATGAACTCGTAGAACTGTGTGGAACGGAGAAGCGTAAAGGGTCGATTTGAAGCCCTGATGAGATTTTCCTGCACCATTTTCGCGCGGAAATAGTCGCTTTCGACCAGACTTGGCGTGCCGACGACCGAAAGTGCAAGATAGTGCCTGACACCGGCCTCGGCCGCTGCGGCAAGCAAATTCCTGGTCGAAGCCCTGAAAAAATCCAGCGCCGCACTGTCGCCGAAAGATGCGGCGTTGGTAACGTCAACGATGACTTCAGTTCCCACCAAGGCCGCTTCAAGGCCTTTCCCGCTGACCGTGTCGACGCCGAGCGACAACGACGCGGCGCTGACTTGGTGGCCGGACTGGCGCATGATTTCACTGAGGCGTGTTCCGACAACACCGGTTGCTCCCGCTACCGTGATTTTCATCTCAGCATCCTTTGTTGCATTGCACCGCGCGAATGGCGACGAGATCGCGGATAGGGATTGTCTTCAACGTCTCGGGATCGACCGGACCGACAATGACTGGAAAGCCGGGCGCTCTCCATCGTCCGTGGGGTCCGGTCGCCTTAGCCGTACGTCTAGCGAAACCACCCCAAGGTTTAGCATGCCCCACCAGAAGGCAGGACAGGTCTCCAATTGCTCGTTCGCGACGAACACCGATTCCGGGCACGGCGGCTACATCCCCGCGCAATGCATGGGTTTCCATGAGTTGCGGTTGTAATGGGGCGGGGTTACGGTCTGAGCATGCGCTCGCCAGCCCCGAAATCGAGAAGAACGACAATACGAAACGCCGACGATCCCGTGGCTTTGTCTGTCCGGCAGGAGCAACTGATAATGAGCGTCTGGTCGCACCGCCCTCAATTCCTGCACCTGGGCCTTTTCATCGTGGCCTATGTGCTGGCCTGCGGATTCGCCCAGTCGCTCGCAATCGTCCCTGGAACCGGAATTTCCATCTGGCCGGCGAGTGGCCTTTTCATTGCGACACTTGTAGCCGCCTCTCCCTACAGCTGGCCGTGGTGGGTGGTGGGGGGCTGCCTGGCCGAACTGTTCAGCAATTTGCTGTGGTTCCACAGTCCGCTGCCTGCGGCTTTTCTGATCTACATCGGGAACGCCCTGGAAGCGGTTGCCGGGGCATGGCTCGTCAACCGAATCTTGAAGCGGCCAGTTCGGCTGGAAACCTTGCAGGAAGTTTTCGCGTTCGTCGTACTGGGCGCCGGGATTGCGCCCATCGCAAGCGCGACCGTGGGAAGTGCGACCCTGGCGTGGTTTGGCATACAATCGCAATCCTTCGCAACGGCTTGGCCTCTTTGGTGGATCGGAGACGCCACCGGCGTCCTGATCGTGGCGCCGCTGGCGCTGGTCGTATTTCACAGCTGGCGCGGCAAGACCCGGCTCTCAGCCGCGCAATGGGTGGAAGCTTTCGTCCTGGGGCTGATCTTTCTCGGCGTTGCGGCTCTTTCGCTGAGCGGCTACCTCCCCTTCGCATACATTATCATGCCGCCTCTTCTTTGGGCCGCCGTTCGCTTCGAATTCAAAGGCGCCGCCGTATCCTTGGTCCTCCTCGCCTTGATCACGGCATTGTTCACGATAACAGGCACCAGCCAGTTTGCCGGCGATCCCGAGGCCCAGAAGCACAAGCAGGTCATGCTGCAGCTTTTTCTGGCCATCTCGGCATTTTCGGCGCTCATTGTGGCCGCCATATCCCGGCAACACCAGTTGGCAGTGCTCACATTGCGCCAAAGCCTGGATACGCTCCGCGACCGGGAGCGGGAACTCTCGCAGCTCGTGGATATGGTTCCGAGCCACGTCTGGCGTCTGACCCCCGACGGCGAGCCGACCTTCTTCAACCAACGGATGGTCGATTTTCTCGGTCTCGATGTTGCTGATTTCGACAAACCCGGCATGAGCCGGCTGGAGTCCGTCCTGGACGCCACCGTTCACCCGGAGGATGCGGCGGGTTTCGGAGATGCCCTTCGCCATTGCCTCGCTACCGGCGCGAGCTTCGCCATGCGGTATCGCCTGCGCCGCTCCGACGGCCTCTATCGCTGGATGTCGAGCCGCGCGGAACCGATGAGGGATCAATCAGGGCGCATTGTCCAATGGTACGGCCTGTGTCACGACATCGACGATCAGGTTCATGCCGAAGAGGCTGTGCGGCGGAGCCAACAACAGCTTCAGCAGATCATAGACGCCGTGCCGGTTCGCATCTGGAGTGTGGAGCCCACGGGAGGATCGTTCTATTTCAACAAGCGGTATCAGGATCATTTCCGCTCCGTTATTGCCAATTTCGACGCTCTCGGTGAACCGCGCATCGACGATCTGCTGCAACAGCTGATTCATCCAGAAGACGCACCCGACATCCAGCGTACGCTCGGGAACTGCTTCGAAACCGGCTCCGGCTCCGCGATGCGATTTCGCTGGCGCGAACAGGATGATGTCTATCGCTGGGCGGAATGCCGGGTCGAGCCCCGCCGCGATGACGACGGAACGGTCGTGCAATGGTATGGCGTTTCTCTCGATATCGACGACGAGGTGCGTGCGCTGGAGGCGTTACGTGAACGTGAGCGCGAGCTCTCGCAGCTCGTCGACATGGTCCCGGTACAGATCAGGCGCTTGACGCCGGAAGGCGAGCCGGTCTTCTTCAACAAACGTCTGATCGACTTTTTCGGTCTCGACGTGGGCGATATGGACAGGCCTGGCATGAGCCGCCTCGCGTCAGTCATTCACACCCTCGTCCACCCCGATGACGCATCGAGGTTGCTGGAGACGGTTCATCGTTCCCTCGCCAGCGGCGATCCCTTCTCGATAAAATACCGCATGCGCCGCGTCGACGGTGCCTATCGCTGGGTCGACGGCCGCGCCGAACCGCTGCGGGACCAAAGCGGCGCAATCATGCAATGGTACGTGATCTCAGTCGACATTGACGATGAGATGCGTGCACAGGAAGCGCTGCGCGACCGGGAGCGGGAGCTTTCGCAACTGGTGGATATGGTTCCCAGCCTGCTCTGGCGGCTCAATTCGGACGGCACTCCGACCTTCTTCAACCAGCGCCTAATCGATTTTCTCGGTCTCGACATCGCCGATATGGAAAAGCCCGGCGTCAGTCGGCTGGCAGCCCTCATCGAAGCCGCCGTCCATCCCGACGATGCCGCCAGCCTCGCCGAAGCGCTCAACCACTCCCTCGTCACCGGCGAGGGCTTCTCAAAACAGTATCGCCTGCGGCGCGCCGATGGCGTCTATCGCTGGGTGAAGGGCAGCGCCGAGCCGCTGCGGGACGAAAACGGGCGGATCGTCCAATGGTACGGTCTCTCGCATGACATCGATGATCAGCTGCGCGTTGAAGAAGCGCTGCGAGAGAGTGAACGCTCGCTCTGGCAGATCGTCGAGACGCTGCCGGCCATGATCGATTGCGCCGCTCCGGATGGAGAGCCGGTCTATCGCAATCCTCAGCTTCGCGACTTTCTCGGATACAAGCTCGAAGAGCTGGACGGAACGGGAAAGTCCCGGCTGGCCGGCACACTCGACGCCGGTGTTCATCCCGACGAGGTGGCCGGAGTCAAGGAAAAGTATGCTCATTCGCTCGCCACCGGCGAGCCCTATGCACGCAGGCATCGCCTACGGCGGTTCGATGGTGAATATCGTTGGGTCGAGACACGCGCGGCGCCGATGCGCAACGCTGAAGGCGAGATCATTCAGTGGAATGTCATATGCCTCGATATCGACGGTGAGGTACGAGCGCAAGACGAGCTGCGCCTGGCGCAAGAGGGCCTTGCCCGGGCGAGCCAGGCGGCGAGCCTCGCCGAGCTTTCGGCTTCGATCGCGCATGAGGTGAACCAGCCGCTGGCGGCCGTCGTGGCGAATTCGCATGCCTGCCAGCGCTGGCTCACGGCTGAGCCGCCGAATATGGAGCGGGCGCAAAAGACGGTCGAGCGCATCATCCGGGACGCCAACTCGGCGGCCGAGGTCGTCAGCCGCATTCGCGCCTTATTCAAACAGTCCGCGGACAGGAGGATCCAAACGACGATCTCCGGCATCATCGACGAGGCGCGCAGCCTGATGACCGACGAGGCCTGGCGACGTCGTGTTCGCATCGGTGTCGACGTTGACGGCAATCTTCCGCTCATTGCAATCGATCGCATCCAGATCCAGCAAGTCCTGATCAATCTCATCCGCAACGGCATGGAAGCGATGGACGCCGTTGCAGACGACAGGATGATCGAGATCCGCGCGCGCCATATGGGGAATGCCGTCCAGACCGAGATTAGCGATCGCGGCCAGGGTATCGAGTTTCCCGAGAAAATGTTCGAGCCGTTCTTCACGACCAAGGAAAACGGCATGGGCATGGGGCTGGCGATCTGCCGTTCGATCGTCGAGCTTCATGGTGGACGATTGTGGGCCGAGAAGAACAATCCGCACGGAGCGACGTTGATCTTTACCTTGCCCATAGAAACGAAGGCGGCGTCATGACAGCCGATGACCATATTGTCTTCATCGTGGATGACGATGGACGTATTCGGGAAGCGCTCGGCGAGTTGCTGGAGTCGCACGGCATGCGCGCCATCGCCTTCGAATCGGCCTGCGAATACGTGAAAGCGGACAAGCCCGACCTGCCCGCCTGCCTTATTCTCGATATCGAACTGCCTGACATCAACGGCCTCGACCTGCAGAGACAGATCGCTGACAGGGACCATCCGCCGATCGTCTTCATCACAGGACATGGCGACATTCCCTCCTCCGTGCGTGCGATCAAGCATGGTGCGGTGGACTTCCTGACCAAACCCTTCAGCGATGCGGACCTCATGGCGGCAGTCCACGCGGCGATCGCCGAGGATCGGACAAAGAGATCGGAACGCGCCGAACTCGACATGCTCAAACGACACTACCTCGACCTGACGCCGCGAGAGCGCGAGGTGCTGCCGCTCGTCGTCAGCGGTCTTCTCAACAAGCAGGCGGCAGCCGAATTGGGGATCAGCGAAGTCACGCTGCAGATCCATAGAAGAAATGTGATGCAGAAAATGGCGGCGGCGTCGCTCGCCGATCTCGTCCGGATCGCGGAGAGATTGGAAATACCGATAACCCACTCGCGCCGAGTGGGAGGGAATTGAACATGAACAAGACAAGACACGTCGTGGCAATTGTCGATGACGATCCAAGGTTGCTTGAATCGATGGGCGACCTTCTGGAATCCGCGGGTTATGTGGCCCGCAGCTTTTCGTCGGCGGGCTCGTTGCTCATCAACGGGCTGTCGGACCTCGACCTGCTCATCACCGATATCGGAATGCCTGGCATCGACGGCTTCGAACTTCGCGATTTGGTGCGGAAGTCGCGCCCGGAGCTGCCGGTATTCCTGATCACGGGCCGCCACGAGATAGCAGATCAGGGCCGCGCTCAAGGCGTGGGCGGATTTTTCCGCAAGCCCTTTGATGCCCAGGCGCTGCTGGCAGCCATAGCCAGCGCTTTGCATAAATCGACAGATGGAGGGTGACATGCGAGTTGACCAGCCGTTGCTGCGGAGATCGGCGCCGTTATCGTTGCAGGGCAGATGTGAAGAGACAGAGCCACTCGTCATCATCGTCGATGACGACGCGTCCGTTCGTGAGGCGCTGTCGGAGCTCATCCTGTCGGCGGGTTTCCGGTCGACCAGTTTTGCCTCGACCCGCGAATTGCTTGACGCCGATATATTGGATAGCCCCGGTTGCCTGATCCTCGATGTGCGCATGCCTGGAGCAAGCGGCCTCCACCTGCAGCGTCATCTGGCCGAAAACGGCATTGCCAAGCCGATCATCTTCGTGACCGGCCATGGCGACATCCCGATGACCGTTCAGGCGATGAAGGCCGGCGCTGTCGATTTTCTCACCAAACCCGTGCGGGACCAGACGCTGCTCGACGCCATTACGGCTGCCATTGCGACGGATGCCGAGCGGCGAGCGGAAGCCGCGATCGCCGAGCGCAATATCAAGCGCCTGGAGACCCTGACGCAGCGCGAGCGCGAGGTTCTGCATGAAGTGGCACGCGGCCGCCTCAACAAGCAGATCGCCTTCGATCTCGGCATCAGCGAAGTGACGGTCAAGCTGCATCGCAGCAATGTCATGCACAAGATGGAGGCTGCCTCCATCGGCGAATTGATCCGGGCCTGGGAAACTCTGCCCGCACAAATGCGCCAGGCAGGCGCGCGCTAGCGCAATTCCAGACGCAACACTGCTGCACAGTTTTGCTGGAATTGCTCCAGCTTTAGCAGCACGCCTCCAAAAACTCGGGATGCCGGCCTCGAAGATTACATACCGCCGCTGTCCATTTGATGCGCGCCGTATCCGATCTGCGCCGAAAAAGACCATCTTGCGCCGGCAATGGGGTTTCGGCCGCGCACCCATGCGTTATTCCTAAATTAAAGCTCGGGGATATGACCTGGTGCCCCGCTTTGGTTCCTAAAGGAGATCTCGCTTTGAACAATCACTCGTCAACCGCGCCTTCCCCTGAAACCACCGCCTTCGACAACGAAGCAAACTTCCTGTCGGCCATGGGGAATGCCAAACGGCTTCATATGCTGCATCTGCTGGCCGAGGGAGAAATGTCGGTGAGCGTCCTGGCCGACGAGGTGGGGTTGAGCCAATCTTCGACGTCCCAGCATTTGGCCATTCTTCGAGAACAGGAACTCGTGCAGACGCGAAGGGCTGCACAGACGATCTATTATTCACTTCAATCCGGCGCGGCCAAGGCGATGCTCGATACGCTCGCCGACATTTTCGGATCCTACCATCGCTCCCCGGTAGAACGTGTCCGAGCCGTAGGCACCTGATGACGAAGCGTTGCTCTTGCGGCTCATGATTGGTGTCCAATTCTGCTGAGGATGATCCTGTCGGCAACTCAGGATCGGCGCCGCCGCATCGAGGTGCGGCATCACGGCGAAGAACGCAGTTTCGAAAAAGACGACTGCGGCTTGAGCGCAAGCGCCAAGCCGCCGTTCAGGGGCCGCAATTCCAAGGCCGGGATGCCGTGGCGCGGGAGTCCTGTCATGCTTCGCCTACATGCCCCTCGAACGCATCGATCCCCGATGTACGTTTGATGTACCCCTCCTAGACCACGGTGTGATTACGCCTCCATTGCGAATGGAGATAATGAACCGCATCAGGAACGGAACGGCAGCCCGACCATGCTCATCGATGCTGGGTTTGGGTCAGACGGAGGTGATCATGGACGTATATGAGGCAGTCAAAAGCCGACGGTCGGTGCGCGGGTTCAAAGACGCGCCTGTGGACAGGGGGGTTCTGGAGCGGGTGCTGTCCGCCGCGGCTTGGTCGCCGTCAGGATCGAACATCCAGCCGTGGAACACCTACGTGATGACCGGCGCGCCGCTGGCTGAGCTGAAGACGTCCGCCGTCGAGCGTGTGGCCCATGGCGACGCCTGGGACAAACGGCAGTACGAGATGTACCCGGCCGCACTGAAGTCCCCCTACGGGGAGCGCCGATCCGCCTTCGGCAAGGAGCGCTACAGCGCGCTCGGCATTGCACGCGAGGACTGGGAAGCGCGCCAGCGGGCAGCAATCGCCAACTGGAACTGTTTCGGCGCGCCCGCCGCCCTGTTCTGCTACATCGATCGCGACCTGGGCCTACCCCAATGGGCCGACGTCGGCATGTATCTGCAGACCGTCATGCTGCTGCTCCGCGCCGAAGGTCTGCACAGTTGCCCGCAGATGGCGTGGTCGCAGGTTCGCGAGACGGTCGCGGAGGTCCTGTCACCCCCGGACGGGCTCATCCTCTTCTGCGGCATGTCGATCGGGTACGAGGACCCCACGGTAAGTTACGCCCGTACGGGCCGCGCGCCGCTCGACGAGACGGTCACGTTCCTCGGCGATTAGTTACTTGCGATCAAAGGACAAGAGGGAGAACGCCATGACCACGCATAAAGTAGGCTATCTCATCGGCAGCCTCGCCAAGGGCTCGATCAACCGCAAACTCGCCACGGCGTTGGTGCGGTTGGCCCCGCCGGAACTCGAAATGTCGGAGATATCCTTCAAGGATCTGCCGCTCTACAGCTACGACTATGACGCCGACTACCCTCCGGCTGGCAAGGCATTCAAGGCGGCAATCGCGGCCGTCGACGCCGTGCTGTTCGTCACGCCGGAATACAATCGATCCATACCCGGCGGGCTGAAAAACGCAATCGACTGGGCGAGCCGCCCCTACGGCACCAACTCGTTCACACGCAAGCCGTCAGCAGTGATCGGCACGTCGCCGGGCGCGATCGGCACAGCCGTCGCCCAGCAGAATTTGCGCAGTGTGCTCAGTTTCTGCAACTCTCCGCAGATGAATGCCCCGGAAGCCTACATCCAGTTCACACCAGGGCTGATCACCGACGACGGCGAGGTCACGAAAGACAGCACCGCCGATTTCCTTCGCACTTTCATGCGGGACTTCCACGTCTTCATCGCAAGGGTTCGCTCAGTGCTGCCTAGAGATGCCTAGAGGGCGCTTGGAATGAGCGATTGCGTATCCTGTACTGCGGGAGCTGGCCACGTCCATCTGGGCGGCCAGCTCCGGTTTTTAAAGCGCACAATGCCTCAGGCGAAGGCGTAGGAGCCGTCCGGTCGCTTCGGCACGCGCCGCTGCCAGTGGATGTAGCCTTCCTCTTCCATCGCCTTCTCGTCCATTTCGACGCCCCAGCCCGGCCGGTCGGGACGCAATTCCAGATAGCCGTCCTTCGGCAGATAGGGATCGACGACATAGCGGGTTTCCCCCTGCCGTTTCTCGATATCGAGGCCGCCATAGACATAGGCCTGCCCCTTCGGCAGCCGGTATTCGAGGATGCGGAAATTCTGCGCCGCGGCCGAAAAATGAACGTTGACCGCCGTCGCAAGCGGCCCCATCGGGTTGTGCGGCGCCACCCCGACGAAATAGGCTTCGGCGAGTGTGGCAATGCGGCGCATTTCGCTGATGCCGCCGACGACGCAGATATCGGGCTGGATGAGATCGGCGCCCTTGACCTGCAGCAGCCGCAGGAACTCGTTTCTGTTGTAGAGCGACTCGCCGGTGGCAAGCACGCAGTTGAGCCCCTGTTTCAGATCGCCCCACGCCTCGATATTCTCAGGGCGCAGCGGTTCCTCGAAAAACAAGGGATCGTAGGGGGCCAGCGCGTTGCCGAGTTGCCTTGCGGCGACCGGCTCGAAAATCTTGGCATGGGCATCGAAGGCGATCTCGTATTCGTCGTTGACCGTCTCGCGCAGCGAGCGGAAATAATCCGCCGAGGCTTTCACCACATTGCCCCAGCGATGGGCGTGCATGTCGATACGCCAGGGGCTGAGCTTGAAGGCGGTGAAACCCCATTCTTCCTTCAGACGATCGAATTCGTCGCGGGCGGCCGGCGCGTCCGGTGCGGTGTAGACGCCGGCATAGACCTTGATGCGGTCGCGCACCTCGCCGCCCAGCAGCTTGTAGACTGGGACATTTGCTGCCTTGGCCGCAAGATCCCACAGGCAGTGATCGAGCGCAGAGATCGCGGCAAGGCCAAGCGCGCCCGGCGGGAACCGGCTTTGCTGGATCAACAGATTGACGAGATAATCGACGCGTGTGGGGTCCTGGCCGGAGAGAAATGCGTAGAGATAATCCAGGAGCGGCGGCAGCGCCTTGTCGGGGCCGTGATTGTAGCATTCACCCCAGCCCGTCAGCCCGTCATCGGTGTCGAGCGCGACGATCACGCGGGGACGGTCCTTGTCGCGGGTCATGAAAACCCGCATGCGGTCGATCTTCATCTTTCTGTCCTTCTAGCGATTGAAATAGCTGCGGCGTGCGACGCGCGTCTGCACGTAGAGATGCTCTTTGTAGGTTCCGGGATTATAGGAGCCGGCAGCTTCCGGCACGGGAACGGAGACATTGCCGCCGCTCGGAAAACGAGCGACGAATGCTTCGTCGATATCGCAGCCGAGCCCCGGCCCGTCGGGAACCGCAATCAGGCCGTCGACCTGAACAGGGTGCGGCACGATCGTCTGGCGGCGGCCGTCCCAGTCGTCGTCAAGGCGCTCGAGAATGAGGGCGTTCGGGATCGCCGCAAGCAGATGCAAGGCGGCATATTCGGCCACCGGCCCGAGCGAGCCCGAATGCGGCGCCATCTGGATATGATGCGCCTCGGCCATGGCGGCGATCTTCTTCATCTGGGTGATGCCGCCGGCCCGGCCGGTATCCGGCTGGATCACGTCGACCAGTTCCTTCTCGATGAGCTCGCGCTCGCCGAAGATAGTTGCCGAGCGCTCGCCAGCCGCGAGCGGCACATGGGCTGCGTCGCGGATGCGCCGGTAGCCGTCGATATTGTCGGGTGCGATCGGATCTTCGACCCACATCAGCTCGTAAGGTTCGAGCGCCCGCACCAGCCGGCAGGCATCGGCTGGCGTCAGCCATGGCGGCCCATGCAGATCGATGGCGATGTCCATGTCGTCGCCGACGGCGTCGCGGAGAGCTGCAACCTTGCGGACGGGATCGGCAACCCCGCCGCATTTGATCGCCTTGATGCCGCGCTCCTTGATGGCGAGCGCGCGCTCGGGCGTATTCGCATGCGAATAGATCGGGATCCGATCACGCACCTTGCCGCCGAGCAGCATCCAGACTGGCACGCCGAGCGCCTTGCCCTTGATGTCCCAGAGCGCCATGTCGATGCCGGTCATCGCACCGCCGCCGACCGTCCCGAGCATGCCGTGACCCATCATGGCGATATGCATCTTCTGCCACAGCCGTTCGATATGGGCCGGATCCTCGCCGATAAGGAGGGGTGCAAGATCATGGATCGCCGTCTCGATGACGCGCGGCCAGCCGGAGCATTCACCAATACCGGTGATGCCCTCGTCGGTATCGATCTTCAGAAAGAGCCAGTTCCGGGTGCCGGCGAGCTGTCTGGACGCACCATGTCCGGAGCGCTCGTCCGAGGCCCATTTGGAGGGATCGGGCTGACCGGCATGCATGAGAAACGTGCGGATCCCGGTGATTTTCATCGCAGAGAACTCCCATTCTTCAGAATCTCCGGCGCGACGTAGCGGAAACGCCGCGAATGATCGCGGTCGCGCGGATCGGGGCGCGGGATGGCTGATATGAGCGCCTGCGTATAGGCGTGCTCGGGCGTGCGGCAGACTTTCTCCGCATCGCCGATTTCGACGAGTTGGCCTTTGTACATGACGCCGACACGGTCGCACATGTAGCGGATGACGCCGATGTCATGACTGATGAAGATATAGGCGAGGCCGAGTTCGTCCTGCAGGCGCATCAGGAGATCGAGCACCTGCGAGCGCACGGAGACGTCGAGCGCCGAGGTCGCCTCATCGGCAACGATGACACGCGGATTGAGTGTGATGGCGCGGGCAATGCCGATGCGCTGGCGCTGGCCGCCGGAGAATGCGTGCGGGTAGCGTTCGCGCGCCCTCGGGTCTAGGCCGACCTGCTCCATGAGGTGGCAAACGCGCTCGTCCAGCGCCCGCCCCTTTGCCACGCCATTGACGAGCAGCGGCTCGCCGATGATCTGGGAGACGGTCATGCGTGGGTTGAGGGAGCCGAAAGGATCTTGAAACACCATCCGCAATTCCCGCCGTGCGGCGGCGAGCGTCTGACCCTTTGCCGTTGCCAGATCGATGATGTCGCCGTCGGCGCGGCGATAGAGGATTTCGCCTGCTGTGGGATCAATCAGCCGCATGATCGAGCGGCCCATCGTCGTCTTCCCGGATCCGCTTTCGCCGACGATCCCAAGCGTCTCGCCCGGCAGAAGCGAAATGGAAACATCGTCCAGCGCTTTCACTTCACCGAAATCCATCGATACATTGCGGAGTTCGAGGATCGGTGGCGCCGTCGTGTCGAGCGGGGCGCGCTCCAGCCGAATTTCGGCCTTCGCTTCCAGCTTCAGCACCGAGCCGATCAGCATGCGGGTATAGTCGTCTTTCGGTGCATGAAAGATTTGCTCGACCGGCGCATATTCCTTGGCGACGCCATTGTGCATGACGAGCACATCGTCGGCGATCTGCGCGACGACGCCCATGTCATGGGTGATGAACAGAACGGCCATGCCCTTGGCCTTCTGCAGCCGGGCGATCAGATCGAGAATTTCGGCCTGTGTCGTCACGTCGAGGGCCGTGGTCGGTTCGTCGGCGATCAGGAGCTGCGGTTTGCAGGCGAGCGCCATGGCTATCATCGCGCGCTGGCGCATGCCGCCGGAATATTGGAAGGCATATCGGTCGAGCGCCTTTTCCGGCGAGGGAATCTCGACCTGCTTGAGCAGCGATATGGCCTCGGCGCGCGCCTCTGCCTTGCTCATCCTGGTGTGAAGGCGAAGCGCCTCGACGATCTGGTTGCCGACCGTGTGGATCGGCGACAGTGACGACATCGGCTCCTGGAAAATCATGGCGATGTCGCGGCCGCGGATCGCCCGGATCTGGCGCCCACGCGGATTGAGACTGGTCAGATCGATCGAGCCGCCGTTCTGTTCGTTCAAGATGATCGATCCGCCGGAGATACGGCCGGGCGCATCGACGATCTGCAGGATCGAACGCGCCGTCACCGACTTTCCCGATCCGCTTTCGCCGACGACACAGAGCGTCTTGCCCGGCTCGATCGTGAAGGACAGATCGCTGACGGCGCGAAAGACGCCGGTGCGCAGCGGGAATTCGACGGTCAGATTTTTCACCTGCAGCAGCGGCTTGCCGGCAATGGGAACGATATCGGTCATGCCGGCCTCATTTGTTGTAGGGATCGGCTGCATCGCGCAGGCCATCGCCGAGAAGGTTGAGCGCCATCACGGCAACGACGACGGCGCAGCCCGGCATGAAGAGCCACGGTGCCGTGGCGATCGAGCGAATGTTCTGGGCCTCGCGCAACAGCACGCCCCAGGAGATGGTCGGCGGCTGCAGCCCAAGCCCCAGGAAGGAGAGTGAGGTTTCGGCAAGGATCATCGCCGGCACCGCAAGCGTGATCGAGGCAATGATGTGGCTGGCGAAGCTCGGCAGCATGTGGCGAAAGATGATGCGTCTTTCGCGAACGCCGTCGAGCCTGGCGGCGGCGACGAATTCTTCGGTGCGCAGGGACAGGAAGCGGCCGCGAACGACGCGGGCAAGCTGCGCCCAGCCGGTCAGCGACAGGATGATCGTGATCATCATATATTGCAGCGTCGCCGGCCAATCCTGCGGCAGGGCCGCGGCCATGGCCAGCCAGATCGGGATCGTCGGCAGCGACAGCACGAAATCGATCACCCGCTGCAGGAAGAAATCGATGTGGCCGCCGTAGTATCCCGAGATGCCGCCGAGCACGATGCCGAGAATCAGTGAGAAGAATACGCCAACGAGGCCGATCGACAACGATATCTGCGAGCCCTGTACCGTTCGGCTGAAGACATCGCGCCCCAGCCTGTCGGCACCGAAGAGAAGCAGCGGCGTCGTCTTGTCGGGCGAGGCGATCAGATGGATGTTGGTGTTGAACAGGCCGAACACGGAATATTCATAGCCGCGCCCGAAAAACTGGACGTCGACACGCTTCGTCGTGTCTTCCTTGAAGATAGCGGCCAGCGTTTCCGGATCGCGAGTCAGCTTCATCGGGTAATAATGCGGGCCGAAGGAGAAACCGTTCGCAGTATCGATCAGATGCAATTTCTGCGGCGGGTGAAAAGTCGCCCGCGCATTTTGCAGGTTCGGATCGTTGATGGCGAAGAAACCGGGAACAAGGGCGACGATATACATCATCACGGTGACGACGAGCGCGACCATGGCGAGCCGGTGCCGGCGGAAAGCCCACCAGATGAGCTGCCACTGCGATGCGACGGCAGCGCGATCCGGCTGAATATTTGTAACGGTGATGTCGGCCACGTGAGGCTCCTATTCCAACCGGATGCGGGGATCGACCAGCGCAAGCAGGATGTCGCTGATCAGAGAGCCTATCAGCGTCAGCGCGCAGATCAGCAGAACGAAGGCGCCGGCGAGATACATGTCCTGGGCCATCAGCGCCTGCAGCAGCAGGGGTGCTGCCGTCGGCAGATTGAGGACGATGGCGACGACGACGGAGCCGGAAATGAGGTTGGGCAGCAGCCAGGCAATCGTCGAGATGAAGGGATTGAGCGCGATCATCAGAGGATATTTCATCAGCAGCCGGAACTCCGAGAGCCCCTTTGCCCGTGCCGTGGTCACATAAGGCTTCGGCAGTTCGTCGAGCATATTCGCGCGCATCACGCGAATGAGGCTTGCCGTCGAAGAGACGGCCAGGATGATGACGGGAAGCCAGAGATGCGAAAACAGGTCGACCATCTTGGCGAAGCTCCAGGACGCGTTCTCGTATTCCGCCGAAAACAACCCGCCGACATCCTGGCCGAATTCGACCGCCGCGATATACATCAGCACCAGCGCCAGCAGGAAAGACGGAACGGCCAGGCCGAAGAAGGTGAAGGCGGTGAAGAAATAGTCGCCGATGGAATATTTGCGCACGGCGGAGAAAACGCCGATCGGCAGGGCGATCGCCCAGGTGGCGATCAATGTCGACAGAGCCAGGACGAGGGTCAGCGCCATGCGCTCCCAGATCAGGTCGGAGACCGGTTGCTGCCACTCGAAGGAAATGCCGAAATCGCCGCGCGAGAGGATGCCCCAGATCCATTTGAAATATTGGACGAGCATCGGATCGCCGAGGCCGAAGCGCTCGCGCAATTGTGCCGCCGTGTTCTGATCGACGATCTCGTTGGAGGCGGCCAGCGTCGCAATATAGGTCGTGACATAGTCGCCCGGCGGCAGCTGGATCAACACGAAAGCGAGGAAGCTGACGGCAAACAGCGATGGAATCATCCATAGGAAGCGTTTGGCGATAAAGATCAGCATGAGGCGCCTCTTGCATTGAACGCCGCCCTCCGGGCCCTGTCGGCCGTCAGCCGGCAAGGCATCTCGGAGGGCGAACTGAAAGAAAGCGCCGTACCGTTGGGCACGGCGCCAAGTTCGAAATCAGCTCGTAAAGGTGAATTGCTGCGGCATCGCAGGCCCTGGATTGGGCCAGGACCAGCTATCCGGCTCCTTCTCGGGAACATTGCGCAGATTGTTGCGGATGATGCCGAAGCCGCCGACGGCAAGGCATAGGCCGACTGTCTCGAACTCCTCCGCAGCGATATCGAAGATCTGCTTCATGATCGCGCCGCGCTTGTCGAGATCGGCCGTCGAACGCGCTTCGTCGAAGAGCTTCATGCGCTTCTTCTGGCTTTCCGGGGGCTCTTCGCCGCGGGCACCGTTGGAGGTGTACCAAAGCGTCCACGGAATGGCGTAACGCGATCCTTGAGGATGGAAGGCGAAGAAATCGCGCGGATCGAGCATCGGATCGAGACCGCCAGGACCCGGCCACACCGCCGCATCATGGGCGTTGTCGTCGCCGCGAGTGTAATAGAGCGCCCGCTCGATCGTGTTGACCTTCATGTCTATACCGATCTGAGCCCAATGCGTCTTGACCAATTCCAGGGCATCGACGAGGTCGGGATAGAGCGTCGGAATGACGTCGATCGAGAAGAACACTTTCTGGCCGTCGGGCCGCAGCCGGAAACCGTCGCTGCCCTTCTTGTAGCCGGCTTCATCGAGCATCGCGCTCGCCTTGTCGACATCATATTCGGTGAACTGGCGCGCGTATTTCTCGTTATACCAGGGATGGGTCGGACGCGGTCCTGCCTGGTAGGGTTCGCTCTGTCCGAAATAGACGATGTCGATGAGTTCTGGGCGATTGATGCCGATCGACAGCGCTTGCCGGAACGCCTTATCCGCAAACATCTTGCGCATGGCAGGATCTTTGTGGGTGATGTTGAAGTAGATCTGGCACTGTTGCGAGGCCGAAGGCACCAGCGTCAGCAGACGATAATCGCCTTTCTCCATGTTCTGGGACAGCGTCGGCTTGTTGGCCAGAACGCTGATATGGCGTTCCTGGATATCGATCTTTCCGGAGATGACGTTCAGCATCAGCGATTCGACGTCCTGCGAGATGCCGAAGTTGATTTCATCGATGTAGGGAAGCTGGTTGCCCTCGGTATCGACCTGCCAGAAATAGGGATTGCGGGTCATGACGACGCGCGTGGCACCCCCGGCATAGGGCTCCTTGACCACCCACGGATCGAGCGTCGGCTTGTCGACATTGCCCCACCGCGACGGGATCTCGATATCGCCGCAACGGCTGCGGAACAGCTCCGTCCAGCTGGTGACGCCGGCCTTCTTCGCATCGGCCTCGATATTGGGATTGTATTTCGGCAGGAACTGGCTGCAGTAATGCTTCGGGAACAATGTCGGATGCTGACCGAGCGGCGTGGCGAGGTTTTCGAGATAAAGCGCGTTGGCCGCCGCAAAGGTGAACTTCACCGTATAATCGTCGATCTTCTCGACCGTGACCGGCTTGCCGGCGACCGCAAGCTGCGCCGGTGTCGAGCTGTAGAGCTCGGTGTTCTTGACGCAGTCTTCGATCGCAAAAACGACGTCGTCGGCCGTGAAGGGGTGGCCGTCGGACCAGCGAACACCTTCGATCAGATGGAAGGTGAATTGCTTTGCGTCGTCGCTAACTTCCCAGCGTTCGGCAAGGTTCGGCTGCACGGCGGTAAAATCGAGGTTCCAGCGCACAAGGCTCTGGTTGCCGACCATGCGCAGGATGCCGTTATGGTCCGATGAACCGCGAAGGCCGCGCCGCAGCGAGCCGCCATAGGTGCCGACTTTCTCGTACGGCGTCACCACCATCGGCTTTTTCGGCAGGCGCTCGGCAAGCGGCGGCAGTTTTCCGTCTTTGACGAGCTGCGCAAGTGCCGGCGCTTCGCCGCCTGCGGCGAAAGCGCGGCCGGCGATGGACAGCGCTGCGACGCCAGCCATGCCACCAAGCACGGCGCGGCGTGTGACACCACGCGACAGAATTTCATTGGGCATCGAGTTCCTCCCTTTTTGCGCCGGCACAGCTTTTGCACCGGCTGATGCGGCGGGCTCCCGACCTGCCGCTTGCGCCCTCCTCGGCGCTGGGACCGAACCATAGACACGTTCTCAAATGATTACAAGAGTTGACAGATATTTACAAATTCGATAGCGATGCAGCCAGACACCGCAGGCGTCATGCCGCTGAAAATACTGTCGCCAGACCAAAAACGGCGGCAGATCTGTCAGATTCTGTAGGCCACACAGAAGACCTCACGATCGGCGACAGGGAGTACGTGGGGCGCCGCGTGGCTTGAGAGAAAAGGACCATAATGACTTTCGCAGTCGACGCCGTTTCCAACAGAGGCGCAACGCGCTTCAGCGACATCATCTACGAGAAGATCGTGGGGATGATCGCCGACGGCAACTTTCCGGTGAACGAACGACTGCCGTCGGAAACGAAGCTCGCCGCGGATTTCGGCGCCTCGAGGCCCGTCGTGCGTGAGGCGCTCGAACGTTTAAGAGCCGATGGCCTGGTCGTTTCGCGCAAGGGATCCGGTTCCTATGTTCGGCAAAGGCCGGATTCGTCGATGCTGAAAATGGTGCCGGTCGGCTCGCTCGCCGATGTCCAGCGCTTTTTCGAATTCCGCGCCGGCCTCGAAGCCGAGGCTGCGGAGCTTGCCGCACGAAACTGGCAGCCGGATGACAGGGAGCGGATAACGGCAGCGCTTCTTGCGATCGAGCAATGCCTTCGCAACGGGGAGCTTGGCGCTGAGGAAGACCAGGCACTGCATGATGCCATCGCCATGGCGACCGGCAACCAGTTCCACATCACCGTTCGTGAATGGTTCAGGCCGCATTTCGCCATCGGGCATTCCGTGACACGAAGCCTGAGCTTGAAACGAACGCTGGAGCAGATTCGCAGCGTCCAGGATGAGCATGCGGTGATCGTGGAGGCGATCTTCGCGCGGCGGGAAACCGACGCTCACGATGCGATGAAGAGACACATACTGAATGCTCGCGCCCGCATGTTCCAGGGCGTTTGAGCGAGAATGGGAGGAAGAACGATGAAACGGGTCGCTGTGACGGGTGCCGCCGGACGTGTCGGAACGCTGCTGCGCCCGCTGCTTCGCTCGCATGTCGAGCATCTGCGCCTGATCGATCTCGAGGAGCCTGCCGGGCTTGGCGAAAACGAGCATTTCGTGAAGGCCGATCTCGCCAATGTCGATGAGGCCACCGCTGCGCTTGAAGATATCGACGGCATCGTCCACCTGGCGGGCATTGCAAGCGGCATCGATATGAACGCCATCCTGCAGGCCAATGTGCTGGGAACCTACAATCTCTACGAGGCGGCGCGGATCAACAAAATTCCCAGGGTCGTCTATGCCTCGAGCAATCATGCCACCGGCTTTTATCCGCGCGGCCAGCTCGTCTCGCCGCTCGATCCGATGCGCCCGGACAGCCCTTATGGGCTTTCCAAATGCTGGGGCGAACTGGTGGCGGGGCTCTACTACGACACATCGGGCATTCGCTCCCTTTCGATCCGCATCGGCAATGCCGGCACCTATCCCAACAGCGAGCGATCCGTCGCGATCTGGATCAGCGCACGAGACCTGGCGCAATTGGTCAGGATCGGCCTGTCGCACCCGTCGATCGCCGCGACGGTGGTCTATGGCGTTTCTGACACCGACGAGAAATGGTGGGACAACGAACTGGCAGCGAGGCTCGGCTACCAGCCACAGGACCGGCCACGCGACCATGCCCGCATCGAGCAGGGATCCGAAGGGCCGGTGGCGCTTGCGTTCCAGGGTGGCGGCTTCTGTGAGATCAATCACGACGGCACCATCCGCATGCGGGACGCCGAGGGCTTGGCCGAGAGCCTGGAGATGGTTCCATGACGGCACCGCGCATCATCCGCCCGGACGTCCGTTCCGTGATCCAGCAACCGCTGACGGTCGGTGAATCCCCGGTATGGGACGAGCGGACCGGCACGCTGTGGCTCGTCGATATCCTGGCGCCGGCAGTTGTCCGCATCTCCGCGCAAGGGAAGGTCGACCGCTTCGACATGCCGGCTCCGGTCGGCAGCCTCGGGCTCTGCCGTGACAACAGGATCGTCGTGGGCCTCCAGACAGGCGTCCACCTCTTCGAGCCCGCCTCGGGCGATCTCGAGTTCCTGTGCGATCCGGTCGGGCGCCACATCAATGGCCGCCTCAACGATGGCAAGGTCGGTCCCGACCGACACTTCTGGGTCGGCTCGATCAGCGAAGCCAAGCCGCAAGTAAACGACGCCGCTCTTTTCCGGGTTGGCGCCGACGGCAGCGCGCGGACGGTGGCAACGGGACTGACGAGCTCCAACGGTCTTGCCTGGTCGCCGGATGGCCGGCGGATGTATCACTCCGACAGCCGGCAATGTTTCCTGCAGGCATTCGATTTCAATCCGGCGACGGGCGAAATCGGCGAAGGACGCCGGCTTCGCAGCTTCACGGAAGACGACGGGCGGCCGGACGGAGCGGCCATCGATCGTGACGGCTTTTACTGGAGCGCCGGCGTATCCGCCGGTCGCCTCAACCGGATATCGCCCGACGGCGAAATCGTCGAGATCTACATTCTGCCGGTCGCCGCACCGACCATGCCGTGTTTCGGAGGGCCGGATCTGCGCACCCTCTACGTCACGAGCCTGTCGACCGACCGCACTGGACGCTTCGAGGCGGGAACGGTCATCGCCTTCGACGCGGACGCAGAGGGCTTGGCGCCCTTCCGTTTCGGATGACAGCGTGCCGATCACCCGTCGGGTGACGGCGGATTGATGGAAAGCTAAGGGGGAAGAAAGATGAGCATCGCAATCATGCGCAAGGCGCTCACAGGCGTATCGGGTGTTCCCGTCACCGCCTATGACGGCAGCGGCGAAGTCGACCCCCGGATCACGGCGAAGGTCTATGAGCGGGTGGCGGCAGCAGGCATCCACAACATCGTTGCCGCCGGCAATACCGGGGAATTTTATGCGTTGACGCCTGAGGAGATCAGGATCGTCCACGAGGCGGCGGTGTCAGGTGTCGACGGCAAGGCGCCGGTGACGGCGGCGATCGGCCGGTCGCTGCGCGAGGCGGTCGGCATGGCAAAGGACGCGGCCCGCATCGGCGCCTCCGCCGTGATGTCGCATCAGCCCGTCGATCCTTTTGCGGCCCCTTCGGCCCAGATCGACTATTTCTGCAATCTTGCGGATGCTTCCGCCCTGCCGCTGGTCGCGTATGTCAGGGCCGAGGGTTTCAGTGTCGCAGAGATCGTTCGGCTCGCAAATCACGGCAATATTGCCGGTATCAAGTTTGCGACGACCGATCTGATGCTGCTGTCGCGAGCGATCCCGGCCGCCGACCCGGCCGGTGCACTGTTCGTCTGCGGCCTGGCAGAAAGCTGGGCGCCGACATTCACCGCAGCCGGTGCGCGCGGCTTCACTTCCGGTCTCGTCAATGTTGCACCGAAGCTCTCGCTTGCCGTCCACGATGCGCTTGAAAATGGCGATTTCGCCGCGGCACGAGCGATCGTCAACAAGCTCGAACCATTCGAGCGGATGCGGACCAAATTCCGCAACGGCGCCAACGTGACCGTCGTGAAAGAGGCGGTCAGCTATTCCGGTCTCGATGTCGGCCCGGTGCGTGTGCCGGGCTTGCCGCTGCTCGACCAGCATGACCGCGAGGAACTTCATCGGCTGCTTCGAAGCTGGGAGGCCGAGGGCAATGTTCAAACGGATCCGAACCGGCAGGAGACTTCAAAGGCCGCCGTCTGAGGCCGACATTATTTCCGCAAGCAACAGGTGCCGGCATGGCCGCGCCACAGGATTGGGAGGTCTTGAGATGCTGAAACAGCTACTGACAACGATCGCGATAACGGGCGCCCTGACGGCGGCACAGCCGAGCTGGGCTGCATCGCCGCCAAACATGCTGGTCATCGGCACGAATCTCACCGGCATAAGAACGCTCGATCCGGCCCAGAACAATGCCCGCACGGTTTCCGAGCTGATCTCCAATCTCTACGACAACCTCGTGCAACTGTCACCGGACGATCTAAAAACGCTGAAGCCGATGCTCGCGACGCAATGGAGCGTCTCGGCGGACGGCAAGATCATCACGCTGACATTGCGCGACGACGCGGTCTTCCAGAGCGGCAACAAGGTAACAGCCGATGATGCCGCCTGGTCGATCCAGCGCGTTATCAAGATGGGCCAGGTCGGCTCCACCGATGTCGCGCTCTGGGGCTTCACATCAGACAACGTCGAAAAGCTCGTTCGGGCAAAGGACGAACACACGCTTGAGATCGAGCTGCCGCAGGCCGTGAACACCGATCTGGTGCTCTATTCGCTAGCCGGCTCGTCGATCGGCATCATCGACAAGAAGACGGCACTCTCGCATGAGGCAAACGGCGACTTCGGCGGCGCCTGGCTTTCTGCCAATTCTGCCGGCAGCGGCCCGTTCGCGCTGGCGCAATGGCGGCCGAACGATGTTGCGATCTTCAACGCGCAGCCGAACTACTGGGGCGGCAAGCCGGCCATGGCCCGCGTCGTCGCTCGGCATATCCCAGAATCCGGCAACCTCAGACTGCAGCTCGAAGCCGGAGATGTCGATGTCGGCCAGTATCTGGCAAGCGGCGACCTCGATGCCCTGTCCAACAACAAGGACGTGGTGATCGAGAGCGTTCCGGGTCTGGGCTTCTATTACATCGCCCTCAACCAAAAAGACCCGGATCTGCAGAAGCCGAAGGTTCGCGAGGCCTTCCAGCATGCTTTCGACTGGAAGGCGATCTCCGGCAACATCATGCGCTATACCGGTTTTCCCTGGCAGTCGATGATCCCGCGCGGCATGATCGGCGCGCCCGAGGAAGCTGCCTCCCACTACGACTATGATCCTGCCAAAGCCAAACAGCTGCTGGCGGAAGCCGGCTACCCCAATGGCCTGAAGAAGGTGCTCAATCCATCGGGCGCGGCGACACTGCCCTTCGCCGAAGCGCTGCAGGCGAGCGCCCGTGCTGCCGGCCTCGATCTCGATCTCGTGCCCGGCGAATTCACGCCCGCCTTCCGCGAGCGGAAATACGAGGTGCTGCTCGGCAATTCCGGCGCCCGACTGCCTGATCCTTTCGCTGTCGCCACGCAATATGCCTACAATCCCGACAACAGCGACGAGGCGCGTCTCGGCAGCTATTATCTCTGGCGCGCCGGCATGAAAGTGGACGAGCTCAACACACTCGTCGACCAATCGATGAAGGAGCGCGATACGGGCAAGCGCACTGACATCTTCAAGAAGATGGACGGCATCTATGCCGGCATGGCCTCGCCGCTCGTCATCTTCTTCCAGCGAACCGACCCCTATGTCACGCGCGCCAACGTCAAGAACTATCACGGGCACACGACCTGGTCGACGCGCTGGCACGACGTGACCAAGGAGTAGAACGCGTGGCGAGCGCCGATCTGACATCGAAGCGGGAGAGCGGCACCCGTTCTGCGGAGGGCGGGTTCGCCGAGGCGGCCCCGCACCCTCTGGTGAACCTGTTGCGGCGCTTGGCAGGGCGGGTCGTGGCTGTGGTGACGACGCTGCTCGGCCTTCTCTTCCTGACCTTTTCGATGGGTCGTCTGCTGCCTGCCGACCCGGTGCTCGCCATCACCGGAGCGGAGGTCAGCAAGGAGGTTTATGATCGCGTCTATCATGAGCTGGGGCTCGGGCAACCCGTCTGGATGCAGTTCCTCGCCTATGTCGGGAAGATCGCGACAGGCGATCTCGGCACCTCGGCGACGACCGGCCAACCAATCCTCACCGACCTCATGACGATCTTTCCCGCCACCATCGAGCTTGCGGTCATCGCCATGATCATCGGCGCCATCATCGGCGTTCCCCTGGGGATCACGGCTGCCGTCAGACGCGGAACTGTCATCGACCACGTCGCCCGCATCGTCGCCCTTGCCGGCCATTCCATTCCGATCTTCTGGACCGGGCTGATGGCGCTCTTCATCTTCTATGCCAAGCTCAAGCTCGTCGGCGCATCCGGCCGCATCGACGTCTTCTACGAAGGTCTCGTCACACCCATGACCGGCTTTCTCCTGATCGACGCAGCGCTGCAGCAGCAATGGGACGTGTTTCACAACGCTCTCGGCCACATCATCCTGCCGGCGGCGATCCTCGGCTATTATTCCGTCGCCTATATCAGCCGCATGTCGCGCAGCTTCATGCTGGAGCAGCTCAGCCAGGAATACATCATCACTGCGCGGGCAAAGGGGCTCGGCACCCGCAAGGTCGTCTGGCGCCATGCCTTCAAGAACATCCGCGTGCAGCTTTTGACGATCATGGCGCTGACCTTCGGTGGGCTGCTCGAAGGAGCGGTGCTGATCGAAACGGTTTTCGGATGGCCGGGGCTCGGCCAGTACCTGACCCGAGGGCTGCAGATGAATGACATGAATGTCGTCATGGGCTCGGTGCTGACGATCGGCGCCGTCTTCCTGACGATCAATATCCTGTCGGACTTCCTCTATCGCATTCTTGATCCGAGGACACGGTGACGCCATGACGATTTCCTCTGAGCACGCAGACAGCGTTGACACCGGCGGCTTTCGCAAATGGCTGCTCGCGCCGGAGCCGCGAGGCTGGTTTCAATCGTCCGCGCAGCAAATCCATCAGGGCTGGCTGAAATTCAGCCTGCACCCGCTTGGCCTCGCCGGACTCGCCATCATCGTGCTGCTGATCGTGGTAGCGACGGCCGCCCCCTTGCTGACGAGCTACGATCCGATCGTCCAGGACATGGCCGGGCGGCTTGCCGCGCCATCGGCAAGCCATTGGCTCGGCACCGACAATTTCGGCCGCGATGTGTTCTCCCGGGTGATCTATGGCGCCCGCACGACGCTCTACATCATCATGCTCGTCACGATCATCGTCGCCCCGCTCGGCCTGCTGATCGGCACCGTCTCAGGTTATTTCGGCGGCATCATCGATGAAATCCTGATGCGCGTCACCGACATTTTCCTGTCTTTCCCCGGGCTGGTGCTGGCGCTCGGTTTTGCCGCAGCGCTCGGACCGGGCATCACCAACGCAATCATCGCAATTTCGCTGACGGCCTGGCCGCCGATCGCGCGCCTCGCGCGGGCCGAAACGCTCAGCCTTCGCAAGGCGGACTATATCGCCGCCGTGCGCCTGCAGGGCGCGAGCTCAATCGCAATCATCACCCGCCACATCCTGCCGATGTGCATTCCCTCGGTGATCGTCCGCGTCACCCTCAATATGGCCGGCATCATCATCACCGCCGCTGGTCTCGGCTTCCTCGGCCTCGGTGCGCAGCCGCCATGGCCGGAATGGGGCTCGATGGCCGCGAGCGGCCGTGAGTTCATGCTCGACAGCCCCTGGGTCATCGCCGCACCCGGCATTGCCATTGCGCTAGTCAGCCTCGCCTTCAACCTCGTCGGCGATGCGCTCCGCGATGTGCTTGATCCCCGAGGTTCAGAATGACCGAGCCCTTGATCGATATTCGAAACCTCGAAATCGCCTTCGGCGGTGGACAGGTGCGGGCCGTGCGCGGCGTCAGCTTCGCGCTCGGACAGGAAAAACTCGGGATCGTCGGTGAATCCGGATCGGGAAAATCCACTGTCGGGCGGGCGATCATGAAGCTCTTACCGCCGACCGCGATCGTCAATGCCGAGCGGATGCGCTTTCGCGACGTGGATCTGCTCAAGGCAAACGAGAAAACGATGATGACGATCAGGGGGCGGCGGATCGGGCTCATCCTGCAGGACCCGAAATATTCGCTCAATCCTGTCATGCGGATCGGCGAACAGATCGCCGAAACCTATCGTTTCCATCATCCCAAGGCGAGCACCAAGCAGACCTCCCGCCAAGCGCTCGATATGCTCGAAGCCGTCCAGATTCGCGATCCCGAGCGCGTGGCCCGCCTTTATCCGCACGAAATCTCCGGCGGGATGGGCCAGCGCGCGATGATCGCCATGATGCTGATCGCCGAACCCGAAGTGCTGATCGCCGACGAGCCGACGTCGGCACTCGACGTGACGGTAAGGCTCGAAATCCTGGCGCTGCTCGACGAGCTCGTGCTACGCCGCAATCTCGGCCTGATCTTCATCAGTCACGACCTCAATCTGATCAGGAATTTCTGCGATCGCGTCCTCATCATGTATGCGGGGCGGGTCGTCGAAGTGCTCGAGGCGCGCGATCTCGACAAGGCCAGACACCCCTATACGCAAGGGCTGCTCGCATCCCTGCCGACGATCGACAATCCCCCTGCCCGGCTGCCGATCCTCAAACGCGATCCGGCCTGGCTCGACGAACCCGTATTGGAGGCGCCGCGGTGATCAAGATCGACAATCTCACGATCCGTTTCGGGCATGGCCAGCGACCCGTCGTCAGAGACATCAGCCTCGCCATCGAGAGCGGCACGGCCTTCGGCCTGGTCGGCGAGTCCGGCTGCGGAAAATCCACCGTGCTCAGGGCGCTTTCCGGCCTCAACGCCAATTATGACGGCCGGATCTCGCTCCAGGGCGAGACGCTGGACCGGCAGCGCAGCCGGCCGTTCTTCCGCCGGGTGCAGATGGTGTTCCAGGACCCCTACGGGTCGCTCCACCCGCGCAAAACCATCCGCTCGCAGCTGAAAGAGCCGCTGCGCAACCAGGGACTGGATACGAATTCCGTCGACGTGAATGCCGTCCTGAGATCGGTCGGCCTCGATCCGGCGCTGAGCTACCGATTTCCGCACCAGCTGTCCGGCGGACAGCGGCAGCGTGTGGCGATCGCCCGCGCCCTGATGCTGGACCCGGATGTTCTGCTTCTCGACGAACCGACATCTGCGCTCGACGTGTCGGTTCAGGCCGAAATCCTCAATCTCCTTCAGGATTTGCGTCGGGAACGCGGCCTCACCTATCTGCTCGTCAGCCATGATCTCGCCGTCGTCTCCCATATGTGCAGCCGCGTCGCCATTATGGAAGCCGGCGAGATCGTCGAACAGGTCGATATCGCAGCCCTGCGCAGAGGCGCGGTCGAGCATCCCTATTCGCAACGCCTGCTGCGGGCGAGCCAGATGTATGGAAAGGCGTAAATTCTCGATCGATGCGCGGCGGCTCGACGTCGTCGCAGGCCCGCCATCCTCAGGATCGTCAATGGCGGATCAGAGACTCCCAATCCAGCACTATCCGCTCGATCTGGAGTACAGGCCAAGCTCGTCTCTCATAGCAAATCCGCAACGCTGATAGAACTCCGACAGCGCCCCACCTCGCTGCGAGATCAGCCAGACGCTATTACACCCTTCAGCTTTGGCTGTTTCAAACATTGCAGAAAGCAGAGCAGTGCCTATTCCCTTACCCTGTGCGTCGGGTTGCACTGAAAGCTCGTCCAAGTAAATCACCGGGCCGGTGTGGCGCCGCTGTCGTACGCCCAGCGCAATCCCGAGCACCTTGCCTTCATCAACCGCCGCCAGCGCAACCGATCTAGGGGTTTCAAGCACATAGGTCACATTTTCCGCAGCCGCCTCAAGGGACCAGCTCTCGTTCCACGGCGGCAGGGCATAGGCTCTTACCAATACGTCGGCCGCGCCGCTGACGTGTTTTTCAACCAGACGTTCGATCCGAAATGACATGAACTTGTCTCACGCTACGTGAGGTGACATTTGCCGAGCGCGGTTGGTTTCGCAATGGTGTGTTGCCTGCATCCGCAGATTTTTTCCGAGCTTATCCCCAAAATGGCTAGGCGCCAGGCAGGCCGAGCCAGTCCTCCCGGCTGAGCCCGCCATTGAAAGTCCCTATTTCCAACTTGTGTAATCGTCAGCGACGCAACCAAACGGCGCACGATCCTGATCGAACCGCTTCTTGAGCTGCTGGCATCCCCACTCGTTCAACGGCGCCGGCATGAGATTGTTGATATCCATGCCAGGCGATTGAAATTGTGTCGTGGAGCTCGTGACGTACCAAAGCCAGAAGCCGACCACACCGACGACGATCAGGAGCAACACACCGAAGAAAATCTGCAGCCGCTTCCAGATCGATACCGCCTTTTTGGGCTCTTCGACCAAGACCGTCGCATTCCGATCGCCTTCTTGCTGAGACGCAAGAGATGCAAGAGCGGCGGCACGCTCATCATTCGTAAGCTCGACGCGCTGCAGACGATCGTCCAGAAGCACCGGAAGAGCAGTATTGCCGTGCCTGACAGCCAGTCCGATCGCTTTGCCCTTGGCTTCACCGACGATGAGCGGCTCTTCTCCATTCTTCATGCGCGTGTAAGCCGATCGCCCCGTTTTGTCGGCGGCGATCTTGTCATTATAGGTGATGGAAAGGACGCCGCGTTTGCGGTCGAATGCGGTCACCTCGACCGGGACAGGGGTCAGCATGGCAGGCCGGCGCAGTTGGCCCTTGACCCGCCAAATGCGGATACCGAGAAAAATCATACCCAGGCTCATGCCGCCAAGCAGGATGACAAACACAGTCAGCGTGATGATCCGGTTCCAGAGCATATCCAGACCGAGGCTCATCGTCGCGAGTTCCGGATGATCGGCTGAGATCACAAGGCCAGTTTCATAGTCGCCGGTATGGAAATCGACGAACATGACCTCGACCTCGGTGTCGTAGTCCCGTCCGCCGTAATTGTAGACAAGGCGTGCTTCGCAATCCGTGAAGATGGCTTTGCGCGTCGTGCATCGCCCGTTTTGCACATCGCCGTTTTCGAGCACCAAGGGGTTCTGGCTGATCTGGAAATCGCGGATCACGCCTGGCGCTGCCGAAACGAAGAGAAAGATAGCCAGTGCCAGGATGATAGGCGTTGACCAGAAGTAAGCATTTGGCGTGGAGATGACGTTGCGCGCCAACGAAAGCGGGCGACTAGGAAGAACAAGCGAAGACAATGGCGTCGACCCCTTATGTGACAGCGCAGCGCGCTGGTAAAGCTTCAGACAGCCGATGATGAATGAGCGGCGTTGACGCCATTGCGACCGGCTTCACACAATCCCATTGTGTGATACCGATCTACAGCCTGAGGCGGGCGATCGGCAATCCCTTTCAGCGCGCGTGGGTAGCATTGGCATGTTGATCCCTTCGCGCACCGCGAGCGAGTCGGTGAGTTGCGCTCCAATATCGATGGTTCGTGTCCTCGGCGCTGCGCTCGCATCTGCTTAGCAGGTGAGCTCTACAGCCGATTGGCGCGCAACAAGGTGTCTCGCGACAGATATCCCGCAAGCGTCCCATCGGCTGACCTGACATGCAGGCCCGGCATCTCACCGGAGAGGATGAGCGCCAAGGCATCGTGAACCGTGGCGTCAGCGGCGATCTCGGCATCGCCGTTGGACGGTTCCGGCGCGGTCATGATCGTCGATACGGCAATCAAGCTGAGCCTCTTTATGGCTCGGTCGGGGCCGAGGAAACTCTCGACGAATTCGTTGACGGGACGCGCAAGGATTTCCTGCGGGCTATCATATTGAAGGAGGCGGCCATCCCGCATGATCGCAATGCGATCGCCCATCTTGATAGCCTCATCGAGGTCATGCGTGACGATGACGACGGTTTTCTTCACCTTCCTCAAAATATCGCGGAATTCGTCCTGAAGCCGGACGCGGGTGATCGGATCGATCGCGCCGAACGGTTCGTCCATCAGCATGATTGCGGGGTCGGCTGCGAGTGCACGCGCGAAACCGACGCGCTGGCGCTGCCCGCCTGACAATTCATGCGGCAGACGCTGCCGCATGATGGCCGGATCAAGACCGACGAGATCCAGGAGTTCGTCGACGCGGCGATTGCTGCGCGCCTTTTCCCAGCCGAGAAGCCGCGGGACGGTCGCGACATTGCGTGCGATCGACATATGCGGAAACAGACCGACCTGCTGGATGACATAGCCGATGCTGCGGCGCAGCTCCTTCTGGTCGACCCGGGCGATATCCCTGCCGTCGACCAGCACACGTCCCGTCGTCGGGGTCTCCAACTGATTGATCATCCGCATGGTCGTGGTTTTGCCGCAGCCCGAAGGACCGATCAGGGCAACCGTCGTACCAGTCTCGATCAGGAGATCGAGGTTGTCGACCGCATGCTGGCCGCTTCCGTCGTAGTTCTTGGTAACATGATCGAGATGAATCATCCTGATATCCGCTTTCGGCCGCTCAGCGCCGTTGAGTGAAGAGGCGCTCCAGGGCGCCGAAGGCCAATTCCGCAAAGATTGCGAGCAGGGCAATCGGCACCGCTCCGACAAGAAGGCGCGGCATGTTCATGATCGCAATGCCGGCATTGATGAAATCGCCAAGCCCGCCGCCGCCGATGAAAGAGGCCAGCGCCGCCCCGCCGATGACCTGGATGGCGCTCGTCCTGACGCCCGACAGAATCGCGGGAACGGCCAGGGGAAGTTCGATCTCCCACAGCATCTGTCCGGCGCTCATGCCCATTCCATCCGCCGCATCGATCACCGAGGCGTCGATCTCGCGGATGCCAATGATCGTGTTCAACAATAGCGGCGGCACGGCCAGGACGATGAGGGCGATCACCGACGGCAGCAATCCGATGCCGAGAAAAGGCATCGTCGCCGACAGGATCGCCAGGCTCGGGATGGAGCGCAAGGCGCCGGCTATATTGACCACCGCAAAGGCGGCGCGTGGTGCCCGTGCGACGACAAATCCGAGCGGCACGGCGATGACGAAGGCGATGCCGAGCGAGAGGGCGCACATCAGAAGATGGCGATTGAACGCGTTGAAGAAGGTGCCGGAATTGTTGAAGATCCAGCTGAATGCATCGATCACGATCATGCCGGCTTCCCCCCGCTGCGCCGGCGCAGCAGCCTTTCGAAGGAGGCAAAACAGCAGTCGGCAAAGAGCGCCAGACATGACGTCAGCAGCCCGCCGGCGATGATCTTTTCGGGAAAGCGCTGGTCGATGCCTTCGAAAATGATGACGCCGAGCCCGCCGGCATTGATATAGGCGGCAACGGTGGCGATGCCGATGACCGTCACCATGGCGATGCGGATGCCGCCGACGATATAGGGCATGGCCAGCGGCAGTTCTACTTCCCAGATCCGCCGTGCCGTGCCGTAGCCCATGCCATCAGCAGCTTCCAATATGTCACGCGGAATAGCCTGAAATCCCATGCCGATATTGCGGATCAGGATCATCAGCGAGTAGGCGGCAAGACCGGTTATGGCGGGTGCCGCCCCGATGCCCATGATGGGGATCAGAAGCGCAAACAGCGCCAGGCTCGGCACGGCGAACAGGATGCCGGTGAAGATGACGATGGCCGCAAAACTCCGCGGCCGCCTCGCCGCCCATATCCCGACGATCAGCGAGATCACCAGGGCAATGCCGACCGAGGAAAAAACGAGATAGAGGTGCTCCAACAGCGCGTCGAAGAGCCGGTCGAGATGTTTGGGGACCCATTTCATCGTCGAAACCTCCGCATCCGAGCGCTCGTTCGGCTGTCTACCATGTGATCCCCAATCTGCGATCGGCGTCGTCGGCTCTTAGCGGCAGACTATCGTAGGCCGGGGGAACGACCGTCGAAAATCGCCGGAGGCCGAGCCGTTCCAAAACCGCCGCTCCCTCACGCGTTTCATGCAACGTCACGAGGCTTTGCTGTAATGCTGTGGCGATGTCCGCAGGCAAGGTTTGCGCGGCAACCAATAGCGGCGCGGGAAGCGGATCGGTCGTCGCCAGAATACGAAGACCATCGATCGCATCGGTTTCGTGCATCGACAACAATTGGAAGGCGTAAGCATCGATCGCACCCGCATCGATCCTGCCGTCCTTGAGGGCGGCGACGATGCCTGACGGGTTGAGCAGCGGCCCGACCGTCATGCTCTGCTTCACTTTCCCGGCAAACCGGTCGGCAAGAAAAGAACGCGCCGCGTGGTAGCCCGATTGGGAATCGCGCACGGTCCAGCCCCAGCGGGCCACAGCGAGATCCGCTACCTCGTTCACCGCCCCGGTGGAGGCGACGAGAATGTGGCTGGCATAGAGCGGCTGGTCCAAAGACCATGCCTCGCTCGAAACGGGTGCAGCAAGGGCAGTCGGCCTGGCGCCCTCGGGCATACGCGAAAACGGATAGCCGCACATAAAGACCAGCCCCATGTCCGGCCTCGCCCATAGCTCCGACAGCGGCGCCGGTGCTGCATGAGCGATGATCTCGAGCTCAATGCCGGACTGCACGCTGACCAGCGCAAACAACGCATCCCACAGGCCGCGAATGCGCGGACTGAGATTATACATTCTCGAACAGGCGATCGGCTTGGACATCACCATGGCAACTATGCGAACCGCAGCCGCTGGCCGATGTTCATCTCTCTTGCCTTGTCGACCATGGCGGCGCCGAGCGCCACGTCGGTGGTGCTGAGGCCGCGGTGCCAGAACAGGATCGTCTCCTCGTCACTTTCGCGGCCGGGCTTCATGCCGCAGACGATCTGGCCGATTTCGGCATGCAGGTTCTCGGCCGTCACCTTGCGCTCGTCGACGTGACGGCGAAGCGCTCCGAACGGCTTGCCGGGGCCGCATTGTCCCCAATCGTCGACGACGACCTTGTCCATGATGTCGGTGAGATCGAATTCAAGCGCGCTCATCGTGCCATAGGGCACGACGAAGGCGCCCTTCTTCACCCATTCCGTCTTGAACAGCGGCGCCGGTTCCGGCAGGCGGCTCGCCTCGACCATGATGTCGGCGCCCTTGAGGCAATCCTCCCAATTGTCGGTGACGATGATCTTCTTGCCGAGATCCGCCTCAAGACGCTTGGCGAAGGCATCCCGACTTTCCGGCCGGCGCGAATGCACGCGGATTTCCTCGAAGTCGAAGAGATGGTCGAGAAGCCGGACATTCCAGTAAGAGGTTCCGCGCGCACCGATATGGCCGAGAATCTTGCTGTCCTTGCGGGCGAGATATTTTGCGCCAAGAGCGGTGACGGCCCCGGTGCGCATGTCGGTGATATCAGTTGCGTCGATGATGGCCTTCGGCACGCCGGTGTTCGGGTCGAACAGGTTGAGGACCGCAAGCTCCGAAGGCAGATCGACCTTGTAGTTGTCGACGAAGTCGCCGACGACTTTGACGCCGGCATAATTCAGCGCTTTGACGTAGCCGCGAAGCACGTTGAAATGGCCTTTGTCGGAGCTCTCCGGCACAAGATGAACACGCGGCTCGATGACGGTTTCACCCCTGCCCTGCGCATCCAGCGCCTTCGACACCGCATCGAGAATCTCGTCATTCGTCAGCGCCAGCGCCTTGGCATCGAGGGCGTTGAGATAATCGATCCAGATTTCCTGCATTTCCCGCTTCTCCATATTCCTGCCCGGCTGCTGACCGGACGGATTTTCGAACAAAAACCCTTAAATGGATCGCCGCGCCAGACCGCAGCCGGATTGATATCCGGCCGCGGAGGCATGACAATCATTTCGGCAGGAGGCCGTTTTCCTTGAGGAAATCGACCGCCACGTCCTTGGCTTCCTCGTGATCGGTTTCGACCTTGGCATTGAGGACCCGCATCTTTTCGTTGTCGAGATGGGAGCCGACCGCTTCGAGCAGTTCGGCAACCTTCGGGTTGGCCTTCAGCACGTCCTGGCGGACAACAGGCGCCACGTAGTAGGGCGGAAACAGACCCTTGTCGTCTGCCAGCGGCACGAGATTCTTCGAGCCGATCTGCCAGTCGGTCGCCGCACCATTGGCAACGTCGATATCCTTTTGTTCCAGCGCGTCGTAACGAAGACCAAGCTTGGCGAACTGCTTGAACTCCTTGAACTCGGCGTCGTAGACGCGCTTCAGGCCGGGCAGGCCGTCGGCGCGATCCGGAAATTCGGCGCCGCCGCCGAAGACCAGTGTCTTGGAGACCTTGGCGAGATCCGACAGCCTCTTCAGATTGTTGGCCTGCGCCGTTTCTTGCCGGACGACGATGACATAGCCGTTATTGATCCCGCTCGGCTTCAGCCATGTGAGATTGAACTGCTTGGCGTAGAAGTCCTTGACCTGCGTATAGACCTTGTCGGCGTCGGTCGACATCTCGCCCTTGACGACGGATGCGAGCGCCGTGCCGGTATATTCCGGATAAAGATCGATCTCGCCGGCCACCAATGCCTGGTGCGCAATCAGCGTGCCGCCGAGGTTGATCTTGCGCTCGACGGTGAAGCCGGCATTTTCCAGAACGGCTGAATACATTTCAGCGAGGATGAACTGCTCAGTGAAATTCTTGCTGCCGACCTTGATGGTCTCTGCGGATGCAGACTGGAACATGGCGGTTGCCATGATGCCGGCTGCAAGGATGCCCTTTGTCCAATTTTTCATAGTCATTCCCTCTTGTTGACTTTTCAATGAACGAACCGGCGGCGTTCCCCAGAATAGCCGTCGGCATGACCGGTCGGCGCCCTGCCCTTCTTGGTGGGGCAGTGGCGAACCGGGCTTACAGCGGGCCAAGCCCGATCAATGCGGCGATCGCCGCAAAATCCGGCCCTTGCGCGCGATCCTCATCAAGCGCCGGGACGTGATTGCGGACGAAAGCATAGGCCTCAGCCGATCCCTTGCCCAATTCGCCTGAGACGCCGCGCAGCTCGACGGCCTGGGCCGAGGCAATCAGTTCGATGGCAACGAGATAACGCAGGCGCTCGACGATCGCCTGCGTCTTTGCCAAAACGCTCGGCGCCATCGACGCTTGGTCTTCCACGCCATCGGCGACGGGAAAGGGCGAAAGCGAAACCGGCATGGCGAGATGGCGGATTTCGGCTTCCATGGCCGAGACGGTCTTTTGCACGGTCGCAAAACCGGTCCGGCTCTGGCCCATCGGGGTCAGGAAGCGCGGGAGGTCTGACATGCCGGGCGACATGATCTTCATGATCCGATAGGCGGTGCCTGCCGCACAATGCGCCATCGCCTGCCCCAGCCTTTCCCAGGCGAGCACAAAAGCGGTCATGTCGAAATTGCCGTGTGCAAGAATGACGCCTTCGGAGGCGATGACGACAGGATTGTCGCTGGAGCTGACGAGATCTATCTCCGTCGCCTGCCTTGCCTCGTCGATCGCATGCCTCATCGCGCCCCAGACCTGCGGCGTGCAGCGGTAGCTCAAAGGATCCTGGAGACGTCTTGCGGCATCGGCCGCAAGCAAGGAGCTTCCCGAAAGCAGTTCCATCAGTTGAGCGGCGACACGGCGCTGCCCAAAGGCCGGTCTGGCAGCGAGAGCGCGATCGTCGAAGACGCTGACATTGGCCCGGAACGCTTCGAAATTAACGGCAATCGCCTTCAGGGACCAATCGAAGAGCCGCTCGATATCCTCAAGCGCCAGGCAGGCAAGGCCGATGGAGAGACTGTTGGCCACGACAAGCGCATGCCCGTCCTTCGGCGCCAATTCGAGTTGTTTCAGGCCGGCCCTTTCCAGGGCGATGGCGGCCGGCAGCACTTCGCCGCCAAGCTCGATCTCGCCGAAGCCGAGAAGCGCCCGGCTCATATGGGCAAGCGGAGCCAAATCCGCCGCACCGATCGAGCCCAATGACGGGACGACCGGATGGATATCTGCATTGATGGCGGCGATCAGACCACGGAACACGTTCAGCGAAATGCCGGAGCCGCCCGCCGCCATGCCTGCAGCCCTAACGGCCATCATCGCCCGCACGGATTCCTGGGCAAGCGGCTTTCCGACGCCGACCGCGCGGGCTTGCGGCACACGCATCTGAAACGCCACCAGATCTTCCGTTGCAAGTCGTGTATCGACCCCCGCTCCCAGTCCTGTCGTCAGGCCATAAACCGGCAGCTCCTTTTCCGTATAGCGATCGACGACGGCGCGCGCCGCCGTAATCCGAGCCTCGACCTCGGCGGAGATTTCGATCCTGGCGTGACGACGGGCAATTGCTGCGATGTCCTCGATCGTCGGCGGCGACGCGCTGAAGGTGATCGATGGAGAATGGGTGGCGCTCACTGTTTCTCTCCGAGAATGGCGACGGGCTTCGAGGGACCCTTGGTGGACCGTGCTTCCAGCCGATATTGCGCGCCCGGATAGTATAACAGCGCACAGGTCACGACGGCCTCGCCCGACCAGGTCCTTCGAAAGACGCGCAGGCAAGGGTGATCATTCTTCAGGCCAAGATATTTGCGGATCGTCGTGTCCGGTTTGACGGCCTGGACGATATGTTCGAACGCCGTTATCGGCGCCACCTTCGTCAGATATTCGTTCGGCGTCATGCTGCTGAAATCGGTCGACAGATAGTCGGGCGCGACCAGCGGATTGACGTAGCGCTCCTCGACCTGAATGGGCTGGTCGTTTTCCAGGTGCACGATCAGCGAGTGCATCACCTCAGCGCCGAGCGTCAGTTCGAGCGCGTCGGCAACGTTGGCATCCGCCTTCATCGAGCCGGCCTGAACGACCGCCGCCTTATGCGTGTGACCCCGCTCCAGTATTTCGTCGGCTATGTTGCGGATTTGAAGCAGATCGACGTCGAGGTGCTTTGGCGACACGAAGGTTCCGATCCCGGCGGATCGCTTGAGGACACCCTCGAACATCAATTCCCGCAGCGCGCGGTTCGCCGTCATGCGGCTGACGCCGAATGCCGCCACCAGTTCGCTTTCAGAGGATACCCGGTCTCCCGGCTGCAGCTTGCCTTCGGCGATGTCGGCCAGGATCTGCTCCTTGATCCTGATATAATGGCGCGCCTCGCGGGCGGCTGGTTTGACCGCTTTCGTCATGACAGCCTCGCCATGCCATTGTCGAGGATGGTCACACCCCGTGACGCAACGATCCCCCTGAAGCGAATCTCGGCGTCGTTGCGCCACATCTGCAGGGTGATCGTTTCTCCGGGAAAGATCGGCGCGCTGAACCGCGCCGCGATCGCCCGCAAGCCGATCTTCATGCCTGGATCGATGGCGGCGATGATGGCGTAGCCCGCATAACCGAAGCTGCACAGCCCATGCAGGATCGGCCGATCGAAGCCGCTTCGGCCGGCTGCCTGTGGATCCGCATGCAGCGGATTGAGATCGCCGTTCAGGCGATAAAGCAGCGCGGCGTTGTCAGGGAGGTCGACATTGAATTCGAAGTCCGGCTCTCGGTCCGGGACTTTGGACAGAGGTTCAGGCGCCGATCCCGCCGAACCGCATCCACCGTCACCGCGGCAGGCGTTCGTCTGGACGATCGTCGCGATCGGCTCATCACCGTCCACGGTTGCGATCATGCGCTCGAAGCTGACGAACATGCCTTTCTCAAGGCCGCGATCGACCACCGACAAGACGCGCGACCGGGAGATCAGCGGCACATCGAGAGGGACTGGCCGGTGGATGGTCAGGCGATGCTCGGAATGCACGAGACGCGCCCAGTCGACACCCGTCTGCTGCATCCACGGGCCTGGATGCGCCACGACATTGGCAAGGGTCGGCGCGGTCACGAGATCGCGTTCATAGACATAGTTCAATAGGTTTTCGTCGAGCGGGTTGGTGCCGTAGCCGACAGACAGGGCGTAGAGGATGGCATCTCTTGCAGTAACCACATGCGTCGCTTGCGGCACCGGGAAATCGAGAATGGATTGGGCCGACAACGTCACGATGCGGCTCCGCCGGATGCCACGGGCTTGCGAACACCACCCGACAGGCGGATGCCGCCGTCGACGGAAAGCAATTCGCCAGTGACGAACTCTGCCCCCTGAACAAGCCAGACAATGGCGCCGGCAACGTCTTCCGGTGTCGCGACCCGGCCGAGCGGCGCGGTTTCCGAAAATCGCTTGGCAATGGCGCCATAGGCATCCGGCCCGAGCGTGTCGCGCATCCAGCGCGTATCGATGATGCCGGGGCAAACCGCGTTCACCCGGATATCGGGACCGCAGGTGCGCGCTAGCGCCAGGGTCAACGCATTGAGCGCACCCTTGGAGGCCGTATAGGCAAGCGAACTGCCGCCGCCGGTAAAGGCAACGTTGGATGAGACATTGACGATCGCACCGCCGCCGCTGTCACGCATCACAGGCACCGCCGCCCGGCACATCTGATAGGCGCCGATGACATTGACGCCGAAAACACTCTGAAAATCTTCGGCCGACAATGTCTCCAGATCGAAAGGATCCGATTTGACCGTCGTTGCGGCATTGTTCACCAGGGCGTCGAGCCGCCCCCACCGGTTGACGGCCGTCGCGACCATCCGGCGGCAGGCCGCATCGTCGGCAACGTCGGCCTGGACGATCTCGACCTCCGCGCCCAGGCTGCGGCAGATATCGGCCGTTTCATCGGCCTCTTTGTTGCTGCTGTTGTAATTGACGACCACCCGGGCACCGCTCTCGGCGAACTGCTTCACGCATGCGGCCCCGACGCCTGTTGCCGAGCCCGTGACGATGATGACGGCTCCATCGATTTTCATGGGGCAAAGTCCTTCATGGCGTGGGTGGCAAACAGGCGCGCGTCCATCTGTTTCAGCTGGCCCGACACCGCGACGCCCTTCGGCAGGCGGTCGAGAACATGGGAGGCGAGATCGATGCCGGGGGCAAACTCCGTCAGCATCAGGCATCCGTCGATCACTCGAAAGACCGCCCGCTCGGTGACGACGAGCTGCGACTGCCCTTCCGGCGCAAAGGCCGGGCTCGAACTGATCTGGTCGACATGGTCGACGATCTTGCAAACTCTGCCGTCCCGGATGATGTCGAGGCTGCCGTCGGCAACCGCAATTTCCGCGCCGCCGGCCGAAAATGCGCCGAGATAGACAACACGCCCCGCCGTCTGCGAAATATTGGTGAAGCCGCCGACCCCAACGATGGAATTGTTGAAGCGGCTGACATTGACCGCACCGTGCCTATCCACCTCGGCCATGCCGAGAAAGGCGATATCGAGGCCGCCGCCGTCGTAAAAGTCGAACTGCGAAGCCTGTGGGACGATGGCGGTCGGATTGACGGCAGCGCCGAAGGACAGTTCCTCGGCCGGCACGCCGCCGATCACGCCGGATTCGATCGTCACCGTATAATCGTCGAATCCCTCTTCGCTGGCGATCCGACCGATCCCGGCGGCAATGCCGATGCCGAGGTTGATCGTCGGGCGATGGAGCGGCGCCAACTCCAGGAAGGCACGGCGCTGAATTATCTTATCGGCCGACAGCGGCGCCGGGTGCAGGCGGCTCACCGCCATCCGGACGCGCCCGGTATAGGCGATATTGTCTGTCTCGGCGAAACTGACGCCGTGCTGGGCCGGATTTTCGCAGACGACGACATAATCGACCAGCGCCGCCGGGATGCGAACATCGCCCGGCGGCAGCGAGCCGCGCTCGGCAATCCGCTTGACCTGCACGATGACGACACCGCCGGAATTTCGGCCTGCCTGCGCCATGGCGAGCACGTCGAGCGGAAAGGCTTCGTCCTCGAGGGTGACGTTGCCGTCTTCGTCGGCCGTCGTACCGCGCAAAAGCACGCAGTCGAGCGGCATCGAGGGATAAAGCAGCCATTCCTTGCCGCGCAACGACACGCGCTCGACAAGCGCTCGCGGCGTCGTCGCATTCATGCGGCCGCCGCCATGCAGCGGGTCCATGAAAGAACCGAGCCCGATATGGGTGATCACCCCAGGCTGACCGGCGGCAATCGCCCGATAGAGCTGGGCGATGACGCCTTGCGGCCAACAATGCGCTTCGATCTTTTCCTCGATCGCCAGCCTGCCAAGGCGCGGCGTTCCCCGCCATCCCCCGGCGATCACGCGGGCGACGAGGCCCTCATAGCCGAAATGCCCCATGCCGCGCGTCTGACGATCGCCCGTGCTGGCAGCAAACAGAAGTGTCAGCTTGCGCGGTTTTCCAGTGGCGAGGAAACGCTCCTCCACCGCGGCCGTGATGGCCTCGGGATGGCAGCATCCTCCAAAACCCGAGGCAGCGACCGTCATCCCGTCTTCGAGGAGATCCGCAGCTTGCTGTGAAGAGATGACCCGCATGACGATCTTTGCTTCTCCGCCCTGTATATACAGGCTAGCCGCTGATCGTTTGGAAGGCAACGGGAATTTTTGCAAGTATTTTGGGCACACCACCCCGTCTCAGACGATATTCAGCAGGCCGATCAAGCAAAGCCCAAGCACCGCCAGAGCCAGCAGCGACAGCGCCGCCGCGACGAGGACCCGACCGCCGGTATGGGCGATGGATCTGACATCGACGGAGAGGCCCAACGCGGCCATGGCAGTAACGGTGAAGGCGGCTGATACAGCCGACATCGCGGGCAGCAGCGGCGCCGGGATCGCGTCGAGCGAACGAAGCGTCGCCATGGCCGCAAAACCGAGGATGAACCATGGCAGAACATGGCGGAGATTGATTGCGGCGCCGCCGGGACGGCGACCATGAACTGCGCCGAGCACAAGAATGACGGGGCCGAGCATCATCACGCGGATCAACTTGACGAGCGTGCCCACCTGGGTGCTGACGGCGCCGGCGGAGGCCGTCGCCGCCAATACCTGCGGCACGGCATAGGCTGTCAGCCCTGCGAAAACGCCATATTGTACGGCGCTGAGACCCAGGAACAGATGCAGAAGCGGCAAAGTCAGCACCGCACCAACGCCGAGCAGCGCGGTAAAGGCTATCGAGGCGGCGATATCGTCCGGTTTGGCGCCGATCACAGGTGCTGCCGCGGCGATCGCAGAATTGCCGCAGATCGAGTTGCCGCAAGCAACCAAGGTCGCCAGGCTGGTCGACAGCCCGAAGAGCCGGCCAAGCAGAAAGCTGCCGGCCAAGGACAGCGCAACCAGGACGGCAATTCCACCGACAAGCGGCAGTCCGGCCTGCCGGATGGCGGCCGTGCTGAGCGAGGCGCCCAGCAACACGACGGCAATCTCGAGAAGCGTCTTGGCGGCGAAGTGAATGCCGGGAGTGAAGGTCTGCGGCAGGCGGACCGAGGAGCGCATGGCAATGCCGATCAGAATGGCCAGCACGAGGCTCTCGATCCAGTGCGCGCCGAAAATCATCAGCTGCAACTGCTCAACCAACTGCGCAATGAGCGTGACCGCCACACAAAGGACAAGTCCCGGCAGGACGGCAGGAAGCGACGGGGAACGGGAGGCGGAAACGAGCATCGGCAAGACCTTGCGGAATGCTTCACTGTCCCATACTCAATTGTCGACTTCCATTGAATAGTTTAATATAGTTCATTCGGTAAAATCGAACGATTGCATCATGACTTTCGAACAGCTCTCCATTTTCGTTGCGGTTGCGGAACGCGAGCACCTGACCAATGCCGCCGCGGCGATCGGCCTCACGCCGTCGGCCGTCAGTTCGGCCATCCGCAATCTCGAGGCCTCCTATGGCGTCGAGCTTTTTCACCGTGTCGGACGCCGCATAGAGCTGACATATGAAGGGCGGGTGTTTCTGGGGGAGGCACGAGCCACACTCGCGCGCGCAAAAGCCGCAGCACTCGTCTTGTCCGATCTCGGCGGCTTGCAAAAGGGTGAGCTCGTTGTTTTTGCCAGCCAGACGATCGCAAGCTATTGGCTGCCGGCGATGCTGATGCGTTTCAAGGTCCGCTACCCGGGCATCGACCTCAAGCTGATGATCGGCAACACGACCACGGCGGCGAAAGCGGTTCTCGATGGATTGGCGGAAGTCGGTTTCGTCGAGGGCAGCGTTGACGAACCGGCGCTGAATATTCGGCCGCTCGCCGAGGACGAACTCCTTATCGTCGTCGGTCCGCGCCATCCCTGGGCGCGTGGCAAACCGATCGCCCCGGCGGAGCTGGTTTCGGGCACGAAATGGGTCATGCGGGAAAAAGGGTCCGGAACCCGGTCGGCTTTCGAGGCGGCGATTTCCAATCTCGGCATCGGCCCCGCAGATCTGACAGTCGCGCTTGAGCTGCCGTCGAATGAAGCAGTCATATCGGCAGCAAGAGAAGGCCTCTGCGCAACGGTCGTTTCCGGCGCCGTGGCCGCGCCGCTCTTGACGCAGGGTCTGCTGGTTAAGGCGCGCTTCCCTTTGCCGTCCCGCCAATTTGCAATCCTGCGGCACAAACAGAGACACTCCAGTCGTGCCTCGTTGGCGCTGGAAACGATTTGCAGCGAGGACAAAGCTGCCGAGGTCCAAAATCGGGATGACTGGGCGCTTTAGATCGAAAGCGGTTCGGCCGAACCCCCTGTTATGACGCCGATTCCCGGCAAAACCGCTTCGCGCTTCGCCTGGGAAAACCGCGTTAAGCCTCTGATAGAATGCTTTCCGCGGCCTTTTCGGCAATCATGATTACTGGCGAGTTGGTATTGCCCGAGACGATCGTCGGCATGATCGAGGCATCGACCACCCGCAGTCTCGCAAGCCCATGCACCCGCAATTGCGGATCGACAACCGCCATGGTGTCGCTGCCCATCTTGCAGGTGCCGACCGGATGGAAAATCGTTGTGGCGATATCGCCGACCCGACGGATCAGGTCCTCGTCACTCTGATATTCCGTGCCCGGCAGCATCTCCTGCGGCCGGTAATTGCGAATGGCATCGGCCTCCATCAGCCGGCGGGCATGCCGGATCGATTTCGTCGCAACCATCCGGTCGCCGGCTGTCGAAAGATAGTTCGGGCGGATTTCCGGCGCCATGCAAAGGTCCGGGCCGCCAACATGCACGCTCCCCCGGCTTTCCGGCCGCAGATTGCAGACGGAGACGGTGACAGCGGGATATTTATGCAGCGGCTCGCCGAGCCGGTCTGTGCTCAAGGGCTGCACGTGATATTCGAGATCGGCGGTCGCAACAGCCGGATCGCTCTTGGCAAAGATACCGAGCTGGCTCGGCGCCATCGACAGCGGACCGGACCGGCGCAGCATATATTCAAGCCCCATACCCGCTCGGCTGAACAAGTTGTGATAGAGCTGGTTCAGCGTCTTTGCGCCCTCGATGCGGAAGACCGTACGGATCTGCAAATGGTCCTGCAGGTTTTCGCCGACACCCCGAAGTTCGTGGGCGACGTCCAGTCCGGCAGCGGACAACACATCCGGGCGACCGACGCCGGAAAGCTCGAGGATTTTCGGCGAATTGATCGCACCGGCAGACAGGATGATCTCGCGATCGGCGCGAGCCAGATGTTTCTGCCCGTTCAGCCGGAACCGCACGCCGGTCACCATCCTGCCGTCGAATTCCAGCCGCTCGGTTTCGGCGCGGGTCAGCACGCGCAGATTGGGCCGCTTCATCGCCGGGCGCAGAAAGGCCTTTGTCGTGTTCCAGCGCAGGCCGCCGCGCTGATTGACCTCGAAATAGCCGGAGCCCTCATTGTCGCCATCGTTGAAATCGTCGGTTTTTGGAATGCCGAGCTCCTCGGCCGCATCGCGAAAGGCATCGAGGATCGGCCAGGAAAGCCGTTGCTTTTCCACCCGCCATTCGCCGCCTGCCCCGTGCATCGGCGACTTCCCGCGATAATTGTCCTCGGATTTCAGGAAATAGGGCAGCACGTCATCCCAGCCCCAGCCGGAATTGCCGGCTTGCCGCCAGCCGTCGTAATCGGCCGCTTGGCCGCGCATATAGATCATGCCGTTGATCGACGAGCAGCCGCCCAGCACTTTTCCACGCGGATAAGGCAGTGACCTGCCGTTCAGTCCGGCTTCCGCCGCCGTCTTCATCATCCAATCGGTGCGCGGATTGCCCATGCAATAGAGATAGCCGATCGGCACATGCACCCAGTGATATCGGTCGCTGCCGCCGGCTTCGAGCAGCAGGACACGAGTTTTCGGATCGCGCGACAGCCGGTTGGCCAGAACGCATCCCGCCGATCCCGCGCCGACGATGATGTAGTCGTAGCTTCCCGCATCGATGGCCCCATCATTCACCCGCATGTTCATGCCGCCGCTCCCGCTGCCAGCGGAACCGCCGTCAGACGCCGCCAGAGCGGTGCCATTGCCTCGGCGATATCCTGATAGAGAGCGTAGCGCCGCGCATAATGTGCCTCAAGCGAGACATCCGGACGATAATGCCGCTCGGTCCGGACCATGGCCGCAGCACCGGCGCCGAAGTCTGCGAAGACACCGACGCCGGTTCCGGCTGCAATCGCCGCTCCCAGCGCACCGGTTTCACGCGAGCGGGCAACGCTGACCGGAACGCCGAGCACATCGGCAAAGATCTGAGGCCAGATCAGGCTGCGCGAGCCGCCGCCGGACAGCACGGCTTCGTTGAAGACCGCGCCGGCCTTTCGGATCGCCTCGATGTGCTGGCGGTGACCGAAGGCGACGCCCTCAAGAAGCGCGCGAACGAGATGCCCCTTGGTGTGCCAACCGGCAAGACCGTAGAAGCCGGCGCGTGCATGGCCATCCTGCTGGGCGCCGTAGAGATACGGATGGTAGAGCGGGTCGTCTGCAGCGGGTTCGATCGCCTCGGCCAGCGCGCAGCAGGCATCGAAGGGCGAAACGTCTTCCGCATGCTCGCCTTCGAAAAACTCCCGCACCAGCCATTCGAGATTGGCAGCCGAGGTGGCGCTGTTCTCCATCGCCATGTAGCGGCTGCGATCGAAGGTCGACGACATGAACACCGGCCCGTCGAGGTCGGGGCCATCGATGATGACCTGGTTGATACTCCAGGTGCCGGCGATGATCGAGGCGCTGCCGGTGCGTGAAACGCCCGAGCCGAGCGCCGAGGCGACGACGTCGAACAGCCCGCCGACCACAGGAGTACCGGCGGCGAGCCCGGTCTGCGTCGCCACTTCTTCCGTTACCGTGCCGGCAATGTCGGCGCTTTCGATGAGCGGCGGCAAGAGGTCCATGCAATCTCCCAGTCCATAGGCCTCCATCAGCGCCTTGTCGTAGCGGCGCGCGGCAAGATCCAGCAGACCGGCACCCGACATATCGGACACCTCGCTGACGCGGCGGCCGGTCAGGCGGTTGACGACGAAATCCTTGGAGAAGAACACCGTACCGATGCGGTTGAACAGATCCGGCCGGTGACGCTTGAGCCAGGCAAGCAATGTCGGCGTCTGGGATGGCCACGGACGCTGGCGGGCAATCGGATAGGTCCGGTCACCAACGCCGGCCTCTCGCCATTCATCGACCAGGCCGGCGGCCCGCGTGTCGAGTGACTGGATGCCGAGCAGTGGAGCGCCGTCGCGATCAAGCGCATAGAGACCGTTGCCATGCCCGGCGCAACCGATCGCGGCGATTTCCTCCGGCTGGATCTCCGCCTTTTCGATGCAGGCGCGGATGACCTGCCGTGCATTCGTCCAGAGTTCGTCAAGCCCTCGCTCGACATGCCCCGGGCTCGGCATGCGGCTGCGCCCTTCTTCCCACGCAGCCGCGATCTCGTTGCCGCTCAGGTCGAAAATCACCGCTTTGATGACGGTGTTTCCGGCGTCGAGCCCCAAAAGATAGTTTCCCATGCTGAACCCCTCCCAAGGTTCGAGATCGCATTCAACCCTGCTGGTAGAGCGCAAACGCCTGATCGCCGCTCGCATCCTCGTGCACGATCGCCATCAGTCCGCGCACCACGGCCCTCGGATTGGCGTGCTGATAGATGTTGCGGCCATAGACCATGCCTAGAGCGCCTTGTCGCATCAAGGCCGCCGATTTGTCGAAGACGGCACGAAGATCTTCCTTGCCGCCACCGCGGACGAGAACCGGGCAACGGGCTGCTTCCACCACCCTGTGGAAATCCTCGGCATTGGTGGTTGGGTCGGCCTTGACGATATCTGCGCCCATCTCACGGGCGAGCCGCGTCAACGTCACAATCTTGTCCGCGTCACCGTCGACCATATAACCCCCTTTTTCGGTGACCGGCTGCATCACCAGCGGCTCGATCATCAGCGGCATGCCATACTTGTCGCAATCGGCCCGCACGCGGGAAATATTCTGCACGCACTGGCGGAACAGATCCGGCTCGTCCGGCAGCATGAACAGGTTGACGACGACGCAGGCTGCATCCATCTCGATCGCGCCGATCAACGGTTCGGCGTCGTTCTGCAGCACCGCCCACATGTCGCGGTGGCGGATTCGGTTATAGGGATTGCCCATGTCGATGCGCATGACCAGCGCCGGCTTGTCCTTGCCGGGCACGTCCTGCAGCAGGTCCGCTTGGCCGTAATTCATCTGGATCGCATCCGGCGCGGCAGAGACCAGCGCCTTGACGACGGCCTGAATGTCCTCCAGCCCGTTGAGGAAGGACGGCTCGTTGCAGACGCCGTGATCGATCGCCACATCGAGGCAGCGGCCGCCGCCGAACAGCCGGTTCATCCGGACTTTGCTGTTGTGTCGCATTCTGTGCTCCTTGGTTCGTTCCTTGCGGAAAGCATGTCTTCGTCGACGCCGTGGCGTTCGTTGAGAAGGGTGAGAAAGCGGACGCGCTCACTGGCGCGATGCGCGAGCGTCCAGTTCTTATCCTGCGCCAGCAGGTCGAGTGCGGCGTCCATCATGTCGAGTGAAAGCTCGCCCGAAACGGCAAGCGTCGTGCGCCGCAAAAGCAGGTCGTCGAGATGTTCCACCGCTTCCTCGCGGATCAGGAACTGCAATTCGCGCACCGAGTAGGCGGCGTGCGGCAGCGCTTCATCGGGGCTTGGCGCGATGAAGCCGGCAATCGCCTCGGCATCCGTGCCATATCGGGCAAACAGCTCAGCCATGCGCCCTGCGGAAAGGCCTTTGCTGGCTGCCATCTGCGCTAGCCAGGCGGGCGTGTTCGCGGGAAAGGCCCGACCGCCGCCGATCGGCCGATCGGTTGTCGCAACGCGGCGCCGCCTGCCGAGCCTTTCCAGAGCCATGTCGGCCGCCAGTTCCCCGAAGGACCGGAATGTCGTCCACTTGCCGCCGATCATGCAGAGCACCGGCGCACCGCCATCGGGAGGCTCCAGCATGGTGCAGAAATGATCGCGCGGGATGCGTCCGGTAAAGCTGTCGGTGCTCGCCGGCAGCGGCCGCACGCCGGAAAACTGAAAAACGATTTGCTCCGGCCGAATGGTGATATCGGGCAGGACGAAGGCAAGCGATTGCAGGATATAATCCCGCTCGTCCGCCTCGCAGCGCACCGTTTCCGGATCATCGACGCGGATATCGGTGGAACCGACGAGAACCTTACCGAGATAAGGAAAAGCGATACAGATCCGCCCGTCCTCGTTCTCGTAGTAGATCATGTGATCGGCAAGTGCGTCGCGCAGCTCCGCATTGTCGATGATGAGATGCGAGCCCTTGGTGCCGCCCATCAGTGGTGACGGCCGTGCTTCTGGCGAAAACAGGGTTTGATTGGCAAGGTCGATCCAGCCACCGGTGGCGTTGATGATCAGCGCCGGTTCGACGGCAACGGACGCGCCGCCGATCTGATCCTCGACGTGATACTCACCATTTTCGGTACGCCGCAGTTCGGCATAGTTCAGCGCCATCACTCCGAACTTTGCCAAAAGACCATCCTGTAGGAGCTCGATGCCCAACCGCTCCGGATGGCTGACCCAGGCGTCGAAATAGGTGGCGGAACTCTTGATGTCGGGATTGAGCGCCGGCCACTTGGCAAGCGTTGTGCGCCGGCCGCGAAACTGGTGGCGCGGCATCAATGCCCGTTTGCGCGTCAGGAAATCATAGATGCTCAGGCCCGCCTTGATGGCGACGGCGCCACGTCGGCTCGGACGGCGGCTGAGGCCAAGGAAGCGGACAATGCCATTGCCGAGGCCGGAAAAGATATCGAACACCGGCACCGTCGTCGGCAGCGGCGCGACGTAATGCGGCGCGTTGCGCAGCAGCCGGTCCCGCTCGACCAGCGATTCCTGCACCAGCTTGAATTCGCCGTTTTCAAGATAGCGAAGCCCGCCATGGACCATGCGCGACAACGCCGAACTGGCACCGGAGCAATAGTCGTGCTTCTCGACGAGCAGCACGTTCAGCCCCTGCAGGGCCAGTTCCCGAAAGACGCTGATGCCGTTGATGCCGCCGCCGACGACGCAGACGTCCACCTTCGGGCTCTGGCGGAGCCCGTCCAATATTTCTTGCCGTTTCATGATGGCGATCCGCTACCTGTCCATATCAGTCAGTTTCGCCGCTATGGCCGTATCGATGGCCGCAAGATCGGCCGTATCCAGCCGGATGGTCCCGGCCCGCGCATTGTCGAGCGCTTGCGCCGGATTGCGCGCCCCGCAAAGTGCAAAGGTGACGCCCGGCTGCGCCAGCGTCCAGGCAATCACGATCTGGGCGATGCTGGCGCCGTGTTTTTCTGCGAGCGGCCGGATGGCGTCGGCGAGCGCCGCTGCCTTCTGGCGGTTGTCGACTGAAAAGCGCGGATTGTCCTTGCGCTGGTCGTCGCCGGAAAACACACGGTCCGGACCGATGGTGCCGGACAGCAACCCCAGCGCCAGCGACGAGTAACTCAGCGTCGCTATGCCGTTGGCCTTGGTCAGCGGCAGAAGCTCTGCCTCGATCTCGCGGTCGATCATGCTGAACCGCTCCTGGATCGCGTCGAGACCGCCGGCAGCGAGATAGGCATCGAGGTCGTCGGAACTGACATTGCTTGCGCCGATCGCCCGGATCTTGCCCGATGTTCGCAGGTCTTCCAGCGCCCGCATCGTTTCCTCGATCGGGGTCGTCGGGTCCTGCCAATGGGTGATGTAGAGGTCGATATAGTCGGTTCCGAGCCGCCTCAGGCTTTCCTCGACCTCATGCAGGATCGCATCGCCGCCGAGATAACGGTGGACCGGCTTGCCGTCTTGGTCGAAGAAATGACGGCCCTTCTGCGTATGCCAGACAAGGCCGCATTTGGTGGCGATCACAGCCTTGTCGCGTCGCCCAGCCAACGCTTTGCCGACGATCTCTTCGGAACGTCCAAGCCCATAGGCTGGCGCCGTGTCGATCAGCGTTACGCCGGCGTCAATCGATGCCTGGATTGCGGCGATGGATTCGGCCTCGTCGGTCCCGCCCCACATCCAGCCGCCGATCGCCCAGGTGCCCAGCCCGACCGCCGAGGCGGAAACGCCGGATTTGCCGATCTCACGTGTCAATTGCTGTCCATTCATGCCCATTTTCCTTCGCCATTCGCCAGTGCCAGCACCCGGGCACCTGTCGCCTCATCGGTCACCAGCGTATCGAGATGATTGCCCCTGAGAACGCTGAGGATCGGGCCTGCCTTGTTCGGCCCGCTCGCCACGCCGATCTTGGTGGGGATCGAGGCGAATTCCGGCAGCGTCAGCGACACCAGCGACCGGTTGAGGCTGTAGTCGCAGACCTGGCCATGATCATCGAGCAGATGCGCCAGCAATTCGCAGGAGGCGCCGGACCGCTCGATCGCGGCGCGGTCGGTGCTCGAGGAGGGATGCAGGTCGTAATAGCTCGAATCGTCCGACAGGATCGAGCCGATGCCGACCACCGCGACCTTCGCCTCGCGCGCCCGTTTGAAAACGTCGGCGACGGCACGCATGTTGATCAGCATTGCCCGCTGCTCGGCATCGTCGGCAAAGAGCGGCGCGTGAATCTGGTAGGAACGTCCCCCAAGCCGGTCGGCCATCAAGGTCGAGACATGGTTGACGTCGGTATAGTGCTTACCCTGCACGCAGCCCGTTGCTGGAATGACCTCGACATTGAAACGACGTGACGGCTGCAAGCCGGCGACGACGGCGCTCACGCCTTTGCCTCCCGTGATGCAGATCGTATCGCCATCGATGATCTCTTCCAGCAGCAACCGCGCTGCCGCTTCGCCGACGGCCTGAAGCGCCGTTTGCGGATTGTCGGACACAGTCGGCACCACCACGGCGCGGCCGATGCCGCCAAGCGCTCGCAGCTGTTCCTCCATATCGACCAGCGGCTCGACCGGCGACTTGATCTTGATCTCGACCAGGCCGAGTTGCCGGCCGCGCTTGATCAGGCGGTTGACGGTAGCATGCGAGATGCCGAGTTGATCGGCAATCTGCGCCTGTGTCAGTCCCTCGAGGAAATGCAAGACCAGGGCCTGGTGCATCTGCCGGGCGATGACGATTTCCTCGCGCGGCGCGTTTGCGGGTTTGAGTTTGGCTATCGGCATGTCAGGCAGCCTTCCGCTTGTGCAGGAAATGGTCGATCGAGACGGCAGCAAGCAGAATGCAGCCTTTAATCATGTCTTGCCAATAGACGGACACGTCGAGCAAGATCAACGAGCTTGTAACGACCGACAGGAGGGCAATGCCGAGAATTGCCCCCAAGATCGTGCCGGAGCCGCCATTCAGCGACGCGCCGCCAATCACCGCGGCTGCGATGATATTGAGCTCCATGCCGACGCCGAAGGTCGGGGTCGCGGCGCCGAAGCGGGACATGTAGATCACCCCGGCAACCCCCGACAGCGTGGCGCAAAGCACCGTCACCCAGAACTTCACCTGGTTGGTCTTGATACCGGAATAGAGCGCCGCCTTCTCGTTGCTGCCGGTGTAGAACACCTTGCGGAAGGCGGTTGCCCGGCGCAGCAGGAAATCGAACAACACGACGACCGCAACAAAAATCAGGATCACATAGGGGACGCCGTAGAACGTGCCTTGCCCGACCGCCTTGAACGAAGGCGGCAAGGTGAACAGCGACAGCGGCGTGCCCTTGGTGATGATCAGGCAGATGCCGCGCACGATGACCATCGCCGCAAGCGAGGTGATGAAGTGGTTGAGCCCGACGACCGTGACGAAAAAGCCCATGACGCAGCCGATCAGGCTGCTGGCTATGATCCCGATCAGGGATGCGCTCCACGGATCGAGCCCCATCAGGAACAGCGAGCCAGACAATACCATCGAGAAGCAGACGACCGAGCCGACCGACAGGTCGATGCCGCCGACGATCAACAGGATGGTCATGCCGACGACGACGATTCCCTCCACCGAGAACGACATCAGCATCGCCCGGAAATTGCCGAGCGTCAGAAAATGCGGCGAGGCAAAGCTCATGACGATGCAGAGCGCCAGGATGATCGCGATCAGTCCCGCCTCGCGCATTGTCCCCAGCCGTTTCCAGCCGGGCGCGCGTGCCTGATGTACCGTTGCCAATGTAGCGTCCGCCATGACCTTGTCTCCCGCCCCTGCGTTTTCTTTATGCGGCATGCTCTGATGCCTTTGAATTGTTAAGACCGCCGATACCCGACGCGAGCCGCATGATCGCTTCTTCCGTCATCGTCTCGTCCTCGACCTCGCCTGCAACGGTGCCCTCGTGGATGACCAGCACCCGGTCGCACAGCCCAAGAAGCTCCGGCAGTTCCGACGAGATGACGACGATGCCGATGCCGGAGCGGGCGAGATCGCGCAGCAGCCGGTGGATTTCCGATTTGGCGCCGACATCAATGCCGCGGGTCGGCTCGTCCATCAGGATGACCTTCGGATTGACCGCCAGCTGCTTGGCAATCGCCACCTTCTGCTGATTTCCGCCCGACAGCGACGAGACCGGCATGTCGATGCCCCCCATCCGCACCCCGAGCCGCCGGACCAGGTCGTGGGCACGATCCGCCTCGGCTTTGGAATTCAACAGTCCCAGGGGTCCGGTCAGCGATTTCAAATCGAGAACGGCAATGTTCTGGGCGATGGAAAGATCGAGGAAGATGCCGGAGCCTTTCCGGTCTTCCGACAGGTAGACGACACCCGCCTGCGCGGCCTGCGCATAGGAGTGCGCCGGCAGTCGCTGTCCATGCAGTTGCACCTCGCCGGCGATCACCGGCCGCAATCCGCAAATGCCTTCGGCGATCTCGGTGCGCCCCGAGCCGATCAGCCCGCCGACGCCGAGAATTTCGCCCTTGCGCAGTTCGAAGCTCACATCCGTAAAGCGGCTGCCGTCGCCGAGATCGCGGACGCTCAGAATGATCTCGCCGGTCCGCTCCGCCGGCGCTTGCTTTTCCGGATAGAGCTGGGTGATCTCGCGCCCAACCATGCGGCGCACGACATCATCCGGCGTCAAGTCCGCCACCGTCCCCGTCGAGACATAGCGGCCATCGCGAAAGACGGTGACCCGGTCGCACAGGCTGAAGATTTCGGCCATGCGGTGGCTGATATAGATGATCGAAATACCCTGCGCCTTGAGGTCGCGGACGATCCCGAACAGGACCTGCGCCTCCGATTCCGTCAGCGCCGCCGTCGGTTCGTCGAAGATCAGCACCCGGCAATCGAGCGTCAGTGCCTTGGCGATCTCGACAAGCTGCTGGCTCGATATCGACAAGTCGCCGACTTTGCGGCGGACGTCGATCGGCGCCAGACGGTTCATCACGACCTGTGCATCCCGTTCCAGCTTGCCATAATTCATGAAAGGCGAGCGGCGACGGTTGGTCGCGGCCATGAACATGTTCTCGGCCACCGTCGCATCCGGGCAGAGCGCGATTTCCTGATGCACGAGGCCAAGCCCGAGCGATTGCGCCACCGCCGGCGACGTCACTTTTACCGGCGCGCCATCGACAAGGACGTCCCCCTCGGTCGGCTGCAGCACGCCGGCAATGATGTTCATCAGCGTCGACTTGCCCGCGCCGTTTTCGCCGCAAAGTGCATGAACCTCGCCTTTTTCCAGGGTGAAGCTCACATCCGTCAACGCCTTCACTGCACCGAAGTGCTTGCTGACATTGCGGATTTCCAGAACCGGCACCGACGCCACCATAATCTCCTCCTCACGCTCGCGATGGCTGCCCGGAGCTTGAAGCCCCGGACAGCAGGCACAAAGGTTTATTCCTCGATGCCCTTGGTGCCCCGCCGCTTCAGGTACTTGTCCCAGTAGAAGTCGTCGGCATTATTGGCCGTGACGATCGACAGGCCGTTGTCGACGAACGGAATGCTCATCGGGTTGAAGCTGGCGCGCTTGGCGTCGTTCATCGGGTCGATGAGTTCGGGATGCTTGGCGAGCCACAGGAGCATGAAGCCCATGTAACCCTGCATGCCCTGGTTCGGGTTGATCGAGCCGAACACTTCGCCCGCCTTGATCATGTCGAGGATGTTGGCGTTGACGTCGGCGCACATGACGAGGATCTTGCCGCCGCTTTCCTTGTTGGCCTGCGAAGCGCCGATGGCCGAGTTGGCTTCCGGCATGAAGACGGCGCCAAGGTTCGGATGTGCCTGCACCAAGCTCATCAAGCCCTGATAGGCCTTGTTCGGGTCCTGGTTGGACGCAGCGCGGCCGACCAGCTTCATATCAGGATATTTTTCGTCCATTCGGGCGATGAAGGCGGCGATACGCTTGTCGTGATTGTCCTGGCCCGGATTTTCCAGAACGGCATATTCACCCTTGCCCCCCATCTTTTCGGCAATCGCGTCGGCCGCATAGGTGCCTTCGCGGGTATTGTCCGACGTGATGAACGAGATGCGCTTGGAAAGCGGCGCGTCGGCTGCGAAGGTGACGACCGCCGTGCCCTGATCGATGGCCCGGTTGATCGGCTCGATGAACGGATCGGAGTTCATCGGATGAACGAGGATACCGGCCGGGTTCTGGGCCAGCGCCTGGTCGAAGGTGGCGATCTGCTTGTTGACGTCATATTCCGGCGTGCCGGTATAAGCCGTCTCGCAACCGAGCTGCTGACCGGCCTGCTTGAACATTTCATAGACCGGGAACCAGTATTCGACGCCCGAAACCATGACATTCATGACGTATTTTTCACCGGGCTTGCAGCGGAACGGATTTTCCGCGTCCGCGCTGGCCACGCCGGCATAAAGCGTCGATGCGAGGACCGCCAATGCGGTCGTGCTTAGAAATCTGCGCAAGTTTCCTCCTCGAGGCCGAAGCCCCTCCCAAATATCCGGCGGCGCCTCAGCGGCTGCCGATGATCCATTGAAGACCGGAGTTCCTCCTCGAAGTCCGGTATGGGCAGATAATCGCAACGGCGGAGCGGTGTCAATATAATTCATCATATGAAATATATTTCACATGTCAGCGTCCTGCATGGCGATTGATGCCCGCATTTGGCGCTCGAAGGCACCGATTCATGAGAGGCACTTGATGCGGCGGCTGATGAAGCCGTGGGTCGACAGGCCCGAAGACGGTCGTTTGCGGGTTCGACTGCAATCTCTTCAACCGGCCCATTGACATCGGCAGGGTTAAGGCCGAAGCCGCACTCGGCCGCGTATTCGCGGCCGCTTTTGCAAGGATGTCTAAAATGAAGACCGAGACTGCTGTAGCCAATGCCGGAAACCTGATCATAACAGGCGTCGTGCTGATGCTGCTTGGCGATCTGCTTTTTGCGCTGAACGATGCGATGGGCAAGTGGCTGGTTGCGAGCTTTGCCGTCGGCCAGGTGCTGGTGATCCGCTCGGTCGGCGCTTTCATCGTGCTCGGACCAATGATCCTGCGGCAAGGACCGATGGGTTTGTTCCGCGTCGAGCAGAAGGGCCTCCAGTTCATACGCGTTTTCATGGCGACTTGCGATGTCGCGCTGTTTTACGCCGCCGTCGCCTATCTGCCGCTCGCAGACGTCATGACCTTCTATATGGCCGGGCCGATCTACATTGCGGCGCTCTCGCATTTCTTTCTCGGAGAAAAAATCGGTTGGCGGCGTTGGCTGGCCGTTCTGATCGGCTTCGCAGGCGTCGTCATCGCGCTGCGTCCGTCAACCGCAATGCTGTCGCTTCCGTCGCTTTTCGGCCTTGCGGGCAGCCTTGCCTTTGCATTGTCGCTGGTGATGAGCCGCTATCTGCGCTCGACCAGCGACACGACGCTCGTGACATGGCAGACGGTCGCCGCGCTCATCACCGGCATCGTTTTGAGCATCGGCCATTGGCAGCCGGGGACGATTGTCGACTGGTCCGGCATGCTGCTCCTCGGCATCGTCGCCACCTGCGCGCATCTGCTGATCACCCGCTCGCTGAAGCTTGCACCGGCATCGCTGCTCGCGCCGCTGCAATATACGCTGCTGCTCTGGGCGATCATCCTCGGCTACCTCTTCTTCAATGATGTTCCCGACATGCAGATCATCATCGGCGCCGCAATCATCGTCGTTGCCGGGCTCTTCATCTTCCACCGGAAGAATCTGAAAGAAACGGTTCCGATTGAGGCCGTCCCGCCCGACGGCCATTGACGCTACAGCGCTGCTTATCTTCAGAGGGATAGAGACATAGTCACGTGGACTTTCCACGGAACAATCTGGACGCTTGCACGCTACTCCCGAGCATTCAAACACGGGAGATCACAATGGCGTCTATGACCCTCGAAGACCTATCCTCGCAACTGAAGAAGATCGATTTCTGCATGCTGTCTACGAACGCCGGGTCGGGCCGCATCTCGGCCCGACCGATGAGCAATAACGGCGACGTCGAATATGACGGGGATTCCTGGTTCTTTTCGTATGAAGACAGCAGAAAAATCACCGAGATCGAAGGCATCGACGCCGTCTCGCTGACGTTCACGGCGCCTCCCAGCCTCCTCGGCAAGCCGGGGATTTTCATCGCTGTCGAGGGCTTTGCCTCACTGGTACGGGACAAGGCGACATTCGAAGAACATTGGGTCCCCGATCTCGAGCGGTGGTTTCCTGAAGGAGTGGACACTCCTGGGATCGTTCTCATCAAGGTTTCGGCGTCCTCCATCCGGTACTGGGATGGAGAGGAAAACGGTGAGATCGCCCTGCCTGGCTCCGCGCGTTAAGGAAAGCATGGCCGCCCCTGCGCCCTTGCCTGTTTCGATGATGAACACGGCCCGTTGGATCTAATGGCCCGCCCCGCATGACGTGAGGCTGGCGCGCATTCGTCGGCAGATCACGTCAATGACCACTCTCATCCACCGGCGGCGGCTCCCAGCCGAACACGCTGCGGCCGCCGAAATCGGCGGATCGGCGGAATTCGCCGGCGATGATTTCCTTGAGGTCGGGGCCGGTCACATAGTGTTCCATCTGCCTGGATTGGTCGTCCAAGCGCCGCAGCGCCTGCAACTCCTCCTCCCGCCCCAGCTTGCCCTTCTGCACCGCCGATTTCATCACCGCGATGGTCTCGTCATAGACCTTGAGCGGAACCGGAAAGGGATGTCGGTCCTTGCCGCCATGGGCGATCGAGAAGCGCGCCGGATCGGAAAAACGGCAAGGCGCGCCGTGGACGACTTCCGCCACCATCGCCAGCGCCTTCACCGTGCGGGCGCCGACGCCTGGAACGAGCAGCAGCTGTTCGAAATCCGCTGGTCCGCGATCGGCCGCGGCGGCGAGATTTCCGTGCAGGCGCCGCATATTGACGTCGCTCTCGCGGACGTCGTGATGGGCGGGCATGATCAGGTGCGGCAGCATTGGCTGTTCGGCAGGTTCGGGCGCGGGTTCTTCGGCACGCTGCAGCGCGGCGGCCTCGCGGATGATCCGGTCGGGGCCGAGCGTCGCCAGCAGATCGAGCTGGCCGCGCCGCGAGCGCTCGGCGCGCCTGTCGGCCAGATTGACGATCTCGCCCTGGCTCCTTCCCTCGATTGCCGCATGCGGCGAGTCGACGAAACTCTCCAGCCCTTCCGACAGCCAGTGATAGCGCCGGGCCTGCCGCCTGTCGCCATTCATACCCTGCTGCACCACCACCCAATGGCCGTCATCGGCAACAATGAACCCGTGGAGATAAAGATCGAACCCGTCCTGAAGGGCAGCACTGTCGACCTTGGCGATGAGACGGCTCGTAGTCGCCAGCCCCTCCCCGTCGAGACCGACACGCTCGCCGATCGAGACAAGCTCCTGCGGGGTCTTGCGCGAATGCGCGCCGCGACCGCCGCAGACATGCAGGCCGAGTTCGCCGGCACGCGGCTTCAGCCCACGCTTCAGCGCCCCGAGTACGCTGGTGGTGATGCCGGAGGAATGCCAGTCCATGCCCATGACCGCACCGAAGGACTGGAACCAGAAGGGATGCGCGAGCCTGCGCAGGAATTCGTCGCGGCCATAGTGATGGACGATCGCCTCGGTGATCAGCGTGCCGAGCCGCGTCATCCGATCGCCGAGCCAATGCGGCACACGTCCCCCGTGAAGGGGAAGATCGGCGCTGCCTGCTCGTTGTGACATCTCGTTTCCTTGCACTTTGTATCGCCCGTCGTTGCCGGCATGTTCGCCTCATCCGGCGCGACAGGGAACCCAAAAATATTCCAGGCGTTTGCTCTCCCAGTGAGAGGCCGAGGCAATCATGACGACATTCGAAACCATCTTCAATGACCCGAACTTGCCCCAGACAAAATCACAACGACCAGGCGACCGCCCAAAACAGGAGGGCGGGGCCTTGCGCTTGGAAGGAAGCGCGGCGAAGGCAGCCTTCCTGATCAACGGCAACAGCTATTTCGCCGAACTGGCGCGCGTGCTGCGGCAGGCGCGGCGCACCGTCTGGATCATCGGATGGGATTTCAATCCCGACATCCGGATGCAACCGGAAAAATCCGACGAAACATTGGCCGATCTGCTGCATGCCCTGGCCGCGGCAAATCCCAAGCTTGAAATACGCATCCTCATCTGGACGCTCGGGCCGATCTATTCGGAGAAATCCCTGCAGGTGCTGCGAAAGAAGAACTTTCCCAGGAATGTACGGATCGATCTGCGCTTCGAGCTTCAGCCGACATTGCGCGGCTGCCACCATCAGAAACTCGTCTGCATCGACGACGCCGTCGCCTTCATCGGCGGCATAGACCTGACGTCGCGACGATGGGATACCCGGCGCCATCGCGCCGAGGAGAAACTGCGGCGCGACCCGGAGGGCGTTTCCTACGATCCGCTGCACGACGTTCAGGCAATGGTCACCGGCGATGCCGCCAGGCTGATCGGCGACATCGCCAGGCAGCGCTGGGAAAATGCCACCGGCGAGATCCACCTGCCTTTGGCCGAAAATATCCGCTTCGTCTGGCCGGACGATCTCGCCATTTCCATGAGGGAGGTTGCGGTCAGCTTCGCGCTGACGGAGCCTTCGACCGCACTTCGCCCCGGCATTAGCGACGGCATCGCCATGACATTGGACGTCATCGCCCGCGCGCGGCGGCAGCTCTACATCGAGGCGCAATATCTCGCCTCTTTCCGCGTTGCCGACGCCATTGCCGCGCAGCTGCAGGAGGAAGACGGGCCTGAGGTCGTCATCATCTGTACGCGCAGTTCTCACGGACTGATCGAAAAGCTCGTCATGGGCGGCAATCGCGACCGCGTCATCCGCCGCCTCAAACGCGCCGATCGCGCCGGCCGTTTGCGCGTCTATTACGCGGTCACGCCGGGAGAGGACGGCGAGGTAGAGGTGCTCGTCCATTCCAAACTGATAATCGCCGATGACGAACTGGTCCGCATCGGCTCCTCCAACCTCAACAATCGCTCGGAAGGGCTGGATTGCGAATGCGACATGCTGTTCGAGGCTGGCAATGACGAGCACCGCGGCGCAATCGCGGATTTGCGCAATCGCCTGCTTTCGGAATATCTCGGAACCAAACCCGAAAGCTTTGCCGCAGCCTTTGCGCAAAGCGGCTCGGTCATCGCTGCGGTCGATGCGCTCAATGACGGGCCTCGGGGCTTGCGGGAATTCACCGTTGCGCTGTCGGGCAGCATTTCACCGATTACAGGCACAGGGCTCTTCGACCCGGTTCGACCCTTCGCACCCTTAGACCGACTGGGCCTCGGCGCGCTCGTCCGCCTCCTCATCCGGCCGGCGTGATCTCCGCCGGAAGATCATCTCGCTGATGATGAGAAGCGTGGATCCGAGCGCCAGCGGGATGAAGAAATAGGCGCAGCGGAACGCAATCAGCGCGCCGATCGAGGCCTCCTTCGGCACGGCATACGAAACGGTCGCCTCGAGCACGCCGAGGCCGCCCGGAACATGTGTTGCGAGAATTGCCGAATTGGCGAGCACGTAAGCCGTCACCGACCGGAAAAAGGCGACGTCGCCAAAGGCCGAGAGCATCTGGTGCAGACAGGCGGAGACGAGCATGAAGTTGAGCGTCCCGACCCCGACCTGCGCGACCGCGATCGAAAATCGCGGCAGCTGAAACGACCAGCGCCACAGCCGCAACGTGCCGCGGATGAAGAACGCCAGGCCCGTATAGACAACCGGCACGACCAGCGCCATCGCGCCGAAGATGCGCACACTTCCCGGATCAATGCGCAGCAGGCGCCCGGCATCACCGGGATTGACGATCATGGCGAGACCGCCAAGCGTGATCAGCCCCAGCCCCACCGTGACGCCACAAAACAGGATGACCTTCGCCACGTCCTCCGCCGTCAGCCCCCAGCGAGAATAGAAACGATAGCGGAAGGCGCCGCTGCTCAGGCCGGCAAAGCCGATATTGTGGCCGAGCGACAGGCTGATGAATGAAGTCAGCGCTATCCTGGAATAGGGCAAGGATTTGCCGAGCGAACGGATCGCCAGCAGATCGAAACAGCTGAGGCACAGATAGGATGCCGCCGCAAACAGAAGGGCTGTGCAGAAGGTCGAAAAAGGAATGCTGCGAACCGACTGGGCGATCTGCTCGAGACTATACTGTTGGAAGATCCGATAGAGGAGAAAGACCGCAAGGCAAAGCGCGGCCACGAGCAGTCCATTCCAGATTACGCTTTTCAAGCTCATCGATTGTCCGTTTCCGAGATGCGAGCGCGGCGGCTCGATGATCTGGAACGATCAAACGAGTTCTGTGTTCCCCAGGGAGAACACGTTCTATGTTGTCCCTGGGGAGGAACGAGTTCCGTGCTCTCCCGGAGGGAACAAGCTTTTCAGCGGGGCCAATGCCGGATAAATCGATCAAACTTCTGACCTATAACGTGCACAGCTGTATCGGCAGCGACCGGAAGCTCGATCCCGGCCGCATCGCTTCCGTCATCGCCGAGGCCGGGGCCGATATCGTCGCGCTTCAGGAGGTCGATGTCCTCAGGCGCAGGACCGGCGGCGTCGACCAGGCCCATATGATTGCCTCGCTGCTGAAGATGCAGGCGCATTTCCATCCGGCGCTGTCGGTTGCCGAGGAGCAATATGGCGACGCGATCATCACCGCGCTGCCGACAGGCGCGGTCAAGGCCGGCCCGCTGCCATCCATCGGCGAACAGCGCGGAGCGCTGTCCGCCGAAATACTGGTCGGCGACCGAAAACTGCTGGTCGTCAACACCCATCTCGGCCTTCGCGGCCGCGAGCGTATCCGGCAGATGACGACACTGCTGAATTCCGGCTGGCTGCGCGGCACGGCGGACGAAGCGCTTCCCAGCATTCTTTGCGGCGATTTCAACGCCATTCCGTCGTCGGCGACTTACCGACTTGCCGCGCGCTCATTAAAGGACGCCCAGTTCGCAGGCAGCAACGCGCCGAGAGCGACTTTTCCATCCCGCTACCCGCTGATGCGCCTCGACCACATCTTCGTCACCGAGGATCTCATCGTCAAACAGGCGGCGGTCCTGGAAAACCGGCTGACAAGAGTCGCCTCCGACCACCTGCCTCTGCTAGCGGAAATCGGTTTCGCGTGATCAGTCGTCGACGCTGACAGACGTCACCTGGCGAACTTCCGGTTCATCGCCGCCGCACCAACGGCACCGCCGTCGTCGCCACGGCTCCCAGAGGCAGCCGCCGGATGCCCCGCGTAACGACAAATGCCGCCGCCATCGCGCCTGCCAGCTTGAGCCAGGGCTGATTGCCGAGCTGTGCATGGGCGCTTGCATCGGCCCAACGGACGTTCTCCGCAACGACGGTCGCAGCCTGATGCTGGATCACGTGAAGGCGCGCGCGGAGGTTTTCGATCTCTTCTCTCAGTTCTCGCAAGCGGCCTTCCAGGGCATGACCATCGGAGACATCACCATCAGAGACCAGGAGCGGTTCCTCGACGATGTCGCCAACCGGAACATGACCACCGAGTGTTGCAATATACGCCCGATAGTCGGCCTCGCTCGCGAAACCCTCACGTCTGATGAGATCGGGATTGATGGTGGCTTCTTCGAAAGCCGCGGGTGCGGTGCCGGCACCGCCGGGCATACCCCTATTTGTGCCGATCTCTCCGCGTTCGTCCTTCAACATGATGCGTCTCCAGTTGTTTCCTGGCGATAGAACGTCTGACGGCTCAGAAGGATGCATCGGCCGCCGCTTCCCAGGCTAGACAAAATGCTGGTTTCAGCGAATATTGAAACGAATATTTCATGAGTCGTGCAGTATGAAATATCTATTCCACTGATGCGTCATGCGTCCGGCAGGGATTATGTGCAGAACCGGTTCGAGGGGATCGGCATCTTCACCCGAGATTGATTGTTCTTCTTCAGGCATTTCCTTCCGACGGATCCAGGAATTTCGGAAGGTCAAGAGGAAGGGGCGAACGGCCGCTGGTTGCGAGCAAACCTGTGCGGCGACCGCCTCAGGCGGAAGAGGATTTTCACTCGACGGGGGCGAACTGCAACAGCCCCTGCGCCCGGCGCCGTAACGAGACGCTGTGAGCCGAGGAGGGACTCATGTTGGGAAGGCTATTGTCACGCGTTCGAATCCAGACGCAGGTGATGGTGTTCATCATTCCGTTCGTCTTGAGCATCATGGCCGTGGGCGCGACAGGTTTTTATGCGTCGAGCCTGCTCCAGGGGCGGATGGATATTTCCAATTCCGTCCTGCAGTCCTTGAGCGGCTTTCGGGATTTGTCGGCCGCGATGGGCGAGTTCCTCGCCAATGCCACGCAAGAAAACCGGGATGTCGTCACCCGAAAACTTGCCGATCAACGCACCCTTCTGAAAGCCGGCATCGATAAGCTCGCCGCCGATCGCAGCGGTCAGCAGGAACTCGAGCAGGCGCAATCCTCCATCGACGGAATTTCAACCCGCATGGATTCGCTCTGGCGACTTCAGGAGAACCGGGCGGCGCTGCTCATCGATCTTCAGAAGGCATTGAGCGTCGTCGTGTCGTCCCAGACGGATATCGTCGAAGGTACCAAGGTTCTTCAGCGGGCTGCCGACAGCCAGGAGGACGAAGCACGCAACATGCTGGGCGATGCGCAGCGTATTTCCGATTTCTTATCCTTCGCCCAGGCGTTTAACGACAAGGTTCAAGCCGCCGCCGGTATCGGCGGGCCTGACATGGAAGAACTCGGCCGGCAGCAGCGGGTCCTGGCGATGGCGCTGGCCGGCGAAGCGCCGGGGGCCAAAAAGGCGATCGACGACGCCATTGTTTCCTTGAAGCCGCTTGTCGAGGCCACCGGTCAAACCGAGGAACGCGCAGCCGGCCTCAGCAATGCGATGGGCCAGATCGTCGGCAGACTGCCTGAATTGCAGGCGGCCGCCGCACGGCGGGTGAAGGCGGCAACGGAAAAGGCGGCCGAGATTGCCAAGCCGGTCGAGCGCGCCAAGACCAGCCAGAGAGACGGCCAGAAACTGATCACTTCGGCTTATGTGATCCAGATCGTCATGGCCAAACTGACGCTCGCGCCGACGGACGCCAATCTTCAGAGACTCTCGCAGGAAATTACCGCTGTCAGGAAAGGCCTGGACATGCTGATTTCCAACGCCGGCAGCGTTGCGCAGTTCGACAAACTCAGATCGAAGCTTCTGCCGGCGCTGGACAAGATGCAGGAGGCTGCCGCCGACCTCGTCCACATCAGCGCACAGCGCCAGGAGGAATTCCGTTCGGCCGCCGCCGACGTGGACGGGATGTGGTCTCAACTGACGGCTTTCGCCGAAATGCAGCGGCAGAACGCGGCCGAGGAACGCACGGACGCCAACTCGATGTCTCTCGGCACGACGATCCTCGGCGTGGTGATCGCGATCCTCGCAGGCGTCGGGCTGACCGTGACGCTCAAGGGCCCGATCAATCAGATCACCTCGGCCATGAGGCGCCTGGCGGATGGCAAGCTCGAAACATCAATCGTTGGCGAGCGCCGGGCCGACGAAATCGGCGATATGGCCCGCGCGCTCGGCGTATTCAAGAACAATGCCATCGCCAAGGTCGAGATCGAGGAGCGCAGCGAGATCGAGCGATCAAAGGCCGAAGAGGAAAGGCATCGAAACGATGAGGAAAAACGCGCGGTCGAAGAGCAGATAGACTTCGCGGTGACGGCACTGGCGCAGGGTCTCGGTCGACTGGCGCAGGGCGACATTTCGCAAACGATCGCGACACCCTTCTTCGGACGGTTGGAGCAGCTTCGCAACGATTTCAACGCGTCGCTGCTGCGGCTGCAGGAAACGATCGACCAGATCCGCACGAACACCCGGATGATCGAAGGCAATGCCGGCCAAATGGATCTCGCCGCGGGCGATCTAGCAAGGCGCACGGAACAACAGGCCGTCGCACTCGAGGAGATTGCAGCAGCCATCGAAGAAATCACCACGACGGTTCGTTCGTCTGCAGCCTGCGCCGATGACGCCCATCAGATCATCACCGACACCAAACAGGCGGCCGATTCGTCATCCCAGGTCGTCGCCAGTGCTATCGATGCGATGAGCAAGATCGAAGCGGCGTCCGACGAGATCGTTCAAATCATCGGCGTCATCGACGAAATCGCGTTTCAGACGAACCTGCTTGCGCTCAACGCCGGCATCGAAGCGGCCCGCGCCGGCGAGGCCGGAAAGGGCTTTGCGGTCGTGGCCCAGGAAGTGCGCGAGCTCGCCCAGCGCTCCGCGGAGGCCGGCCAAAGGATCAAACAGCTCATCGGACGTTCGCAGACGGAGATTGCCAATGGAGCGCGTGTCGTGCGCGAAACGAGCGAAGTCCTCGAAAGCATTTCGGCGAAAGTGGTCACAGCCTCCGAGCAGATGGACGTGATCGCCCGCTCGAGCAGAGAGCAGTATAACGCCCTTCATGAAGTGAATTCTTCCGTCAACCGGATGGACCAGATGACGCAGCAGAACGCGGCCATGGTCGAGGAAACCAGCGCGGCGACGAAGGAACTTGCCGACGAGACGAGGATACTCCTCCAATTGATCGATCAGTTCCAATTGGCGGAAACGGACACGCTTCGTCGAACCGCTGCGGCATAGAACCGTCACCCCCGGCCAGCGGCTCGAGCTTCGCGACCTTCACTGTCGCGACGCGCTGAAACGCTCCGGCCGAAACTCCGCCAGCAGTGGATGGCGGCGCCCAGTGACGATTTCGTCCGCCAGCAATTCGCCGGCAATCAGGCCGAGGGTGGCGCCGCTATGGCTGAAGGCAACGAAGTAGCCAGGGATTGACGACAGCTCGCCGAAGACCGGCTCGCCATCGCCCGGGATAGGCTTCGGCCCGACCCCATAATCTTCGATCTCCAGTCTCGGATTGCCTTCGAGAACCCTTGAGGCCTCGCGCAGCAGCCCGTCCAGCGTCGATTGCCTGACTTCGTAGCTGCCGTCAGGCTTCACGCTCACCTCTTCCTCGGACCAGGCGGAATCGAGCGCAAAGCCGCCGCTGGGCGTCGGCCGGATGGCAATGCGGGGGGTATTGAGTACGGCCTTCAGCGGGTGGCGGATCGGTTTGGTCCTGACGAGAAGGGCGACAGGCGTTGCATCCTCGATAAGCTGGCCGGCCTCGGCCACGATTGCGGGAACATCGCCGCCCGCAGCAAGCAGCACGGCATCTGCATCGCGGCGGATGCCGTCGGCCGTGATCACGCCGCAGGCCCGCCCGCCTTCGACATCGACCGTCGCGCGCCCGGCATCGGTAATGATCTCACCGCCCAGCGAGCGGAACTCTTCCGCGAGTGTGGCGATCAAGGACGGAAGATCGATCCAGCCCTCCCCGGGGTTGAAGATCGCGCCTTGCGGCGTCACGGCGCTTGCGTCGACACCTGGCGTCGTCCCGGCAATTCCTTCCCGGGCGAGCCATTGCGCGTGATAGCCGCGATCGCGCTCATAGTCGAAGATCTCGGCGATCTCGTTGCCGGCATCGTCCGCATCCCATGTCAGGCCGCCGTCGAAACGCAGCCACGGCGCATTGGGATATCGGGCGGCCAGGGTGCGATAGCGATCTATGCCGGCCAAACGCAGCCGGTGATAGGCATCGGAGCGTTTACGCGCCGAGTTGAGCCAGGCAAGCGAACGGCCGGAGGCACCGTTGGCAAGCGGGCCGTCATTGACGAGCACGGTGCGGACCCCGAGCCGCGCCAGATGAACGGCCGTCGAGACGCCAAAGATCCCGCCGCCGATGACGATGACCTTCACGGGTTTGGTGGAAGCATTCATGTCGATAACCTTGTTTCCTGCTCTTTCTACATCGGGTGAAAAATCCGGTGCATCCGGCGTGCGGAAGACCGGCGCCCATGCCTTGCCTCGGGCGCTTTACAGGACCTCGGCAAGGAAGCGCTTCAATCGCTCACTTTGGGGATTGTCGAATATCTGCTCCGGGCAGCCGGCTTCGACGATGCGGCCCTCATCCATGAAGACGACCTGGTCAGCCACCCTGCGGGCAAATCCCATCTCGTGCGTCACCACGGCCATCGTCATGCCCTGGCGGCCGAGAGCGGCCATCAGGTCGAGAATGCCCTTCACCAGTTCGGGATCGAGCGCACTGGTTACTTCGTCGAACAGGATGAGTTCCGGATCCATGGCAAGCGCACGCGCGATGGCGACGCGCTGCTGCTGCCCGCCCGATAGACCTGCCGGGCGATGATCCTTGCGCTCTGCGAGACCGACCTCGGCCAAACGCGCCTCGGCGATGCGTCGCGCCTCCTGTCTCGGCATCTTTTTGATCTTCGTCAGCGAAAGCATGACGTTTTCAAACGCCGTGTGATCGGGAAACAGGTTGAAGTGCTGGAACACCATGCCGACACGCCGGCGCAGCCTCTCCGGCTTCATCGCCAGGATGCTTTCGCCATCGAGCAGGATGTCACCGCCTTTCGGTTCGACAAGCCTGTTCATGCAGCGCAACAGCGTCGATTTTCCCGAGCCGGAGGGGCCGATGATGCAGGTGACGGTCCCGGCGGCAATGTCGAGATCGACCCCCTTCAGGACGTCGAGATGGCCATAGGCCATGGTCAGGTCCCGGATATTGAGGGCCCCACCCTTGAAGCGCGGTTCCATCTCCTCGACAGATTTGGCCGCGGACTGCGGACCGGCAGCGGCCTGCAACTCGCTCACCTCGAGCAGCCCACTTGCCGTGCCGGGGCCGTGGCCTTGTTTTCCCAGGCGCAGTCGCGCATCGATATAATTGACGAAGTGGGTCAGCGGCACGGTGATGACAAGGTAGAAAACACCCGCTAGCAGCAGCGGCGACAGATTACCTGTGACGACGGCCTGATCCTGCCCGACACGGAAGATCTCCCGCTCGGAGGCGAGCAATCCGAGGAAATAGACAAGGCTGGAATCCTTGACGTTTCCGATGAACTGGTTGACCAGCGCCGGCAGAACGCGCCTGATGCCCTGCGGGATGACGATCAGGCGCATGCCCTGCCCGTAGCTCATGCTGAGCGCCCGACAGGCTTCCATCTGACCGCGCTCGACGCTTTGGATCCCCGACCGGAAGATTTCGCCGATATAAGCACCGGCGATCAGGCTGAGCGCCAGGATGCCGAGCGGAAATGGCGACGGACCGAAGATCTCCCGGCCGATCCGGGCAAAACCCTGACCGATGATCAGGATCGTGACGATCGCCGGCAGCCCGCGGAAAACATCGGTATAGAGGCGTGCCGGCAGCCGCAGCCAGCGGGACTGCGAGATGCCCATCACGGCAAGAACCATGCCGATGACGACGCCGAGCACGGTCGAGGCAGCGGCCAGGATCAACGTGTTTTTCAGGCCGACGCTGATCATGCTCGGCAGCACTTCCGCCATGGCATCCCAGTCGAGGAAGCTGCGGCGCAGATTTTCAAGCCAGTTCATCGAGATCCCCATTGGAGCCCTTGCCGGGCACGCTGCCGCTCGCAGGCTGCGATCGGCAGCGCCATTTGTCAGCCGTCCGCTCTGAACGGCCGGCCTGCGGCCTTACTTCTTGGGAAGATACTGGTCCGGCATGGGCGAGCCGGGAAACCACTTTTCATAAAGGGACTTCCAGGTGCCATCCTGCATCGCGTCGTGAAGCGCGCCGTTCAGCGCCGTCCGAAAGGCATCATTTCCCTTCTTGACCACGAAGCCCGCCGGCGCATCGAAGGACGGGATGTTTACAGCAACCTTCAGCGCGGGATAGCGCTCGCCATATTGCTTGGCGGCCTCGTAGTCGAGAAAGTGCGCATCGATCGTTCCGTTGTTGAGGGCGGCCACGGCGGAATTGTTGTCGGGGAATTTCACCAGATCGGTCTCACCGAAATTCTTGGCCGCATAGACTTCCTGCAAGGTCCCCTGCACGACGCCGAGACGCTTGCCCTTGAGGCCACTGGCATCCTTGATGGCGGCATCCGCAGTCAAGACAGAGAGATAACCGGCAAGATAGCCGTCGGAAAAGTCGACCGTCTTCTTGCGGGCTTCGGTGGTTCCGATCGCCGCAACGGCAACATCGAACCGTTCGTTAGCGACCGACGGCAGAAGGGCTGAAAATTCCTGGCCCGTGAACGTCACCTTGTCCTTTGGAAAACCGAGGCGGGAGACGACGTTGAGAAACAGCTCGATATCGAAACCCGTGAACTGGCCGTCCGCCGTCGCAAACGTATAGGGCTTGGAATCGCCCATCGTGCCAACGCTGATCACCCCGGGCTCGATTAGCTTATAGGGATTGTCAGCCGCCGCCGCGGATCCTGCACCCACTGCAAGAAGGCATGTCAAAAGGCCGGCCCGCAATGGGGCGAGGGTGGCCGCAAATGATTCAAAAGGCTTCATGTTCGTTCTCCGCTCTGAAAGGAATGCTCTTGTCGGCATTGTCGCGTCGCCCCGCCCCCGTCGCATAGTGCGGCAGAGTCTTCTGGACAAGACACCGGTCTCCTGTATAAAGAGACCGGTCTCACAACATATTTGATATCCGTCAATTGACCGGCCGTCAACAACTCTTGTAGTCCTCGGCTCATGGAAGATTCCGCTCATTCGAAACGTTCAGTCACGGTCGCCGATGTCGCGAAGGCCGCAAAGGTCTCGAAGGCGACGGCCGCCCGCGTGCTCGGCGGCTACGGCGTGGTCAGCGCCAAGATCACGGATCAGGTCATGGCGGCGGCAGCCGCGCTCGAATACCGCCCGAACGAGCTCGCCCGGAGCATGAGCACCGGAAGATCCGGCATCATCGGGGTCGTGGTCGGCGATATCGAGAACGCTTTCTTCAGCCTGGCGGTGCGCGGCATCAGCGATGCTGCCCGGCTTGCGGGCTTCAACGTCATCATCGCGAATTCGGGCGAACAGCTGGATGCGGAAAAATCGGCCGTCGACCTTCTGATCGGCAAACGCGTCGATGGTCTGATCGTCACGCCCGCTCGCTGCGACAACATCGATCACCTCCGAGATATCCGCCGCGCCGGCGTGCCGCTGGTCCTGTTCGACCGGGCCATTCCGGAACTCGATGTCGACGCCGTGACCGGGGACGACCAGGATGCGGCAGTCACCGCGACCCGGTATCTGATCGGGCAAGGGCATCGCCGCCTCGCCTACGTCTCCGCCATGGATGCCGAAGGCGGCGGGCTCACCGATGTCGGGCGAATATCGAATTCCGCCGTGCGCGAACGCGTGGAAGGCTTCGTGAGCGTCCTGACCGAGGCGGGCCTGCCGAACCCTCTTCATTATGTCAGGCTCGGCGCCACCGACCAGCAACAGACGGACGGCGTGATCAAACGCCTGGTCTCGGAGGGATCATCGCCAACTGCACTCTTGGCATCCGACAGCCTCGTCGGCTTGCGCATCTTCAAGTCGCTGCAGTCGCTCGGCCTGTCAATCCCGAGCGACGTGTCGATGATCTGCTTCCTGGATGCCGACTGGACCAGCGTCACCGTTCCACCGATCACCATCATCGACCAGCGCGTCTACGAGATGGGCAAGCTCGCGAGCGAACGTCTGGTCGCCCGCATCGAACGCACGCCTCTTGCCGTCGAACGTCTGCGCGTCAGTACGCGCCTTGTCGTACGCGGCTCCGTCGCGACGATCGGCCGGTGAGACCGCAGATCCAGGCGGAATCAATCGGTCGCACAGCAGCATTGTGATCGGCCGTGTTGTATCGATGGCCACCGATTTGTTATTGCATATAGTTCCTGTTGTCTTTGCCTGGCCTACGTTATTTAATACTGAAAATACTCGTCATGGGATTTTCAGAAAGATCATGCTCCAGTCAAATGAGGTTTCATCTGAGCTGATAGATTTGATCTATGGAAGTCTCTTCGGTGAGTGCAACTGGCAAGATTTTCTGGATCGAGTTGCGGAAACTTCGCCCAATGGAAAAGCTGCACTCCATTACCACGATCTGGCCTCGCCTATTGCTCATGTTCCTTACGTATCGGGCTTCTCGAGGACCGAGGTCGACCAGTTCAGCAGCCACTTTGCCTCGGTGAACCCTTGGATTCCGAGATTGAGCGTCGTGCCCGTCGGCCAGGGTGTCTGTGGAGACGAAATCTTTCCACGCAAAGACTTGCTCAAATCGGAATTCTACAACGATTGGCTGAAGGGGCAGGCCGGCTGCGAGACCAGCATCGGTGTCTCCATCATCCGGGAGGAAACCCGCACCTTCGTTCTGTCGACCTGCACGTCGTCGGCAGACCCCGATTTCAACAAAGCGGCAACCGGGCGCTACACGATCCTCGCGCCGCATTTGAAAAGGGCTTTCGACTTCATTCGGAAGCGCGATCTGCTGGCACCGGAAAAACAGGCAACGCAAACCCTGTTTGATAGTATCGGCGCCGGACTGATCTACGTTTCCGAGCAAGGGCGAGCACGCCAATGGAATAGGAGTGCGGAAGCGTTCGTGGAAGCTGGCTTCCCTGTGCATATCGCGCCGGATGGCAGGCTCGCACTTCAATGCGAGACATCAGCTGCCGTTCTCGATTTCCTGACGTCCAGAAAGGGTGTGCAAACAAAGCCGCATACGGCGATTGTAAAGGGGAAGAACAAGGCCAATTACCGCATCACCCTCGTCCGACTGCAGTCCGACGCGTTCACCGAATTCCTGGAGGGGCCGACCGTGGCCGTGATCATCGAGCCGATGATCACGACACCATTCAATGAGCGGCGAGACTTCCTGATGGAAACATACAAACTGACTGCGACGGAAATCCGGATCGCATCCAGCATTGCCTCAGGCCGTTCTCCAAAGGAAGTGGCCGTAGCCGATCACATCAGCTACGAAACTGTCCGGACTCATCTCAGAAACATTTATTCCAAGCTCGGGGTCAATTCCCAGGTTGGTTTGGTGGCCCTGCTCATGCGCTGAGCATCGACGCGGCGGTCAGTTCGAGCAGAAAACCAACCCGTTTAGATCTTTGTTTTCATGCATGTCGTTGCCCAAAACCGCTGCACGCTTTTGGGCGACATGCATCAATCGTAGAGCTCACCACGACCGATCTGTGCCCTGGCAGGTTCGTCGCTGATGGCGGGATCGTCGGCCGGATCGGGATCTCTCTTGTTGGCGTCGCTCAGAAACTGCGCAGCCTTCAGGAGCGCTGAGGTTATCTCTTCGGTGCCCCATCCGGCTTCATTGGCGGCTGCAATCAGCCTTTCTAAAGCCTCGCGCGCAGCGGCGGTCGCCTCTTCGAAGCGCTGCGCAGGAGCTTCGGCCTTCGGTGGTGGAAAGGTCATCGGCATTCCCTCCATGGATTGGCTGTTGGAGATGAACGCAGCCCGCGCGAAATGGATGCATAACCGCGCTGATTTAACAAGCGAACACCCGCGGCGCGACAAGGGCCGACGACGCCTCTGCGTCAGATCACCGTCTGCAACAGAAACGGAGAGCGCTCCAATGGCTGCTGGGCGAGGATCCGCAGCATGGCGGGACCTTGTATGCCTGACGTCGTGCACGAGCGACCGTCGTGATAGACCACCGTCATCACGCGGCTGAGACTATTGTACCTGATCTCTGCGATCGTGCGCGTGTGAACCGGAAAGATAAATTCGTGGGGCTGTGATTTTCGCCCCGAAGTCTTCAAGGTCATTGCGACGCCCCCGCGAAACAATAGCATTTTGGCCCGACCGTGCCTTAACCCGAGCCTAACGACGCCTATCAAGCACATATTGCTGCGACGGTCGCGTGACATCGGCGTGACACGCAGAATCGACATTCCCAACTCAAGACCGACTTCGTGACACGTCAGTTGCAAAAGCGGCGATCAGCCGTCAATGCAATGTCCTGCGGATCTCGTGTGCAAGAACCGGCTGCGGCCAGCCTTCGACCGTGCGTGCCAGCGATCGAACAGCTTCGTCCATGTTGAAAACCATGTCCCCGAGCCGCTCGATCTCATAATCGAGCTCGTAGACCTCGACTTCGTCAAGACCTTTGCTCTGGAGCATTCGCCTCATTGCTTCGATAAGCCGCTCAGTCCGCCCAACGATATCAAGAGCGCTTCGGATAATAATATCGACCATGCACATCCCCTCGCTTCGATAACGGAGCGTCGGCCATAATCGCGATGCTGACAATCCTGAAATCTTGTCAGACGCGGCCTCGGATCGTGTCGTAGAGAGTGCTCGACTGACGCCGCGCCTAGTCGTCGTCGAGCGAAAAGACCGGCCGGTAGTGGCGCTCGGCGATCAGCAAGCTCCGGTCGGGCCGGATGATGTAGATCTCCTCGACCTGGCGTCCCCATTGATCTGTGAAGGTATGCGGGAAGGAAGAGCCGACGGGCGACTTCGTCAACTTCGTGCGCGGTTGACCATTATAGGTGATGCTGCCGGGAATGGGGGCCAGCCCCGCCGACGAATAATTGCCTGCGCCGGTGGTGCAGCCTGTCAGCACAACGGCAAGTATCAACCCAAATCCTATGCTCCGCTTCATCGAGCCCTCCAACTGCTTCGTCCTTCACGCAGCACTCGTTTTATCGTCAATGTAACAGGGGACGATAGACATTGTTCCAGAATCGGTCGGAGCAAACGCAGTCGTCCATCCCTCGTGTTGGCGTTGAATTTTTCAGAAAAAGGCGGCATTAAAAATTCATTCAAAGCGTGGCAGTGATTTAACTCTTGGATGGAACGCTGTTTACCCATGCGAATAGTTCCTGGAACCATCCTTCTGGCTGTCGCGACGATATTGGCCGCACCGGTCTTCATGCGTGCCGAACCGGTGAAATCCACGGATGTTTCCACGGTCATTCTCTCCGTTTCACCACGGACAGTTCGTTGGGCCACCGTCTACAAACATCCGGATCCCGCCGATCACGATCCCTATTACCATGTGGAGGTGATCGAGAAGGAGCAAGGTTCGCCGCCATGGCAATTCAAACGGCTTGCCGCACATCTTGTCGTAACGGCAGACGCTTTGGACAGGAGCCGTCTGAGACAAAAGGCCAAGACCTATTTTTACAAGGACCTCGAATTCCGGATCGCCCACCGAGCCTGGCGCACACAACCTCTCATCCAGCGGGACACCGGGGTTTGCCGCACGACAATTCTTGAATGCGTTGGGGCTGCAGGCAATAGGCGCCCATAATGCATGTGGATACGGTGAAGGGATGGCCGTATCAATGCGGGAGGATGAACGAAAGGAACGTTCGGCGATGCTAGCAAGCATCAGTCCGTCGAAGACCAGTCTGACCGCACTTTGCCATTGTGCTCGCCAAGCCTTGGCGACTTACGATGCCGGGTCAGCATCGTCTCCGAGAAGATGATAGGCGTCCGGATGCCCGGTATCCCTTCATTCTCCACCGCCATCTGGCGATGCAGCACTTGCGGATCCGAAAATACATCTTCCACGGTGTTGATCGGCCCGGCGGGAACACCCACGCGCGCAAAGTCGGCTAGCAAATCCGTCCGGTTGAAGAGCTTCGTGCGCGCTTCCATCACCGATGTCAGTTCCTCTCGATGACGCACTCTGTCCGCGTTCGTTTTGAAACGAACATCGGCTGCCACAGCGGATAGCCGAAGGATATCGCACACCCGTGCGAACTGACTGTCGTTCCCGCAGGCGATAATGATATTGCCGTCGGATACCGGGAATACCTGGTATGGCGCGATGTTGGGATGCGCATTGCCGAGTCTCGTTGGTGCCTTTCCCGAGGCCAGGAAATTCATCGCCTGGTTGGCCAAGACGCCCACCGTGCTGTCCAGCAGAGCCATATCGATATGCTCTCCCTCACCTGTGCTGTTACGGAGGATCAAAGCGGCCTGGATAGCGATCACCGAATAGAGCCCTGTGAAGATATCGCCGAACGCCACGCCAATCTTCTGCGGCTCCCGACTTGGTTCACCGGTCAAATCCATAATGCCCGCCATGCCCTGGACGATAAAATCGTATCCTGCGCGCCCGGCATAGGGACCGGTTTGGCCAAATCCGGTAATCGAGCAGTAGATCAGCTTCGAATTGATCGCCTTCAGGCTCTCGTAATCAAGACCGAACTTCTTCAAGGCGCCTACCTTGAAATTCTCGATGACGACATCCGCGTTGGCGATCAGTGCACGAACCTTTTCGACGTCTTCCACAGAGTTGAAATCCGCCGTGATACTCAGTTTTCCGCGATTGCAGCTATGGAAATAGGCCGCAGCGACGTCATCGCCATCCTTGATGAAAGGAGGCCCCCAACGGCGCGTATCGTCGCCATCCGGACCTTCTACCTTGATGACGGTCGCTCCCAGGTCGGCAAGTGTCTGTCCAGCCCACGGACCAGCCAGGATACGCGCCAACTCCACGACCCGAACGCCCTCTAGCGGAAACTGCATCGATAACTCCTGATCGTTCCTAAATCCGCAGATCATCGTTGGACTACATATTCGGATAGACCGGCCCCTCGCCGCCCTGCGGCGGCACCCAGTTGATGTTCTGGTTGGGGTCCTTGATGTCGCAGGTCTTGCAGTGCACGCAGTTCTGGGCGTTGATGACGAAGGTATCCTGCCCGTCCTTCTCCAC
>NZ_JACHYZ010000013.1:0-149063 GCF_014193215.1 Rhizobium sp. BK112
GACGAGCGCCATCGCAGTGCCCAGGATAAACTTTTTCATTTCACTTCCTCCACAAAGCGGTGCCCGGCTGCACCCTCCTCACGCCGGAGCTCCAGGCATTTGCCCTGAAGCCGCAATTTCCCCGCGCCACCTCTCCCGCGGCGCTCTGCAAAACGGAACAAACAAACCGTCAAATCCGCTATGCGGAATATTCATTCCATTTTCTGGGAACGGCGTCAAGCCTCTTTAGCGGCGACCGGATATGGATGAAGCGCAATGCCGTGGGCCTTCACGGCCAGCACCTGCATTTCCGCCGTTGTGAAAGACGAAGCGAGCATCCATCTATGCGAGGTCGAAGACAGGCCCAGAGCCGCAGGCATCTTTGATCTTTTGCCGCGGCCCAATCATTTGAAGATTTTGGAGACAGGACACATGTCCATTTCGATCTACCGCCTCACCGTTCCGATGTTCCAGCGCGGCATCGCCAGCCTGAAAACCTACCTCGACAAGGCCGAAGCCTATGCCAGGGAAAAGAATATCGATCCCGCCATATTGGTCGCCGCTCGACTTGCGCCCGACATGCTGCCGCTCTCCGGCCAATATCAGCGCGCCAGCGACACCGCCAAATTCGCGCTCGCCCGCCTGACCGCGACCGATGCCCCGAGGTTCGAAGACAACGAAACGACGCTCGATGCCCTGCGCGAGCGCCTGGCAAAAACCGAAGCCTATCTCGCCGGCTTCTCGGCCCAAGCGCTGGAAGGCACGGAAACCCGCCAGATCACCCTGCCGGGAAAGAGCGGTATCGTGCTGCCCGGTGACGAATATATCGCCACCTTCGCCCTGCCGAACTTCTATTTCCACGTTGCGACGGCTCACGCCATTCTGCGCAACCAGGGCGCCCCGATCGGCAAGCGCGATTATCTCGGCTGAACAAAGCAATTCCAGCAAAAGCGTGCAGCGGTTTTGCCAGGCAAAGCGTGAAACGCTTGTGCCGGGAATTGCGTACAAAGCGAAAGAGAGCATTGCCGTCATTCGAAGAAGACGGCGATGCTCTACCAGGGTCGGTGCGTCACCGGCCCTCTTTCCGTCAGCTCGGTATAGGCAAGCGTCTGGTCGAGATGCCGTGCCCGCAGCGACAGAAGCTTCTCGGCATAATCGAGCCGTATCGCCGCATAGGCCGGATCCGCCGCGACATTGTCGAGTTCCATCGGATCGTTGCGAAGATCGAAGAGCAGCGGCGGCAATGCGGTAAAATGCACATATTTGAACCGTCCGTCGCGGATCACCGCCAGATTGCATTGGTTGGACCGGAGCCCGAAATGCCGCTCCGCCTCGCCATGCGCAATGTCGCGAAAATCGAATTCCCAGAATGCCGCGTCCCGCCAGCCCGGTCCGCTCCCACCCCTGACAAACGGCATGAGCGACTGGCCATCGAGCCCGTTCTTCGCGTCGATGCCGAGCCTTTGACAAAGGGTGGGAAAAATATCGGCAGCGCTGGTGAATTTGTCGACGACCCTACCCGCAGCACTGCTTGCGGGATCGCGAATGACAAGAGGAATATGATAGCTGCCGTCGAAGAAACCGCCCTTGCCGAGCATCCAGTGATCGCCCGCCATCTCGGCGTGGTCCGAGGTGAAGACAATAAGCGTGTCGTCCCAGGCGCCCGCATCCTTCAGGGCTTGCCAGATGCGGCCGAGTTGCGCATCGACCTCTGATATCATCCCGTAATAGATCGCCCGGATCGCGGCAAAATCCTCAGCGTTCCAGCCGCTGAGCGGCCCCGTTGCCCCGTAGATGAAGTTGCCCTTGCCAGAGCGTGGCATCTCGTAGGCGAGATAAGGATGACTATTCTGTTCGGCGTCGCGGTTTGCAGCGCGGGCAAAAGCCGGTCCCTCGTCGGGCTTGAACATCCGGTTGAACGGCTCCGGCACGGAAAATGGCGGATGCGGACGCAAGAAAGAGACATGTGCAAACCACGGCCTGTCCTGTTCGCCCACCCAGCGAATGAACTCGCCGGCCAGGAACGCCGTCTGGGTCTCGTCGCGCGAATAGGCCGGCGCCGCATTTGAAATTTCGCCTGCTTCGGCACCGACCGGAATATGGATGTCGCGGCTGACGGCATTCGCATGGCCGCGGGACCTGAGCCAGGAGAGCCACTGTTTTTCATGCTCGGGCAGAAGCTGGCGGGCCGTAAAGCCCGGCAGCACGCCTTCATAGGTCGTCAGATGCGGATCGCCGGCATCCATGCCGCGCGGATCGGGCGCGGTATCCGTGTAGCCGAACAGGGTCGGATCGTATCCGGCCCGCCGGGCGGCGAGCGCCAGATTGTCGAAGCGGGCATCGAGCGGCGAACCGTTGCGGCAGACGCGGTGGTTCATCTGATAAAGGCCGGTATAGAGTGTGGCCCGCGCCGGCGAGCAGGGTGCCGCCCCGGCATAGTGCCGCCGGAAGAGCGTGCCTTCCCGCGCCAGCGCATCGACACCAGGTGTCTTTACGCAAGCGTGACCGACGGCCGACAGGCTATCGCCACGCCACTGGTCGGCCGTGATCAGCAGGATGTTCGGCCGGCGCGCCTTCTCAATGCTGGTTGGATTTTGCATGCCAGGCCCAGGCGGAGCGGATGATCTCGGACAGATCATATTGCGGCACCCAGCCGAGCACGTCGCGCGCCTTGTCGTTATTGGCAACCAGCGTATGCGAATCGCCTTCACGACGGCCGATATATTCGACGGGGAAAGGCCGGTTCGACACTTCCTCGATCGCGCCGAGCAATTCCCTGACTGTCGTGCCGGTGCCGGTGCCGAGGTTGAGCGCGACGGAATCGCCGCCCTTCAGCAGATATTCGACGGCGCGCACATGCGCATCGGCAAGATCCAGCACATGGATATAGTCGCGCACGCAGGTGCCGTCGCGGGTCTCGTAGTCGCTGCCGAACACCTTGAAACCCTGGCGGCGGCCGAGGGCTGCGTCGATCGCCAGGGGTATCGCATGCGTTTCCGGCTGGTGCCATTCGCCGATCCGGCCCTCGAAGTCGGCGCCGGCCGCATTGAAATAGCGCAGCACCACCGAGCGCAGGCTCTTATATTGGTCGTAATCAGCAAGCGCCTGTTCGACGATATATTTCGTCCGCCCGTAGGGATTGATCGGCACCTGCCGGTGCGTCTCGTCGAGCGGCACGCTCTGCGGCAGACCGTAGGTGGCGCAGGTGGAGGAGAAGACGAAGGCGTTGATGCCGGCAGCCTGTGCCGCCGAAAGCAGCGTCAGCGTGCCGATCACATTGTTCTCGTAGAAGGAAACCGGATCTTTCACCGATTCGCCAACCTCGATCAGCGCCGCGAAATGCAGGATCGCCGCCGGTTTGTGCTTTGCCAGCACCTCATCCAGCCGGGCGCGATCGCGAATATCGCCCTCTTCGGCCGGCCCCCATTTGACGAACTCGCGATGGCCGTTCGAAAAATTGTCGAAGACGACAGGCGTATAACCCTTGTTCGCCAAGTCGAGACACGTATGCGACCCGATATAGCCGGCGCCGCCGACAACAAGAACCGTTTCACCTGCCATGCACCACCCTATTCTTCGTGAGAGATGAGGGAAACCTAGACGAGATACACGTCAATAAAAAGAAAGAACTGCGATCGGCGTGAACAGACAATACGTCAAATGCCGATGCCACTTCAATCGATGCGCGATTCGTCGCCATGGCGGCCCTATCGATGACTTCAACTCCAACGCCGAACGACAATGACGCCGCCCGCCCCGCAATTTGGGCCGCATCGGCGATATTCGAAAATTATTCGCGTGATTTGCATAGCCGCCCGATCTAAGGGCCTTGTACCACCATGTGATGCAACGGTCTGCAACATCAGCCAGGGAGGGCACGAATGAGAAAGGCATTGGTCGTTTGGGGCGGCTGGCAGGGTCATGAGCCGGAGCAATGCGCTCATATCGTCGCCGACCTGCTGCGTGAAGACGATTTTACGGTCGAGGTGACCGGCGATCTCGGAATATTCGGATCACCGACGCTGGCGCAGGCCGATCTGCTGGTGCCCATCATTACCGGCGAAACGCTCGAAAAGCCTCATGCCGCGGCCCTGGTCGAAGCCGTGCGCGGCGGGCTGGGGCTCGCCGGCCATCACGGCGCCCTTGCCACGTCCTTCAAGGAAAGCGCGCCTTTCCGATATGTTTCCGGCGTCACCTGGGTGGCCCATCCCGGCAATATCATCGACTTCCGTGTCGCCGTCACCCGCCAGGACGATCCAGTGATGGAGGGCATTCCCGACTTCGACTACCGTTCCGAGCAATATTATCTCCACTATGATCCCACGGTCGAAATCCTTGCGACCACCACCTTCACCGGTGCCTACGATCCGGCGGCCCGCAATGTCGTGATGCCCGTCGTCTTCAAGCGCCATTTCGGTGCCGGCCGCATCTTCTATTCCGCCCTCGGCCATATCGCTGCCGAATTCGACCATCCCTATATGCCGCTCATCCTGCGGCGGGGTTTGAGCTGGGCCGCACGCCAGTAGCGTCAGGACGGGCCGCGCGCCGAAGAATGCCGACCGGCGGCGACAGCCGGGCGACGTCGGCCGCTGAAGAATGAGTATTTCAAGCTGGAGAGCAACCTCGCCTGATCGTCCGGCACGGGCGACCGCTTGCCGATCGTCCGTCTGCGTCATAATTTGCCCGGATGCAGGATCGCTTCTCTTTCTTCCCCGCCACCGCCGACCGCCTGGCTGATCTAGAAGAGGTGTTCGACGATTGCTCGGGCGGCCGGAATTGTCGCTGCGCCTACTGGTATCTTCCGAATGCCGACTACAAGGCAGGATGGGGCGAGGGAAATCGCAACTGGTTTCGAAGCCTCGTCGCCGGGCCGCGCCCGCCAGGCATTCTCGGCTACCACGAGAACGAGCCGGCCGGATGGTGCGGTATCGCGCCGCGCGCCGTATTCGACCGGCTGCGCCGCTCAAAGCCCTTCGCGCCGGTCGACGACAAGCCGGTTTGGTCGATCAATTGCTTCATCGTCCGCAAACCGTTCCGGCGGCAGGGCCTGTCGCGATTGTTATTGAAACACGCCGTCAAATTCGCAAACGCGAATGGCGCTGAATGCCTCGAAGCCTACCCCGTCGATCAGGCAGCCCGCGCTTCGAACGGAGCCGAGCTCTATCCGGGAGCGCTCTCGATGTTTCTGGATGCCGGCTTCGTCGAAGTGGCAAGACGCCTGCCGGCAAGGCCGATCGTCCGCCTGGAATGCCGCTGAATATTTCGGCAACCCAGGGATTATAAATACAGGCTAGCGAACCGCCTTGATCTGCCGGTCATTCTCGACGGCGGGAACCGTCTCGTCATAGACACGCATCAGCCGCCCCGCGGCCTTCAGCTTCTCGATAAGATCATTTCCATCAGGCGAGGCCTTCGTCAGCTCCAGCTGCTCGAACTCCCGTAGCGCCTGCGCCCAATGGCTTTCCCCGCGCCCATCCGGCCTGCCTTCCGATTCCCACAGCGAATAAGCGCGCTGGCTGACCCAGGCGTCCTTATTATGACTCATAATCAACCCCAGCGAGAAATTTGGAAGCAATATTCGACAGGCAACAAGGTGCCAAAACCGGCTTTAGGAGTCGTTACGAGGCAGCGTTAGTTTTTAGCTAATATCGAGGAGCAGGGGATTATCCCTCGCATGCATTCCCCGACCTTGGCCTCGTACCGGCTCCAGGGTAGGGTCAGCCGCAGAAACGACAGCGATGACCGATGGCAGCCAAGACAACACTCAATGCCAAGAATCTCGAATCCCTCGGTGTCCAGCGCCTTGCCGAGCTGCTGATCGAGATCAGCACGGGCAGCGCCGCCCACAAGCGACGGCTTCGAATGGAGCTTGCCGGCAATCACGGCAGCGCCGAAGTGGCGCGTGAGGTGCGAAAGCGGCTTGCCAGCATTACCCGCGCTCGCACCGTCATAAACTGGCACAAAGCGAAGGCGCTGAAGACCGATCTGGAAACTCAACGCAAGACGATCTCAGAGACGATTGCCGCCGATGATCCCCGGGAGGCTTTCGAACTGATATGGCAGTTCCTCGCAATGGCGGATTCGATCTTTGAAAGATCCAACGACCGCGGCGGCTCACTGATCCAAAGTTTTCACCAGGCTTGCGAGGATGCTGCTGCAATCGCCAGGCTCGTCAAAATTGACGTCAATGTTCTGGCCGATAAGGTGTTCAAAGCCGTGCAGGACAATGGTTACGGCCAGTACGACAACCTGCTTGCGGCGATGGTGCCGGCCCTCGGCAAGGATGGTATCGATCGGTTGAAAACCCTCTTCGTCCAATGGTCCAAGGAGCCGAAGGACAAGCCGGCGGAAGATGAGCGCAAGGTCATCGGCTGGGGCGCGGGAGGCCCGATTTACGAGGATGAGATCTACGGCACTCACCGGGATCTGACGGTGCGCATGGCCTTACAGCAAATTGCCGACGCCCAGGGCGATGTTGATGCCTACATTGGCCAGCACCCCGAGGAAACGCGCAAGGCGCCGATGATTGCGGCCGATATCGCCAATCGCCTGCTCTCGGCCGGGCGGGCGAAAGAAGCGCTTGAGACGTTGGATGAGGCCGACGCTAGAGGCTGGGCCAACATGCCATTCGAATGGCAGCTCGCTCGCGTCGCCGCGCTCGAGGCCCTGGGGCGCGCCGAAGAGGCCCAAACCTATCGATGGGGGCGCTTCGAGCAGGCGCTGGATGGCGAGCATCTCAGGGCTTTCCTCAAGCGGCTGCCGGATTTCGACGATCTCGACGCCGAGGAGAAGGCATTTGCCCATGCCCGGGCTTTCCCGAACGTCCATCAGGCGCTTGCCTTTTTCCTGAATTGGCCGGCGCCTGCCGAGGCGGCAAAACTGGTGGTGATCAGGAAAGCCGAACTCGACGGCGATCTCTATGAGCTGATGACGCCGGCGGCCGAAGCTCTGGCGGAGAAACATCCGCTCGCGGCGACCATTCTCCTGCGCTCCATGATCGATTTCGCCCTCGATAACAACAGGCCCAGCCGCTATAAACACGCCGCAAGGCATCTTGCGGACTGCGCGTCCCTTACGCCTCATATCGATGACTTTGGCAACACAAGATCCCATGACGTCTATGTCGCGGACCTCAAGCGCCGGCACGGCAAGAAGCATGGCTTCTGGAGCCTGGTGACCTAAGTCGCTTCAAATACCTTGCCTTCAGAGAGGAATCCCATGACGACCACCGCCTGGCACGCAGATCCGCTCACCTGGGGAACTGGCTCCCGCATCTTCGAAGCCTTTCTGGAGCCGACTTGCCCTTATTCGGTCAGGGCGTTCAACAAGCTCGACGAATTGCTGAGCCGAGCCGGCGAAGACAGGATCACCGTGAAGATCCGTCTGCAGTCGCAACCCTGGCATATGTATTCGGGCGTCCTTGTCCGCTGCATCATCGCAGCCTCAACGCTGGAAGGCGGCAAGCAGACAGCCAAGAAAGTGATGGCCGCCATTGCCGCCCATCGCGAGGATTTCGAGTTTGAACGCCATGCCGGCGGCCCGAACATGGACGTGACGCCGAACCAGACCATCGAGCGCCTGGAAACCTACAGCGGCGTCAGGCTGAAGGAGGCCTTCGCAATTCCGGATCTCGACCGGGAGATCAAATGGCATTGCAAATATGCCCGGCAGAACGGCATCCATGTCTCGCCGACCTTCATGATCGATGGGCTGGTGCAGCCCGATCTGAGCAGCGGCGATGAGGTCGGAGTCTGGGTGAAGAAAATACAATAAAACAGAGATCAAACGGCTCTGACATACAATGAGAGCGCCCGCAGCGACTGTTGTCGGCTCTCATGGACGAGTGATCCTGTAGACCAGCAAATCATCCGAATCCACAAGCTTGGTTGCGGTCTTGTCCAGATAGTCGATGACCCCGTCATGATGCTCGACGAACAGCAGGTCCTGTTTGTCGGTGGCGTTCTTGGCAACGCCGAACAGATCCGCGCCTTGCGCGCGCAACTCCTCCAGCTGCGCGATCGCAATGGCGTCATCGGCGACGAATTTCGACCATTCCTCATCGCCTCCGCCGGGCGGGAACACCCAGCCCCGCGCCCTGCTGTAGTAGATTGCGACGGGATCGCCGACCTCGGGCGCGATGGCGACGACGAGGTCGCCCGGTTGCGCCAGCCGCGCCAGTTCCTCGCCAAGCAGCTTGCCCTTCATGGCGATTGGCTTCTTCATCGTCCTGACGAGGGGAAGGGTCGACCAGGCAAGTGCGACCGCCACGATGCAGATCGAGCGAAGCACGACCGCCGGCGTTAGAACGGTTCTCGATGCAAGGGTTGCCAGAAGAAGCGCGCCGCGGCCTGAGAATATCGCGACCGGTACATGGAAGATGTGGAAGTTCCACACATTGCCGGTGATCTCGCCGGCCGCCGCCAGATAGACGATCACGGCCGCAGCCAGCCACACATAGGGAATGCGCGAAAGGGTGCGTCGCCTAGGGTCTTCGGCAGGTCTGGGCGGTATCCACAAGCCGACCGCAAACAGCACCATGAACGGATAGCCGTAGAACCACAAAGCCGAGGTGTTCCACGCGGATTGGAAATAGAACCTGTTTCTGAGGTATGTCCGGAAGCCATCCTCCCAGATATAGCCGCCGGTGCCGGCGACATGAAACGGCGGATAGCTGCGGCCGAGATAAATCGCCCAGCTGAAATAAGCGCCGATGACGGCCAGGCTCAGGAGCCCCGACAGGAAGACCCCACTCGCCTGCTTCCACTTCTTCTCCAGAATCCAGCAGACCATCAGATAGAAGATAATGGCACCGGCGGCGAGGCCTGGCGGCTTTGACAGTGCGCCGAGCGAGAAGCTGACCGTGGCGAACGGCAAGAGCCAACCGCTGCCGCCGGCCCAATATCTGACGAACAGCCAGACGCCGAGAGTGACCAAGGCCAGCATCGCGGGATCGGGAAGAAACGAGCTGTCGATCATGATCGCCGCCGGCATCAGCGCGTAGGCAAGTGCTGCCGCGTGGGCGTGCATCTCGCCCCAGCAGCGCGCCGTCAGCCTGTGCAGCGAAAACACCGTCACCAGGCTGAAGAAGGCCGCAACCATGCGGCCGAACCAGTCGTGCCAGCCGAACAGTTGGTAGAGCAGGGCTGTGAGATAGCTGACGATCTGGAACTCGCGGCCCTGATAGCTTGGCCCGGGCCCGGTCCAGCTGACCTCCGGAAAGAAGATGTTCCAGCTGCGCTGCTGGAAATTGTCGGCCATCATTGCGGTGCTGACCTCGCGCCAGCTGAAGCCGTCGACCAGCGGCAAGGTGATCTTGTGGAACCTGAAGACGATCGCAATGAACAAGATCCCCAGCAAGATCGCCGTGTTGAAGCTCAGGAAGTTGCGAGCCGCCATGTCCCGGTCGGTCGCCCGCTGCGGGTATGGCTGACCTTCGGCCTGGTTCAAATCCGGGTCGTCCGGCATCGGATCGAGAGGAAGATTGGGCTGAGCGGGATCTCGCAGCCAGTGCGGTCGGCTGCGGAGCGGCTCGTAGGCTTCACCGAGCAGCGGCTTGGAAGGCTTGCGGGGCGGCTTTGTCATGCCGGCACTTCATCAGCAATGCCTTAAAAAGCAATTCGCCCAGATTGATTATTGACGCATCCGCACTGGAACTGCGACACCGCAGTCCGGCATCCGCTTGTCCGCCGAAAGAGCTACGGCGCCTTCCCGCTCTGATGTCTCGGTATTTCAGCGGTTTGCAGGAAAATTATGCGCTTGAAGCGTTATGGCGGAGAGGGTGGGATTTGAACCCACGATACCCTTGCAGGTATGCCGCATTTCGAGTGCGGTGCATTCGACCACTCTGCCACCTCTCCGCGGTCTGGTCGGCGCTTGTTCGGCGCGGGCGTTCTCATAACGAGCATATGACAGGTTGGCAAGCCGAAAAGTCGAAGCATTCCATCCTTTTGCCTTGACACTTTTTTGTCGCTCGCGTATCTCGGCTGCGCAATAGGTTTGGAGAAATCCGTGCCTTGCTTGTCCTGCGCTTGCGTGGGGCGTTTCACCGGCAGGAAGAGTTCGAGGTTTCCCTCTGAAATCCCTGCTTAACTTCGACTGATAAAAAGACGGCCACCTTGCTCAAGGAGCGAGGAGAGCTGGAACGAACATGAAAGGATAAAAAATGTTCGCAGTCATCAAGACCGGCGGTAAACAGTACCGTGTGGCAGCCAACGACGTGCTGACCATCGAAAAGCTGGAAGCCACCGCTGGCGATTCCATTGAATTCACCGAAGTGCTCGTGATCGGCGAAGGCGCCGACGCTGCGATCGGTGCGCCCTTCGTTACCGGCGCCTCTGTCAAGGCAGAAGTCGTCGAACAGAACCGCGGCAAGAAGGTCATCGCCTTCAAGAAGCGCCGCCGTCAGAATTCGAAGCGTTCGCGCGGCCATCGTCAGCATCACACGGTCGTCCGTATCACGGACATCGTGGCTGCCAAGTAAGATCAACGGGACAAGGTTTAAAGGAGAACTCCAATGGCACACAAAAAAGCTGGCGGTTCCTCGCGCAACGGTCGCGATTCCGAATCCAAGCGCCTTGGCGTGAAGAAGTTCGGCGGCGAAGCCGTCATCGCAGGCAACATCCTCGTGCGTCAGCGCGGGACGCAGTGGCATCCGGGTTCCAACGTCGGCCTCGGCAAGGATCACACGATTTTTGCGCTTACCGCCGGCAATGTGAACTACCGAACGAAGGCCAACGGTCGCGTCTACGTGTCTGTCATGCCGAAAGCGGAAGCAGCGGAATAAGCCGGTAGCGCTCAAAAACAGCCGGCGTCTCATCGACCCGGCTGGCCGTATCAGGTTCAGTCTAGAAAACAGGGGAGATGGGGCGCCATCTCCCCTTTTTCTTTACCCCTCAAGGAGGACTGAACCATGCAAGGCGAATTGTTAAGGGCAGACCAATCACGGTCGCCCCGGGAAGACCAGCGGTCTTCCGAAGAACGGCTGAGGCCGGAGCGGTTAAGGACCGATTGCCCTGTCTTGTTATCGGAAAGGCTCGTCATGCGCGCGCCCCACGAAGAAGACATCGACGCCCTTGCCCATCTCGCCAACAACGCCAAAGTCGCCACCATGGTATCGCGTATGCCGCACCCCTATACCGCCAATGATGCTGCTGACTTCGTGCGTCGCACGAAAAATGGCGAGATTGGCAAGTGCGTCTATGCGATCACCAAGGCCGAAAACGGCGCCTTTATCGGCTGCTGCGGCGTCGAGCCGCATGCCGACGGCAAGACCGTCGAGATCGGTTACTGGCTGGGTGAGCCCTATTGGAACAAGGGCTATACGACCGAGGCCTGCCATGCCCTGGTCGATATGGTGTTCAGAACCCGCCAGGACGTCGATCAGATCGATGCGCGCTGCCGGGTGATGAACGTCGCCTCGCGCCGCGTCATCCAGAAGTGCGGCTTCCAGTTCCAGGGATCGGGGCTCGCTGCCTCGCTGGCGCTCGGCAGCAACGTGCCCGTGGAATGGTACAGGCTCGACCGCAAGACCTGGATGTCCCTCCGAAGCTGGGGGAACATCGCATGAGCACGACCGCGCTGCAAAGGCCTGAGCTCAAGCCGATGATGCCCGGCCCCGCGCCTGTCATCTCGACCGCTAGGCTGACGCTCCGCCCGCACAGGCTGAGCGATGCGCCTGCGATCGCGGAATCGCTCTCCGATTTCGCGGTCACGCGCATGCTGTCCCGCGTACCCGCGCCGTTCGACCGGCAGGATGCGCTGGACTGGCTGATCCCAGTCACCTCGGGCACCCTGCCCGACTGGCCGCTGGCGATCACCGGTCACGACGATGTCCATATCGGCAACGTCTCGATCGAGTTGCGTCACGGCCGCTGGCACCTCGGCTACTGGCTGAACCGCTACTACTGGCGGCGCGGCTATATGAGCGAGGCGGTGGCGGCGATCATCGAGCGCTTCTCGCGCCGCATGCCGGAGACGCCGGTCCATTCCGGCGTCTTCGCCGACAACCCGGCCTCGCTGCGACTGCAGGAGAAGCTCGGTTTCCGCATGACGGGTTGCGGCGAAATCTATTGTTTCGCCCGCAACACCATGGTGTCGCACATCGAAACCGTGCTGCAGCCGGGCATGCTGCAGCCGCGGAAGGTCGCATAACCGAAAAGGAGACGCCGCCCCGGCGGCGTCTCCCTCAATCCCCGATCTCAACCCATAGGGGAAAATGATCGGAGCCCTCGGATTGCGTATCGATCCGGGCGGATTTCAACCGGCCCTCAAGGCCGCAACTGACGAAGCAATAATCGAGATGCATGCGTTTGCCGTGATCTTCGGGATCCATCCAGCTGTAGCTCCCCGGCCGATAGGCCGAGAGCGCCGCAAAGGCGTCGATCGGCGTGCCGACCCTGGCGATACGGCCGTAATATCCGCCGCCGGCACCGGCAAGCGCGCAATATTCCGGCGATTCCGGCTCCATGTTGAAATCGCCCATGATGACGTAATCTTCCGGCAGCGGCGGCTCCGGCAGATCGAATTCGCCGCCTCCCGTCAGCGACCCGCCCTCCTGGACGAAGGCATTGATCTGCGCGTTCAGGAATTGCAGTTGGCGGATGCGCTCGTCGGCAGAGACATGGTCGAGATGGACGGAGTAGACGCGGAACGCGCCGCCGGGTGCTTTGATCACCGCCTCGGTTGCGCCGCGCTGCAGGTTGATCTTGCCGATCGTCCGGCTGCGCGGCAGAAGCAGCGTCCGGGTGGAGATAACAGGCCAGCGCGACAGCACCATGTTGCCGAACTGGAATCGCGTGCCGGGCACCGGCCGGAGCCCCTCTTTGGCTGCCTCGACATGCATATCGCAGGCTGGCCCATACACCCAGAAATAGTCGGGAAAGAAGGCGGCAACATCAGCCGCCATGTCGGCAAAACCGTTGCGGGAGAAGCCGCGGGTCACCTCCTGCAGCGCGATGACATCGGCCCCCTCGAGGCTCCGGGCAATGCGCGGCAGATCGTATCTGCCATCGAGACCGAAGCCGTACTGTATGTTATAGCTCACGAAATTCACGATAATCTTTGACCTCCGTCGGAACCGCCTATATCGAATGGGCCAAGACGGCCGTCCAACTGCCACTGAATATTGGAAGTAAAATGAAATTTCTCGACGAAGCAAAGGTCTATATCAAGTCCGGAGACGGCGGCGGCGGCAGCGTTTCCTTCCGGCGCGAGAAATTCATCGAGTTCGGCGGCCCGGATGGCGGTGATGGCGGACGCGGCGGCGACGTCTGGGTCGAGGCTGTCAACGGACTGAACACTCTGATCGATTTCCGCTATCAGCAGCATTTCAAGGCGACGATCGGCACCCATGGCATGGGCAGGAACCGCACCGGCGCCAATGGAAGCGACGTGACGCTCAAGGTTCCCGTAGGCACCCAGATCTTCGAGGAAGACCGGGAAACGCTGATCTGCGATCTCACCGTCGAAGGCCAGCGTTTCTGCCTCGCCCATGGCGGCAATGGCGGCTTCGGCAACGCCCATTTCAAGACCTCGACCAATCAGGCGCCGGATTGGGCCAATCCCGGCCTGCCCGGCGAGGAAAAGACCCTCTGGCTGCGGCTGAAACTGATTGCCGATGCCGGCCTCGTCGGCCTGCCCAATGCCGGCAAGTCGACGTTCCTGGCTGCCGTCACCCGCGCCCGTCCGAAGATCGCCAACTACCCCTTCACCACGCTGCATCCCAACCTCGGTGTTGCCACCATCGACGAGCGGGAATTCATCCTCGCCGACATTCCGGGCCTGATCGAAGGCGCCCATGAAGGTGTCGGCATCGGCGACCGTTTCCTCGGCCATGTCGAGCGCACCCGCGTGCTGCTCCACCTCGTCTCCGCCCAGGAGGAAAAGGTCGGCAAGGCATACAAGACGGTCAAGCACGAGCTCGAAGCCTATGGAAACGAGCTGACGGATAAGGCTGAGATCGTGGCGCTGTCGCAGATCGACCTGCTCGACGATGCCGAATTGAAGAAGAAGACCAAGGAATTGGCCAAGGCCTGCGGCAAGACGCCCTTCCAGATTTCGGCCGTCACCGGCAAGGGCATGACCGAGGTCCTGCGCGCCCTGCGCGACATCATCGTCGAGGCCAATACCGAGGAGAAGCCGGCCAAGGTGCCGAAGCTGCGCCATCGCGACATGGTCGTCTCCGATGAGGACAAGGGCGAGGTTCAGGGCGAGGACGAGGCCGATGACCAGCCGTAAGCCGCTCGGCCGCTACCGCCGTATCGTCATCAAGATCGGATCTGCGCTGCTGGTCGATCGCAGGGCCGGGCTGAAGAAGGCCTGGCTCGACGCCATGTGCGCCGATATCGCCGGCCTGAAGGCCAAGGGCATCGATGTGCTCGTCGTCTCCTCGGGCGCGATCGCGCTCGGCCGCTCGGTGCTCGACCTGCCCTCGGGCGCGCTGAAGCTGGAAGAAAGCCAGGCCGCCGCCGCCGTCGGCCAGATCGCGCTGGCGCGTGCCTGGTCGGAAAGCCTGTCGCACGACGAGATCGTCGCCGGCCAGATCCTGCTGACACTCGGAGATACCGAGGAACGCCGCCGCTATCTCAATGCCCGCGCCACCATCAATCAGCTTTTGAAAATCGGCGCCGTGCCGATCATCAACGAGAACGATACCGTTGCCACCAGCGAAATCCGCTACGGCGACAACGACCGCCTCGCCGCCCGCGTCGCGACGATGACCGGCGCCGACCTGCTCATTCTTCTCTCCGATATTGACGGCCTCTATACCGCGCCGCCGCATCTCGATCCGAACGCAACGTTCCTGGAGACGATTGCCGCGATCACGCCGGAGATCGAGGCAATGGCCGGGGGTGCGGCCTCCGAGCTTTCGCGTGGCGGCATGCGCACCAAGATCGATGCCGGCAAGATTGCCACCACATCGGGCTGCGCCATGATCATCGCGTCGGGCAAGACCGACAGCCCGCTGTCGGCAATCGAAAACGGCGCGCGTTCCTCCTGGTTCGCGCCGTCTGGCACGCCCGTCACCGCCCGCAAGACCTGGATTGCCGGGCAGTTGCAGCCGGCCGGCGAACTGCATGTCGATGACGGCGCCGTCGTTGCACTCGGGGCCGGCAAGAGCTTGCTTCCGGCCGGCGTGCGCAGCGTTTCCGGCCTCTTCAGCCGCGGTGATACGGTGGCGATCATCGGCCCGGCGGGCCGCGAGATCGGCCGCGGTCTTGTCAGCTACGATGCCGACGACGCCCGCCGGATCGCCGGCCGCAAATCGGCGGAAATCGCCGCCATCCTCGGTTATGCCGGGCGCGCCGCCATGGTCCATCGCGACGACATGGTCATGACGGCCCAGATCGGTTCGAAATCGGAAAGGCAGAAGAAGGACGCGAGCTATGCTTGATACCGTGGCGCCAAGCCCTGACATTGACGTGCTGATGAACGACATCGGCCGCAAGGCGAGGGCTGCCGCGCGACCGCTGAGCTTTGCGTCCACCGAGGTGAAGAACAGGGCGCTGAACGCCATGGCCGATGCGATCCTGGCGAACAAGGCGCATATTCTTGCCGAGAACGCCAAGGACCTGAAGGATATCGAAGGCACCGAAATGCTTGCCTCCTTCGTCGACCGGCTGACGCTGAACGACAAGCGTGTGGCCGAAATGGCCGAGGGCATCCGCGCCATTGCCGCGCTTGCCGATCCGGTCGGCGAAGTCATCGCCGCCTGGGACCGGCCGAACGGGTTGAAGATCGAGCGCGTCCGCACGCCGCTCGGCGTCATCGGCGTCATCTTCGAAAGCCGGCCGAACGTCACGGCGGACGCCGGCGCCCTCTGCCTCAAGGCGGGCAATGCCGTCATCCTGCGTTGCGGCTCGGATTCGCGCCGCTCATCGCAGGCTATCCATGTCTGCCTGGTTGAAGGCCTGAAGGCGGCAGGACTTCCAGAGCATGCTATCCAGCTCGTTCCGGTCGCCGACCGCGCTGCCGTCGGCGCCATGCTGCGCGGCCTGGAGGGCGCGATCGACGTCATCGTGCCGCGCGGCGGCAAGAGCCTGGTCGCCCGCGTGCAGAACGAGGCCCGCGTGCCGGTTTTTGCCCATCTCGAAGGCCTTTGCCATATCTATGTCGATGCCTCGGCCGATATCGAAATGGCGAAGAAGATCGTCGTCAACGCCAAGATGCGCCGCACCGGTATCTGCGGCGCGGCCGAAACCCTGCTCGTCGATGGCGCCGCGATCGGCACGCATCTGACGCCGCTGCTCGAGGTTCTCGCGCAGGCCGGCTGCGAGATCCGCGCTTCGGCAACGGTGCTGAAGGTCGCACCCGGCATGAAGCCCGCGACCGAGGAGGATTGGTCGACCGAATATCTCGACGCGATCATTTCGGTTGCCGTCGTCGACGGCATATCGGGCGCCATCGCCCATATCCAGACCTATTCCTCGAACCACACCGAGGCCGTCATCGCCGAGGACCCTGACGTCGTCGCGCGTTTCTTCACCGAAGTCGATTCGGCGATCCTGCTACACAATGCCTCGACGCAATTTGCCGATGGCGGCGAGTTCGGCATGGGTGCGGAAATCGGCATTGCCACCGGCAAGATGCATGCCCGCGGTCCTGTCGGCGTCGAACAGCTCACCTCGTTCAAATATCGGGTGCATGGTGCCGGACAGACGCGGCCCTGAGGTGACGACCGAGCCAGACGTGACGATTGAGAATGTGGACCGGCACTATCTCCGCATGCCGCACAGCGAGCGCGGCATGGTCGTCGGTCTGTTCGGCGGTTCGTTCAATCCGCCGCATCAGGGCCACGCGCTGGTCGCCGAGATCGCCCTCAAGCGGCTTGGCCTCGATCAGCTCTGGTGGATGGTCACCCCGGGCAATCCGCTGAAGAGCCGCAACCAGCTCGCCCCGCTTGCCGAGCGTATTGCCGAAAGCGAGCGTGTCGCCGCCGACCCCCGCGTCAAGGTGACGGCCTTCGAACAGACGCTCGGCGTCAGCTACACTGCCAACACGCTTGCCCGCGTCAAGGCCCGCAATCCGCATGTGCATTTCATCTGGATCATGGGCGCAGACAGCCTGCAGACCTTTCACAAATGGCAGAAATGGCAGGAGATTGCCCGCACCTTCCCGATCGCGGTGATCGACCGGCCGGGTGCGACGCTCTCCTTCCTCTCCTCGAAAATGGCCAGGACCTTCGATTTCGCCCGGGTCGACGAGGATGATGCCCGTGTTCTCTGGAAGAAGCGTGCGCCGGCCTGGACCTTCATCCACGGGCCGCGCTCCGGCCTGAGCTCGACGGCAATCCGCAACGGCTCGGCGCCCGGCGACGCGCTTTAGTTTGATTTCCAAGGATGTCCCGAAAACGAGAAAGCCCGACGGGGGAGGAGATCCGTCGGGCTTATAAACTCGATCGACAACTGGGAGGAGGAGTGTTGTCGATCCTACCGAACGGCTATGGGAGGAGGAGAAGCCGTTTCGATGAGAGTGTTGTACCATATTTCGCAGGAAGATGAATATCGATTGTTGCATTGCAGCAATGCGTCACTTGCAATCCTATGCAGCCTTATGGCTTTGGCATTGCCGTTTTTCTTGGCAGAAATCGACGGAGCATACTCTACCGCCGGGAATCCTTGCGGTCTGCCAACTGTCGTTTGGATATTTCCGCCCTTTGGATCTCATGCTGCGGTTCGAGCCATGCACTTCAACAATGCCAAAACCATTGGATCGCTGCGAACACAGCGGCCCGATATGGTTATATTTTTCTGGATATATCCCTAGCCAAAGCACCTCACCCGTTATATTCGTCGCAATATTTCGAAACCTGGGGAGACATCATGCAGAACCGCCGCCGATGGATGAAACAGGCAACCGCCGCGATCGCAGCCCTCTGGCTTGGCACGGCAGCGCTTCCGGCGCCTGCTGCCGCAGCCGAAAAGCTCATCGTCTTTGCGGCCGCCAGCCTCAAGGATGCGCTCGACGCCGCCAACACCGCCTGGGCCAAGGAAAGCGGCAAGGAAACCGTCGCCTCCTATGCGGCGAGCGGAGCCCTGGCCAAGCAGATCGAAAACGCGGCTCCTGCCGATGTCTTCATCTCGGCCGATCTCGACTGGATGGATTACGTCGCCAAGAAAAACCTGATCAAGGCCGATACCCGCTCCAATCTGCTCGGCAACCGCATCGTGCTCGTTGCCGAAAAGGCCAAGGCAAAACCGGTCGAGATCAAGCAGGGCTTCGATCTTGCAGGACTGCTGGGTGACGGCAAGCTGGCCATGGGTGAGCCGAAATCGGTTCCGGCCGGCAAATATGGCATGGCCGCGCTCGAAAAGCTCGGCGTCTGGAAATCGGTCGAAAGCAAGGTCGCCGGCGCCGAAAGCGTGCGCGCCGCCCTTGCCCTCGTCTCCCGCGGCGAAGCGCCTTATGGCATCGTCTACCAGACGGATGCCGCAGCCGATAAGGGTGTCGCCGTCGTCGGCACCTTCCCGGCCGATTCCCACCCGCCGATCATGTATCCGATCGCAATCCTTAACGAGAGCAAGAACCCGGATGCAGCAGCCTATCTCGACTTCCTGAAATCCGACAGGGCTGCTGCCTTCTTCACGGCGCGGGGTTTCACGATTCTGAAATAGTCGACCAATTAGTGTTTCGTGATGCTTGTCTTGTACCCCAAGCATTTGCATCGATCGATAAGTGGCAGAGGCTGTCTTGTTCGTGCCGTGGGATTGCCCCTCACCCAAACCCGCTCGCGGGCGAGGGACGTGGCAAACGCCGCGTTGAGGTTGAGGAGGACGGTGCGACAGGGTCCCTTCGCCCCGCGAGCGGGGGGTCTGAAGGACGGGTCGAGACCCGTGGCTTGACCCCGGTCGGTGCCGGCAGGCGGATGAGGGGCAGGCGTCGGATGACGCCATGTAAAGAACGAGCATTGTCAACAAACTGAGGCTCGCCCCGGCGTGCCCCCAGACTTCCAGGGAGACAGCTGCATTTGGACATGTTGGGGTTGAGCAATGAGGAATGGACGGCGATCCTGCTCAGCCTGCGCGTCTCGATCGTCGCCATGCTGGCAAGCCTGCCCTTCGGCATCCTCGTCGCCCTGCTGCTTGCCCGCGGCCGCTTCTGGGGCAAGTCGGTGCTGAATGGCGTCGTTCACCTGCCGCTGGTCCTGCCCCCGGTCGTCACCGGATTCCTTCTGCTCATTCTGTTCGGCCGCCGCGGTCCGGTCGGCAGCCTGCTCGACCAGTATTTCGGCATCGTTCTCTCCTTCCGCTGGACGGGTGCGGCCTTGGCCTGCGCCATCATGGCCTTTCCGCTGATGGTGCGCAGCATCCGCCTGTCGATCGAGGCGGTCGACCGCAAGCTGGAGGAGGCCGCCGGAACGCTCGGCGCCGGACCTGTCTGGGTCTTCTTGACGATCACCCTGCCGCTGACCCTGCCCGGCATCATCGCCGGCATGATCTTGTCTTTTGCCAAGGCAATGGGCGAATTCGGCGCGACGATCACCTTCGTCTCCAACATTCCCGGCGAAACCCAGACGCTGTCGGCGGCGATCTACACTTTTACCCAGGTTCCGGGCGGCGACGCCGGCGCATTCCGCCTGACGCTCGTTGCCGTCGTCATTTCCATGGCCGCTTTGCTCGCCTCCGAATTCCTCGCCCGTCTCGCCGGCCGGAGGATCGATCCGGAATGACGCTGATCGTCGAGGCAAAACAGAAGCTTGGCGCCTTTTCGCTCGATGCCGCCTTCACCTCCGAGCGTGGCGTCACCGCGCTGTTCGGCCGTTCCGGTTCCGGCAAGACCGCGATGATCCGCATCATCGCCGGCCTCGCGCGCCCGGACGCAGGCCGCGTCGCCCTTGACGGCGAGGCCCTGACCGACACCGCAACCGGCATCTTCATCCCGAAACATCGCCGCCGTTTCGGTTATGTCTTCCAGGAGGCGCGGCTTTTCCCGCATCTCAGCGTTCGCGCCAATCTCTCCTACGGCCGCTGGTTCGCGGCGAGAACGGCAGGCAGTGAGAGCTTCGATCGCATCGTCGACCTGCTCGGCATCGAGACGCTGCTGGCGCGCAGCCCCGCGAAACTCTCCGGAGGCGAGAAGCAACGCGTCGCCATCGGCCGCGCGCTTCTCTCCTCGCCCCGCCTGCTGCTGATGGACGAGCCGCTCGCCGCCCTCGACGAGGCGCGCAAGGCTGAGATTCTGCCTTATCTGGAACGTTTGCGCGACGAGACCGACATCCCGATCGTCTATGTCAGCCATTCGATCGCAGAGGTGGCGCGGCTGGCAAACCATGTCGTCGTCATGCGCGACGGCAAGGTGGAAGCGACCGGTTCCGCCATCGACATATTGAGCCGTCCGTCAACCTCCGCCGATCGGCGCGAGGCGGGCGCGCTACTCGAAGGCACCGTGGAAAGCTTCGATCCGCTTCACCGCCTGTCGACCGTCGCGCTGAAATCCTGCCGGCTCCATATTCCGGGTGCGGCCCTTGCGCCCGGCAAATCGGTCCGCATCCGCATTCCCTCCCGCGATGTCATGTTGGCGACCGCAAAGCCGGAGGGGCTCAGCGCGCTGAATATTCTGGAAGCAAGGATAGAGCAGATATCGCCGGCCGAGGACGGAACGGTGGAAATCCGGCTCGATTGCGGCGGCGATATCATTCTTTCCCGGATCACGACGCTCTCCTGCGAGCGCCTCGATCTTCGGCCGGGAAGGGCGGTCTTCGCCGTCATCAAGACGGTTGCCCTGGAGGCCTGATCAGCCGCGCTTGCCCTGTTGCAGATTGCGCTTGCCTTCGAGCCAGGCGAGATCGTCGGCAAGGCTGGTGCGCACCGTCTTTTCCATCCGGCGGAAACGCTCGAGCAGTTCCTCGCCGAACAGCGTCAGCACCGCGCCGCCGCCCCTTTGCCCGCCGCGCTGCGATTCCACCACCTGTTCAGAGAACATCCGGTTCATCTCGCTGACGAGCAGCCATGCCCGGCGATAGGACATGTCCATCGCCCGCCCCGCCGCCGAGATCGAACCGGTCGAGCGGATGTGCTCCAGGAGCTCCATCTTTCCGCGACCGAGGCGATCCTGGTCCGGGAAGCTGATTCGCAGGACGGGAACGAGTGTTTTTACGGCTGAGTCGGTCATTGAATCCAGAGATCGCGGAATTTTCGGCACTTTACGCTGCGGTATGGAAACTGTACACCGCCCGCCGGAAGCAGCCCGCGTGGCAATATTCTTCAATTCGGACGTTAGATCGGATTTTCGGCCGTTCCGTACCTTAGCATGTCTTGAAACATTAATGGTTTGATGCCTATCTTAACCATGATCCGGTCTCGATCGGATCTGTGTTGTGCATAGTTTGTCATTCCAGGAAAGGGAAAGCACTGACAACAGTACACGCCAAGGGAAAAACGCTCGCCGTTATCCCGAAGAGTGCGGAACGTGGCGCCGATGCCGCCGCCCGTGCCCTAGAAACCGTCCTCGCCAGCCTTGAGGACTCCAAAGCTGAAGATATCGTCACCATCGACATTGCCGGAAAATCGGCGCTGGGAGACTACATGATCGTCGTCTCCGGCCGCTCGAACAGGCATGTCATGGCGATCTCGGATCATCTGCTGACCGACCTTAAGGACGACGGCCTCGGTACGGCCCGCGTCGAAGGTCAGGAAGGCGGGGATTGGGTCCTGATCGACACGGGTGACATTATCGTGCATGTGTTCCGTCCCGAAATCCGCGAGTTCTACAACATCGAAAAGATGTGGGCGGCTCCGGATATGGATGAAGAAACACGGCACTGACAGGCAGGCCGGCATTCTGTCCGGCGCCTGAGACGTGGCATTGGCTGGCCGGAAAATATCACAAGCCGGCCGGTGGCGCAGTGTGCGCCCGATGTGCCGCATGAGCGGGAGCGGATGAATGCGAATAGGTCTTTTTGCGGTGGGACGGCTGAAGTCCGGCCCCGAAAAGGATCTTGTGGCCCGCTATCTCGACCGTTTTGCCAAGGCCGGCCCTGCCGTCGGCCTCGAATTTACCCGTGTTGCCGAAGTGGCCGAAAGCCGTGCCTCCAATGCGGAAACCCGCAAGCGTGAAGAGGCGGCGATGCTTTTGAAATCGCTTGCCGATGGCAGCATTCTCATTCTTCTCGATGAACGCGGCAAGGCGCTCGACAGTGAAGCCTTCGCAAATCTGCTCGGCTCCTATCGCGATCAGGGCAAACGCGAACTGACCATCGCGATCGGCGGCGCCGACGGCCTCGATCCCTCCCTGTACGATCGTGCCGACGCCACGCTGTGTCTTGGCAAGATGACCTGGCCGCACCAGCTGGTGCGCACGCTGATCGCCGAACAGCTCTACCGCGCCGTTACCATCCTGTCCGGCCACCCCTATCACCGCGTCTGATGCCGCGGCGGCCCGATGCGTCGCCCAGCGCGTCGTAATGTCACGCAGCCGTGTTTGCTTGGACACTCGCTGTCCGTCGAACGTTCTGGCAAAGCGCGCCAAATCAGCTTAGTCTTCGCGCGATTTGAGAAAGTGCCCCAACACGCATGACGAGAGCATCCACCAGGCGACACCGCATGATCCTGCCGGCTATCGCGGCCGGTGTCGGTGTGGCGGTGATTGTCGTGTCGGCAAATCCGTTCATCGTCCGGGCGCAGGAAGCCGCCCCCGAAGCGGCACAATCCGCACCGCAGCCGGCAGCCGAGCCGCCACCGCCCGATCCCGCCGCCGAACTTGCCGCCAAGCGTGATCAGACCCGAGCCGAACTCGAAACCCTGTCGAAGACCATCAGTCTCTCCACCGACAAGGTGAGCGCGCTTCGCCGGAGCATTGCCGATCTGGAAAAGAGCACGGAGAGCATCCGCCAGGCGCTGATCGATTCCGCCGCACGCCGCAAGGCGCTTGAAAGGCAGATCCTCGAAAGCGAGAAGAAGCTTGCCGGTCTCGGCGTCAAGGAGGATGGCATCCGCCGTTCCCTGCATGAGCGCCGCGGCCTTCTGGCCGAGGTGCTGGCAGCACTCCAGCGCATGGGCCGCAACCCGCCGCCCGCTTTGCTCGTCACCCCCGATGACGCGCTCGCATCGGTGCGCAGCGCCATTCTGCTCGGCGCGGTCGTGCCCGGCATCCGCAAGGAGACCGACAAACTTGCCGCAGACCTCGCAAACCTCGCCGCATTGCAAACCGCAAGCGCCGCCGAAAAGGCCTCGCTGACCGCGACGATGACGGATGGCATCGAGGAGGAGCGGCGCATGGACCTGCTGCTTGCCGAAAACGACAAGCTCAGCCGCAACAATGCCGCCGAACTCGCAGCCGAGAGAAGACGCTCCGAAGAGCTGGCGGGCAAGGCGACGAGCCTTGAAGGCCTTGTCGCCTCGATGGAATCCGAGATCGCTTCGGTGCGGGACGCTGCCGCCGCCGCCCGCCAGGCGGAGGAGAACCGCAGGCTTATGACGGACGAGCAGCGCGCTCAGGCCAGGGCGCTCGCCGACAGCGGCGTGCCCGATAAAAACCGCATTGCGCCCGCATATCCCTTCGGAGAATTGAAGGCGAAATTGGAGGTGCCCGTTGCGGGCGATATCCTGCGCCAGTTCGGCGATGCCGACGGCACCGGACACGAGGCCATGGGAATGACGGTCGCCACCAATCCGGAGACGGTGGTGACGGCGCCTGCGGATGGCCTGGTGGTTTTCGCCGGCGCGTTCCGCAGTTACGGCCAGATGATTATCCTCGACGTGGGCGATGGATATCACCTGGTTCTCTCGGGAATGGATACGATCAATACCCGTCAGGGAAAGTTCGTTTTCTCCGGCGAGCCGCTTGCCGTGATGGGCGCAAAAAGAGTGGCAAGCGCAACTGCATTGGCGCTGGAAACGGACCGGCCAACGCTTTACATTGAATTTCGAAAGGACGGTAAACCGGTCGATTCCCGGCCGTGGTGGACCTCCAAAGACACTGGAAAGGCACGCAATGATTCGTAGGGCTTCTCTTGTTCTGGTCGGCGCATTGATGGGTGCGACCGCAATGAGCGTCATTTACTCGGCGGGTGTGCCGGCAGAAGCGGCCGGATCCTCTACATACAAGGAACTTTCGGTTTTCGGCGATGTCTTCGAGCGCGTGCGTGCGCAATACGTGACGCCGCCGGCCGAAGACAAGCTGATCGAGAACGCCATCAACGGCATGCTCTCCTCTCTCGATCCGCATTCGAGCTACATGAATGCGAAGGACGCCGAGGACATGCGCACCCAGACCAAGGGTGAGTTCGGCGGTCTCGGCATCGAAGTCACGATGGAAGACGAACTCGTCAAGGTCATCACCCCCATCGATGATACGCCCGCCGCCAAGGCCGGTGTTCTCGCCGGTGACTATATCTCCGAGATCGACGGCCAGTCCGTGCGCGGCCTGAAGCTGGAGGACGCCGTCGAGAAGATGCGCGGCGCCGTCAACACGCCGATCAAGCTAACGCTGATCCGCAAGGGCGCCGATAAGCCGATCGAACTGACGATCGTCCGTGACGTCGTCGCCGTCCAGGCAGTCAAGTCGCGTGTCGAGGACGATGTCGGTTATCTCCGCATCATCTCCTTCACCGAGAAGACCTATCCCGACATGGAAAAGGCGATCAAGAAGATCAAGGACACCGTTCCGGCTGACAAGCTGAAGGGTTATGTTCTCGACCTGCGCCTCAATCCGGGCGGCCTGCTCGACCAGGCGATCAACGTCTCCGATGCCCTGCTGCAGCGCGGCGAGGTCGTTTCGACCCGCGGCCGCAATCCGGATGAAACCCGCCGCTTCAATGCCGGCCCGGGCGACCTGACGGATGGCAAGCCGGTGATCGTGCTGATCAATGGCGGTTCGGCTTCCGCATCGGAAATCGTCGCCGGCGCTCTTCAGGATCTGCGCCGTGCCACCATTCTCGGCACGCGCTCTTTCGGCAAGGGCTCCGTCCAGACGATCATCCCGCTCGGCGAAAACGGCGCGCTGCGCCTGACCACGGCGCTCTATTACACGCCGTCGGGCCGCTCGATCCAGGGTACCGGCATCACGCCCGACATCAAGGTCGAGGAGCCGCTGCCGGAGGAACTGCAGGGCAAGATGGTGACCGAAGGCGAATCCAGCCTGCGCGGCCACATCAAGGGCCAGAGCGAGACGGATGAAGGTTCGGGCTCCGTTGCTTACGTCCCGCCGGACCCGAAGGACGACGTTCAGCTGAACTACGCGCTCGACCTGCTGCGCGGCAAGAAGACCGATCCGGCCTTCCCGCCGAACCCGGACAAGGCCGTCGTCGCCAAGTAATCGATCATCTCAAGGCCGGGCACCTCGCCCGGCCTTCCCTTTCTGCTGTTTCCCGGTTTTGGAGCGGGCGAAAAATTGGGAACGGACCTGCATGCGCCTTTGGGCCGCAACCGCAAAACCGGCAGCCGGCGCCCGGGTGTTCTGCGCCTGGGCCGCATCGCCGCCAGTCTCTGCCTTTTCGCGATAGGCGGCTTTTCGCTCTATACGGCATTTCGCGGCGATGGGCTCGAACGCAGCAAACCGCCTGCGGCCGAGCAGCCAGCAACGCCGCCTTCCCAGCCTCGGCCACCAACGTCAGCCGCCAACCAGGCGGCTGACGGCATGCCGCGCGCCGAGCCGCGCTCGGGCGCCAATGTCGAGCAGATGGTCACCGGTGACGGCTCCGTCGTCACCAAATACAGCCCGCGCCCGCGTGACGGCAGCGGGCCGGTGCTGGTCGATGCCATGCAGATCGGCCAGGATCCGCGCATGGCAGCTCAGCCGAATGAAGCATTGCTCGAAGAAACCCCCTTGGGCAGGCTTCCGATCGTCGGTCCGGATGGCCGGCGGCCGATGGATCAATATGCCCGTCCTTCGTCCGGCGCGCGCGGCGTCCGCATCGCCATCGTCGTCAGCGGTCTCGGGCTCAGCCAGACCGGAACGCAGCGCGCCATAGCGGACCTGCCGGAAGAGATCACCTTCGCTTTCGCCGCGAGCGGCAACAGTCTGCAGCGCTGGATGCAGGAAGCCCGCCGCGGCGGCCACGAGATCCTGTTGCAGGTACCGCTCGAACCATTTGATTATCCGGCGAATGATCCGGGTCCTGAAACCCTGCTGACCACGAAGCCGGCCGCCCGCAACATCGAGAACCTGCACAAGGCGATGGGCGAGATCACCAATTATACCGGCGTCATGAATTATCTCGGCGGCCGTTTCTTGTCGGATCCCGCCGCCATGGAACCCGTGATGCGCGATATCGGCAAACGCGGCCTGCTGTTCCTCGACGACGGCACTTCGGCACAATCAAAGACGGCGACGGTGGCCAAGGGAACCGAACTGCCTTATGCCTTTGCCGATCTGCAGCTCGACGGCCAGCTCGATATCAACGCCATCCTGAAGAAGCTCGACGAGCTCGAGCGCATCGCCCGCAAGAACGGTCAGGCGATCGGCGTCGCATCGGCTTTCGATGAGAGCGTTGACGCCATCGCCAAATGGAGCGAGGGGGCCGCGATGCGCGGCATCGAGATCGTCGGCGTCGCCGCCCTTTCCAACGACCCCCGGAATCCTTGATGAGAATCCTTGATAAGGATCCCTGAGAAGAATCCCCTAACGGAGAAAAAGATGAGCCAGGCGACTGTGAAAGCCGAGGATCTGCCCTACCGCCCCTGCGTCGGCGTGATGATCTTGAACCGCCAGGGTCTCGTCTGGGCCGGGCGGCGCATCCCCGACGGCAATTCCGAATATGACGGCTCGCCGCAGCTCTGGCAGATGCCTCAGGGCGGCATCGACAAGGGCGAGGATCCATTGGACGCCGCCTACCGCGAGCTCTACGAGGAGACCGGCATGAAGACGGTGACCCTGCTCGCCGAAGCGCGAGACTGGATCAACTACGATCTGCCGCCGGCACTGATCGGCATCGGGCTGAAAGGAAAATTCCGCGGTCAGACGCAGCGCTGGTTCGCCTTCCGCTTCGACGGCGACGACAGCGAGATCGCCATCAACCCGCCGCCGGGCGGCCACGAGCCGGAATTCGATGCCTGGGAGTGGAAGCCGATGCAGCAGCTGCCGGGGTTGATCGTCCCCTTCAAGCGCGCCGTCTACGACCAGGTCGTGGCCGAATTCCAGCATCTGACGACGCTGCAATCGGAAGATTGATTGAGCAGGAAGACCGCTTCGGTTTGCGCTCGGCAAACGGGAGCAAGGTCCACGACAATGCCAGATGAAGAATATCGGGCCAGGTGAAGAATATCGGCCGCCGATGGGGCGGCCGATATCGGCAGGGGCCTTATTCAGCCTCGTCGGCGGAGTCGGCGTTGAGCTGGCCGTATTTGCTCTCGCCGATTTTCTCGAGCAGATCGATCTGTGTTTCGAGGAAGTCGATATGACCTTCCTCGTCCGCCAGCAGCTCTTCGAAAAGCTTCATGGAGACGTAGTCGCCGGCCTCATGACAGATATCGCGCGACTTCTTGTAAGCCGTGCGGGCGTCATATTCGCCGGCAAGATCGGCTTCCAGCACTTCCTTGACGTTCTGGCCGATGCGCAGAGGTGCAAGGGTCTGCAGGTTGGGATGGCCTTCGAGGAAGATGATGCGCGCAACAAGCCGGTCGGCATGATGCATCTCTTCGATGGATTCGGCGCGCTCCTTCTTGGCGAGCTTGGTGTAGCCCCAGTCCTCAAGAAGACGATAGTGAACCCAATATTGGTTGACCGCACCGAGTTCGAGGAACAACGCCTCGTTAAGCCGCTCGATGACCTTTTTGTCGCCTTTCAATGTCCGCTCTCCTGTTTTCCTCATGGAATTGTTTCAAGCGGGACATGAAATCAAATATTTCGGTCTCCGTCGAGTGGCGACGGGCGTGATATTCCTCGGTCGTCTGGATAATGATGTCGACGACGTTGGGAAAACAGCCGCAGCAGCGGCCGCGTTTTTCCATGGCGTGGTAGACCTTCGCAGGCACGATAAGCTGCCAACAGTCTTCATCGAGAAGGTTGGTGATAACCTCCCGGATTTCCTTATCGGTTATATAATTGCAGCTGCAGACGAGCACGTCTTCATTCCAAACATGACACTGACTATCGTGTTTTCTGCTAAAGAAGATGGTGGCTGTCAAGAAAAAATTCGAGCCCCGCATCATTGAATAACAGCGTCCGGATGAGACCCCATGCATATCGTCTAAAATTATGCAGAGGTTTCAGGATGATGACGCCACAAGGCCGATGAAGACGCGCCGCATGCCCTGATCGGGTGACGCTATTTTAATGGAAGTTGCGTCCGCGCGGCATCACTTCAGCCGTTGCCGCCGCGCCCGCATGGCGGTCTGTTGCAACCATGCGTTTTTCCAGCTCCACCCTCTCTTGCGCATGCGCAAGCTTTTTCTGCCGCGGATCGCCCCCCGGTCTCAGCACTTCGTCTGCTCGTTCGCAGGCGCCGAAACGCCGGGCCTCGCGGTGCAGGATCCCGAGCGCCGGCGTCATATCCTCGATATGCTCGACAACGGTATGGATCACTCCGCTCTGGCTTTGCAGCCTGCCGCGGATTTTCACCAGCCGAGCACCCATCACGACCGATCGGTATTTATCGAACATTTTCGGCCAGACGATCGCATTGGCCACACCGGTTTCGTCTTCCAGCGTCATGAAGATCACACCTTTGGCCGAACCCGGTCGCTGGCGCACCAGCACGAGGCCGGCGATCGTCACCCGCTTTCCGCTGGCGATCTTCAACAGATCGACATTGCGCGTGATGCCCGTCCTTTGAAACTCCTCCCGCAGGAAAGAGACCGGATGCGCCTTCAGCGACAACGAGAGATAACGATAGTCCTCGATGACCTGTTCTCCCGGCAGCATGTCCGGCAGCTTCGCCATAGGTTCGATCTGGAGGTCGATATGACGGGCCTGCTCGAAAAGCGGTAGTTCCTCGGCTGCGCTCTTCACATCCAGCGCCCGCACCGCCCAGAGCGCTTCGCGCCGCGACAGATCGATCGACCGGAATGCATCGGCATCCGCCAGCCGCTCGATGACGGATTTTTGCAGACCGGACCGCAGCCAGAGATCGCGCACCGAACTGTAACCTTCGCCTCGATTGCCGACCAGTCGTTCCATATCGTCTATCGAGAGGCCCTTGATCTGGCGAAAACCCAGTCGCATCGCATGCCGGGTCTTGATGATCGTGCGCATCTTCTCATGCCGGAAATCGACGGCATTCCGATCGAAGACAGCTTCTTCCAGTCCGCAATCCCAGTCCGATTCATTGATATCGACCGGCAGGATCCTTACCCCGTGCTCGCGTGCATCCCGCACCAGCTGCGCCGGCGCATAAAACCCCATCGGCTGGGAGTTCAGCATCGCCGCGCAGAAGACATCGGGATAATAGGCCTTGAGCCAAGAGGAGGCATAGACGAGCAGCGCGAAGGAGGCGGCGTGGCTTTCGGGGAAGCCGTATTCGCCGAAGCCTTTGATCTGGTTGAAACACTGCTGCGCGAATTCCTGGGCATAGCCCTTTGAGACCATTCCCTCGATGAACCGCTTTTCGAAATTGCCGATCGTCCCGGTTCTCTTGAATGTCGCCATCGCTCTGCGAAGCTTGTCGGCTTCCGCCGGTCTGAAGCCTGCGGCGGTAATGGCGATCTGCATGGCCTGTTCCTGGAACAAGGGCACGCCGAGGGTTCTTTCCAGAACCGTTTCCAGCTCCTTGCTCGGATATTCGATCGGAATGTTCTTGGCCTGCTGCTCCCGGCGCTTCAGATAGGGATGCACCATATCGCCCTGGATCGGTCCTGGCCGCACGATCGCCACCTCGATGACGAGGTCGTAGAATAGCTTCGGCTTCAGACGCGGCAGCATGCTCATCTGCGCCCGGCTTTCGATCTGGAAGACGCCGAGCGTATCGGCCCGGCCCATCATCTCGTAAACCGGCTCGCCTTCGTCCCCATGCTCCTTGTTGCCGAGGTCTGCGAGCGTCTTCTTCACGTCGTAATGCAGTTCAAGCAGCGAGAAGGCCTTCCGCAGGCAGGTCAGCATGCCAAGCGCCAGCACATCCACCTTGAGGATCTTGACATTGTCGAGGTCGTCCTTGTCCCACTCGATCATGTAGCGATCCGGCATCGCCGTCTTCATGATCGGCACCACCTCGTCGAGACGGTCCCGCGTGATGACGAAGCCGCCAACATGCTGGGTGAGGTGGCGGGGGAAACCGAGAAGCTCGGACGCATATTTCAGCACGTTCTGCGTCACCGGATCCTTGATGTCGAGGCCGGCCGCCTTGGCATCCCGTTCGGAGAGATTGTCCTCCGACCAGCCCCAGACGAGGCTGCTGATCGCCGACTGAACATCCTCCGAGAGCCCAAAGGCCTTGGCGACCTCACGGCCGGCCGAACGGGTCCGATAGGTGGTCACCCCCGCCGTCAGTCCGGCATGTTCTATGCCGTATCTCTTGTAGATGAACTGGATGACCTCTTCGCGCCGGTCATGCTCGAAATCGACATCGATATCCGGCGGTTCGTCACGATCCATCGAAATGAAGCGGTCGAAGAGCAGCGTGCTCTTCTGCGGATCGACTTCCGTTATCTCAAGACAATAGCAGATGACCGAGTTTGCCGCCGATCCGCGCCCCTGGCACAAGACCTTAAGTTCATAGCGGGCGTGCTGGATGATCTTGTGAACCGTCAGGAAGTAGGAGGCATATTGCTTATCCCCAATGAGTTTCAGTTCATAATCGATCTGTTGCGCCACCTTGGGCGGGATACCGTCGGGATAACGCCTTGCGGCGCCCGCTCTCGTCAGTCTTTCCAGGGTCTCCTGCGGCGTTTCGCCCGGATCGTTTTCAGGCGGATAATTGTGCTCCAGTTCCTTCAGCGAAAAGCTCAGCTTGCCGAAAAAGGTCTGCGTATTTTCGATCGCATCAGGATAGTCCCGGAAGATCCGGGCCATTTCACGTGAATCCTTGAGGTAACGTTCGGCATTCGGCGCCAGCAGGAATCCGGCTTGTGGTATCTGCACATGCTCCCGGATCGCGATCACGACATCCGAAAGCGGCCGGCGTTCAGGATGGTGGTAAATCGGCTGGTTGGTGGCAATCAGCGGCACGCGGTTTCGGGCAGCCAGCATCGAAAGCACCGCAAAGACCTGCCTCTCGCGGCCGTCATAGGCTGGCGCCAGCGCCATGAAAAAGGCCTTGCGGAATCGCCTGCGAAGCCGCTCCAGATAATCGTCCAGCGTCGACTGCCCCGCCTGATGATCGACAAGGCTGCGGTCGGGAACGAGGGCGAGCATCATCTCGTCCCCCCATTCCGCAAGCTCCGCTTCCGTCAGGATGCAGCTTCCCTTGACCGCTTCTTCCTTCAGATTGCCGGCGCTGAGAAGGCGGCAGAGGTTTGCCCAGCCTCGCCGGTTTTGTGGATAGGCAAGGATATCAGGCGTTCCGTCGGAAAAGACGAGACGCGCGCCCGGTTGAACCCGGATAGGATCGAGAATGACCTCTGTTTTTCCCTTCTTCTTCGCCTCAGCCAGAATCTCATCCCTGTTCTTGTATCTCTCCTCAAGCTGCTCCGCCTGGGCATGCGCTCGCACAACGCCGGCAACCGAATTGCGGTCCGCAATCCCGAGACCGCCGAGCTTCAAATAAGCGGCCTGCACAACCATCTCTTCCGGACCGGAGGCGCCTTCGAGAAACGAGAAATTCGTTCTCGTGCCGACCTCGAAGAATGCCCGTGCGGTTGTCATGCGAACACGCCGTGCATGAACCAGCGAGGGTCAAGCTCCTGACCATAAAAACCACGACGATAGATCCAGAAGCGATGCCCGGTCTCATCCTCAATGCGGAAATAGTCACGCGCCTCGGCCTCATCCCCATCGATCCACCACTCCATGGCAATCCGTTCCGGCCCTTCGCTTCTTGCCACCTGATGCTGCATGCGCCGCCAGCGGAAGATCTGCGGCGGACCATCGGGCACTTCGGCCATCATGATCTCGACCGGCTCCGGCGTTGCAAAGAGCCGCAACGGGCGCTCTTCGCGGAAAGGAAGTTGGATGTCCCGCGCTACCTTCCGCCTGGGAAGACTCTCCATTACAGGAACCGTAATGACGGCGCGTTCCGGCACATGACTCTCGCGAAGCTGGAAGCTTTGCAGGCAATCCGCACCAAGCCGGGCCGACACCCGGTCGACGAAAACAGAAAGCGAGATCTCTCCCTGACGATCGCCCTCGAAATCCCCCTGCGCTTCGTTGAAGGAATCGTGCCGCAACACATTCAACCGCAGGATCTCGAAACCATAGCCGGCATCGAGATCATCATAGACCGCCTGCAATCGCTCGGAAAAAAGCCCGGCAATGAGCTTTGGTTCGCGCAGCGGCTGCGAAGCGCCGACGGAGATACGAAAGACCCTGCCGTCGACGCGGAACAGGACCAGTTCGAACACCCGCCCGCCAGCCCCTCGCGCCTCCAGCGACGGCTGCAGCGACATGGCGACCTGCCTGGTGACGGCAAGGATCTGCTCTTCCGTCCCGATGGGCTCCATCAGCCGGCTTTCGGCCGAGAGGCTGGCGACAGGACGCCGGGGAGAAACCGGCTCTTCTTCATGCCCCAGCGCCTGGTCGAGACGCAGAAGCAGCTCCGGCCCGAACCGGCGGGTTAGCGGCGCTCGCGGCGCATCGATGACATCGCCGATATATTTCAGGCCGAGCTTCTTCAGAGCATCGACGGTTTGTCCTTCCAGCCGCAAGGCTGTAACCGGCAAGGACACCAGCACATGTTCCGCCTCTTCGTCCTCGATCACGCCACTCTGCCCGAAGCGGGACACCGCCCAGGAAAGGCCGGGCGATGATGAAATCGCGCCCCGTGCATCGAACCCCATATGAAAAAGCCGCGACAGCACATCCCGAAGAAGCGCCTTTTCACCGCCGAACAGATGGGCGCAGCCGCTAATGTCGAGAAACAGACCGTCCTTGCCGTCGAATGCCACCAGCGGCGTATAACGGTCGCACCAGTCGGCAATTGCCTCCAGCAGCCGGCGGTCGGCCGCCGGATCCTCTTCCGCGACCTCGAGCATTGGATACATGGCGCGCGCTTCGGCAACGCCCAAATCCTTCCTCAACCCCAGCCTCTCGGCCAACTCGTCCAGTGCCGTCAGCCGAATGGCATTGTTGAGCTTGCCGGAACAGACGATAGGCGGCGTCTCAGGACGCCCTTTCGAACGCCAGGAGAGCCCCCATCGTTTGCGGGCGATGCGGTCCGTTGGCAGATGCGGGAAGCTGAGCGCCAGAATGCGCTGACTGTTGGCCTGGAGGACGAACGAGGTTTGGTTCGGCGACAGGGAGAAATTCGCGTTCATGGGGATTCCACTCCAGAAGAAAGGAGAGCGGAGCCGGATTGCGGCTCTTCTCCAGCGTGAGACGGAAAATCGGATTGCCGATGCTGCCGGAAAGCCTCGATCCGTCCGGCAACGGCCGTAGACCGGCCGGGGCCGGTTCGACATGCAGACGGAAAGCCGCACTGCTTGCCTCCTCCGCTCCGGCCTGGCGCACGAGAAAGAGTGGATGGCGGGCAGCCCGCGCCCGAAGACTGAGCCTGCGGCTTTCGGTCAGCCCGAAATGGGCGGGATTGCCTCGCACTTCGAAGATGACGGCCGAGAAGGCAGCGCTTTCCACCGCCGCCTCCACCAGCCAGAGCGCCTCGTCCAGCTTGCGTGGCGCGGCGTGGAGAAACCGCTCCGGGCTCAGTCCGAAATCCCGAAGTCCGGGGGCATAGGGACGGCCGGCCTCCAGCGTGCCGATTGCATCGCCGATCCAGAGCAACGGCAGAAACCTGCCGGCATCCGCTTCCTGTTTCTGCAGCCGTGCGGCAACAGCCATAGCCAGCCCGCTTGCCGCACCGGCATCGCGAGACAGAGCCGAGCGGAATTCGGTGATCGCATCGAGCGGCAGGCCGCCTTCCAGTGCCCCATCGAGGAACTCTATTCCAAACGGCAGGGGCGGCAGAGTGCGCTCCTGGCGGGCCTTGCGTCCTTCCGCCACGGCTTCCCGTTCCGCCGCGGCAAGCGCCGGCGCGGGCTTTCCCTCCAGTCTGGCGATGGTTTCGCGGAGCGCAAAAAGCCGCTCGCGCGCCAGGGCGTGCTGCGCCATGGCGTTCTCCAATCCGTCTTGTTCCTGTTATGTTCTTATAGATTCCAGAGAGCTAATGAAGAGTCAACGGCCATTCTCTATGAATTTATTCCTGCCTTTGATTCCGCACTCGAAAATCGGCGATAAAGGTTCTATATGGGCCCGCAAAGGAAGGAATATTCATGGCCCGCAGAGACCAGAGCGATGATTGGCGGGACCGCCATGCGCCGACGATCAGCACCTTCGAGTCGCTGGCAATGGAGGCCTACAGCCATCTGCCGGATGAATTCCGCCAGCTGACGACCAACCTCACGATCGAGATCGAGGATTTCCCCGATGACGACGTTTTCGAGGACATGGCGCTGGAAACCCCTTTCGACCTGCTCGGCCTTTTCGAGGGCAGGGGCATTTCCGAACGTTTCACGGTGGAAACCGGCGAGATGCCGAACCGCATCCGCCTCTACCGCCGCCCCATCCTCGATTACTGGGCTGAGAACGATGAGACGCTCGGCGATATCATCACCCATGTCCTGATCCACGAGATCGGCCATCATTTCGGGCTGAGCGACGATGACATGGAGCGGATCGAGGCCAGCGCCGAGGAAGCCGCCGAGCGCTAAACCGCGCGTTCGGCAGAACGCGCTACTGCTCGGAGAGCTTCATCTCAGGATCGTAATCCTTGCTTTCGACATGTTTGACGACGGCCTGGCCGCACTGCATCGCGCCGGTTGCGGCATTGAAGGCATAGGTCGGCGAGCCCTCCAGCGACCAGCCCTTGTTGAGGGCGGCGGTAACCTTGTGGCAGAAGGAAGCATCGTCGGGACCGGTCAGGAAGCGGTAGAGTTTCATCACATCGTCTTTCGTGCTGCAGCCTGGCGGGCTGCGATCAGGCGGGCTTTATGAACCAGACTTTCCGCCTGGACAAGATGCAGCCGCTCGATCATCCGACCGCCTGCATTGATGACGTTCAGCCCCTCGGAAGCGGGATCGGCAAAGGCTGATATGATCGCCTCCGCTTCCGCAATCGCGGCCGGATCCGGGCCGAAATGGCGATTGGCGGGCTCGATCTGCGCGGGATGGATCAGCATCTTGCCGGTAAAGCCCATGGCCCGGCCCTGCTGACATTCGGCATCGAAACCCTGCTCGTCCCTGAAATCGTTGAAGACGCTGTCGATCGCATCGAGCCCGTAGGCGCTGACCGCAAGGACGACCTGCATCAGCCACGGCACGAGATAGCTCCGTCCCGGCTGCGGCAGCACGTCGGTTTCCTTGCGCAGGTCGTTGAGCCCGACGACGAGACAATCGAGCCGCGAGCCCGGCGTGCGCCCGGCCTCGGCGATATCAGCCGCATTCAGGATGCCGCGCGGCGTCTCGATCATCGCCCAGATGCGCAGATCTTCGGGCGCATCCGCCTCGGAGAGAAGGTCGCTGATATCAGTGACATCCTGCGGCTCGTCGACCTTCGGCAGCAGAACGGCATCGGGACCAAGCGCCGTCACCAGCTTCAGATCGGCCAGGCCGAAATTGGACGACAGGCTGTTGATACGGATGATCCGCTCCTTGCCTTGGAGCGGCCGATCCGAAAAAAAGCGCCTCAGGTTTTCCCGCGCTTCCGCCTTCTTTTCCGGCGCCACCGAATCCTCGAGATCGAAGATCACTGCATCGCAATCGACCGCATGGGTCTTTTCGAGGGCGCGGGGGTTGATGGCAGGCACGCTCAGCACCGAACGGCGCAGGCGAGGGGTCACGGGGTTTCGGCTCATGGCGAATTAGTGCCAAGCTTTGACAGCCGAAGCAAGCAACCTGCCCCAGAACATCCAGCAGAACAACAAAAAGCCATGCTTGCCTTGCAGAGAGGAAAGAGAAGGACCACATTCCTTTCCGAAGAAAGGTCTCTAACCATGCAGAACATTCGCTCCATCTTCCTCATGCTTGCCGGCGCCACCGTTTTCGTGGCCATGCTGCTTCTCACCTTTTCGGTGACGCTTGCTGTCGGCGGCATCCTGACCGTACTCATGGTCGGGCGCGCGCTGTCGATGAAGATGAAGCCCGCTCCGATCCGTGCCAAGGCAAACAACGGTAAGCCGGAGATGCGGGTGTGGAACGACGGCCGCGGCACGATCATCGATCTCTGATCACCTTTTCACTGAAGATTTCGTTCGCTGAAAAATTTCGGCCGACACTGTCGGATCACGCTTCCATGCTGCGTCCTTGAAGCAGCCAGGCATTCAGCCGGCGCTAAAAACGAATGGAGGACAAGCATGGATGCGACAGAGAGCAACCCGACCAAGATGCCGCCGGTCAAGAATGGCCTGCTGCCCTATCTGACGGTCAATGGCGCGGTGAAAGCTGCGGAATTCTACACGAAGGCTTTCGGCGCCGAAGAGGCCTATCGCGTGCCGGTCGACGAAAACGGCAGAACGATGCATGTGCATCTCTACATCAACGGCAGCTCCCTCATGCTGTCGGATGCCTATCCCGAATACGGCCATCCCTTCAAAGGCCACGAAGGCTTCGCCATCCAGCTGGTTATCGACGATATCGATTTCTGGTGGGATCGCGCGGTTGCGGCCGGCGCCGAAGTCGTCATGCCGGTCGAACTGATGTTCTGGGGCGACCGCTACGGCCAGCTTCGTGATCCGTTCGGCGTCCTCTGGGGGTTGAACGCACCGTCCAAATAAGGGGACCGGCGCAATCGGCAGGCCGCGCGAAACGTCGCGTGGCCGCCATCTGTGAAAGATTCTCCTTCATTTCGACGAAAAACTGGACTAGATGCAAATTCAGAAAGTAGATTTGCTGAAATGGAGCATGGATCATGGATAAATTCGTGAAGCTCACGGGCGTTGCAGCGCCGCTGCCGGTCGTCAACATCGACACCGACATGATCATTCCGAAGGATTATCTGAAGACGATCAAGCGCACCGGCCTCGGCACCGGCCTCTTCGCCGAAGCCCGCTACAATGAGGACGGCTCGGAAAACCCGGATTTCGTGCTCAACAAGCCGGCCTATCGCGATGCCAAGATCCTCGTTGCCGGCGACAATTTCGGCTGCGGCTCCTCGCGCGAGCACGCGCCCTGGGCGCTTCTCGATTTCGGCATCCGCTGCGTGATCTCGACCAGCTTCGCCGACATTTTCTACAACAACTGCTTCAAGAACGGCATTCTGCCGATCAAGGTCAGCCAGGACGATCTCGACAAGCTGATGGACGACGCCTCGCGCGGCTCCAACGCCATCCTGACCGTCGACCTCGAGAGCCTCGAGATCACCGGCCCCGATGGCGGTTCGATCAAGTTCGATCTCGACGAGTTCAAGCGCCACTGCCTGCTGAACGGCCTCGACGATATCGGCCTGACGCTCGAAAAGGGCAAGGCGATCGACAGTTTCGAAAAGAAGAACGCCGCTTCGCACCCTTGGGCGGCCTGAGCACAATCCAATAATTGCCGATCAAGCCGGGCTTTCGCCCGGCTTTTTCTTTACAGTACCGAATTGCCGCAGATCAGAGAAACTTCTCTTTCCAAGCTCTGAGCTTTTCGAGCGATACGCCGATGCCGCCGCAGACTTCGATCAGCGGATTGTCGAAGCGCTGAAGCAGCCCGGCATGCACATCGGCAACGGCAAGGGCGGCACCGCAAGCCGGCTCGACCAGAATGCGCTGCGCATCGGCGAATTTCAGGCAGGCGGCAACGGCATCGGCGTCGCTGACGACGACACTTTCGATCGGATGCTGCTTCGGTAGGTCGAAGACATGCTGCGCCACCTGCCGCGCCCCGAGCGAAGTGGCAATCGAGGTAATGGCGGGAAGGGTGATACGCTCATTCGCCTTGAGGCTGGCGTTCAGCGAGGCCGCCCCTTCCGTTTCGACGGCGATGACGGGCACATCGGATAGCCCGTTTCGCTGCAACCCCGCGACAATGCCGGCAAGCAGCCCGCCACCACCGACGCTGGTGACGACGCAATCGAATTTTGCACCCTTCGCCACCACTTCGTCGATCAGCGTGGCATGGCCATCCCACAGCAGCGGATGGTCGAAGGGGTGCACATAGGTCGCCTTACGGCTCCGGGCGAGTTCGACGGCATGGGCATTGGCTTCGTCGAAGACCGAACCATGGACGAGGACATTGGCGCCCGTCGCGGTAATCGTCTGCCGCACATCGGCCGTCGTCGTCTCCGGCACGACGATCGTGACCGGTATGCCGAGCGCCCGGCCGGCATAAGCCGCGGCAATCCCGGCATTGCCGCCGGAAGCACAGAAGATCTCGCGCGCCCCATTTTCCACCTCGTGCTGGCAAAGCCTGCCGACGCCGCGCAGCTTGAAGCTGCCGGAAGGCTGCAGCGCATCAAGCTTCAGCCAGAGCCGTTTGCCGCTGGCGCTATAACCGGATGCTGTCTGAACCAAGGGCGTGTCGAGATGGAGAGGTGCGAAAGGCATGGGCAACATCCAGGGAAAGAAAAGGGTAGGCCCGCCGTTTCTAATCCGTTTGCAGGCACGGGAGCAACCATCGCGGCGAAGAGCGAAGCGTACCGATTCACCTCTTCTCTCGCTTGAAATGCCCATTTCCGGGGTCTAAGAAGCCGCAACTTGTTTTTCCCAGGAGGGTTTCATGACAGCGCGCAATCTTTTCCTGCTGCCGGGTGACGGCATCGGTCCCGAGGCCATGGGCGAGGTCCGCAAGATCATCGCCTATATGAACGAGGCGATGAACGCCGGTTTCGTCATCGACGAAGGCCTTGTCGGCGGCTCTGCCTATGATGCGCATGGCGCGGCGATCTCGGAAGCCGACATGCAGAAGGCACTTGCCGCCGATGCCGTTCTCTTCGGCGCCGTCGGTGGCCCGAAATGGGATAGCGTGCCTTACGAAGTGCGTCCGGAAGCCGGCCTGCTGCGCCTGCGCAAGGATCTGCAGCTCTTCGCAAACCTGCGTCCCGCCATCTGCTATCCGGCCCTGGCGTCAGCCTCGTCGCTGAAGCCGGAGCTGGTCGAAGGCCTTGATATTCTGATCATCCGCGAGCTGACGGGTGGCGTCTATTTCGGCGAGCCGAAGGAGATCATCGACCTCGGCAACGGCCAGAAGCGCGGCATCGACACACAGGTCTACGATACCTACGAGATCGAGCGCATCGCCGGCGTCGCCTTCGAAATGGCCCGCACCCGGCAAAACCGCGTCTGCTCCATGGAAAAGCGCAACGTCATGAAGTCGGGCGTGCTCTGGAACCAGGTGGTGACCGAGACGCACAAGGCGAAATATTCCGACGTCCAGCTCGAACACATGCTGGCCGATGCCGGCGGCATGCAGCTGGTGCGCCAGCCCAAGCAGTTCGACGTCATTGTCACCGACAACCTCTTTGGCGACATGCTCTCCGACGTCGCCGCCATGCTGACCGGTTCGCTCGGCATGCTGCCGTCGGCCTCGCTCGGCGCGCCTGACGGCAAGACCGGCAAGCGCAAGGCGCTCTACGAACCGGTGCACGGCTCGGCTCCCGACATCGCCGGCAAGGGCATCGCCAATCCGATCGCCATGATCGCCTCCTTCGCCATGTGCCTGCGTTACTCCTTCAATCTGGTGAAGGAAGCCGACGACCTGGAAAAGGCGATCGCCAACGTGCTCGATAAGGGCATCCGCACCGGTGACATCATGGCCGATGGCGCAAGGCAGGTCGGCACCGTCGAGATGGGCGATGCGATCCTGGCCGAGTTCAAGACGCTTTCCGCCTGATATTTCACGTGAAACAGTTCCGGCCCTTCGCATGATGCATGCGGAGGGCTTTTTCTCTCTGGAGCGCGGGCCGCATCGGCTTGGTCGAATTATCCCAAACGGACTATTCTCGGCCACAATCTCGTGTATTTTTGCGCCGGATTTTAACCAGCGCATAGCCCCGAAATCGGAATCGATATTCGGAAAGCATTATGCGCCAATTCAAGTGATAAAGCGTCCTTAGCGCGTCCTGCTGGATATGGCGGCGCTCCAGGACAAAATTCGAACGGACGACGGCATGCGGGCATTTTGGGCTTCCCTGGACAGGCGCTGGCGCCGGAGCAGCGCCGGCATGCCGCCTTTGCGCTGGCAGGCCTGCCTCTTCATCACGCTCAATGCCGTCATCCTCTCCATGCTGCTCTTCGATGCGCCGATTGGCGCCAGCGAAGTTCCTGCACCGGTGAAGCAGCTCGGCCAGATGCTGACCGGTTTCGGCGATTCCGCCTGGCTCATCTACACCAGCATCCTGTTGTTCTTTCAGGGGCGGGCGGGTTACAAGCTTGTCAAGTCGGCGCGCTCCAAGGCGCAGGCGCTCTATGTCAGCTGGATCGGCGCCTATCTGTTCATCACGGTCGTCTTCTCGGGGCTTCTCGCCAATCTGCTGAAACGCACGATCGGCAGGGCACGTCCCGATCATTTCCACGATTACGGCATGTTTTCCTTCACGCCCTTTTCAGGCCATGCCGCTTTCGAAAGTTTTCCATCCGGCCATTCCACAACGGTCGGCGCTTTCTTCGCCGCATTCGCGCTGCTGTTTCCGCGCTACCGCGTCGCCTTTATCGCCTGCGCCATCTGGCTCGGCATGACACGCGTCATGGTCGGCGCCCATTATCCGAGCGATGTCATCGCCGGCCTTGCCTTCGGCGCCTGGTTCTCGCTGCTGACGGCGATCGTCTTCGCCCGCTGTGGTCTGCTCTTCACACTGGCGCCGGATGGCTGGCCGATCGCCAAGTGCCTGTTCCCTGACACGAAAAAACCCGGCGCCTTGTGAGCGCCGGGCCCTTTCTCAAGCGGAACGCGGCTCAGCCAACCGCTCAATCCATTGCGTGGATATCCCTGTTCTTCGTTTCTGGCAGGAAGATCAGGCCGATCACCAGCGTGATCGTCGCAAAGACGATCGGGTACCAGAGACCGTAATAGATATCGCCTGCGGCAGCGCTCATCGCGAAGGCCGTCGCCGGCAGCAGGCCGCCGAACCAGCCGTTGCCGATGTGATAGGGCAGCGACATGCCGGTGTAGCGGATGCGGGTCGGGAAGAGCTCGACCAGAAGTGCGGCGATCGGCCCGTAGACCATCGTCACATAGAGGACGAGGATGAACAGGATGGCGATCGTGCCGATCCAGTTGACGCGGGCGGGATCGGCGACCATGGCGAAAGTGCCGCCATTGGCGATGTTGTAGACCGCCATGTCGGTGACGCCATTGGCCTCATCCGCCGTCAGCAGCTTGGTCTCGACCAGCTTGGCGGCCGGCACGGTTTCCTTCGTACCGGCGCGCACGGCATCGGCATTGAGCGACAGTTCCGGATTGGCGGCAATGAAGGCGTCGAGCTTGGCATCCGCCACCTTGGCGGCGCCGCGGTTCAGCGGATAGCCGGCATCGTGAAGCGCGATGTTGACGCCCTTTTCGAAGGCGGCGGTCATGCCCTTGGCCTTGTCGCCGGCAGCGACGACGTCGAAGCTCGGGATCGTCGCGTTGCCAACCTTCACCGTTGCCGGCTGTCCGGCAGGGCCGGGCACGACGTCATAAGGCACCGAATTCCTCGTCAGGAATGCCGTCGCCACGTCGCAGGAACTGGTGAACTTCGCCGTGCCGGTCGGGTTGAACTGGAACCGGCAATCCGCCGGATCAGCCGTGACCGTTGCCCGGATCGAAGCCTGCGCTTCGGCAAGCGCCGGATTGGCCGTCCAGGTCATCGCCTTGAACAGCGGATTATACGTCACCGCCGCGATGAGAAGGCCTGCCATGATGATCGGCTTGCGGCCGATCTTGTCGGAGAGGCCGCCGAAGATGACGAAGAATGGCGTGCCGAGGAGAAGTGCGATCGCGACCATGACATTGGCCGAGAACAGGTCCACCTTCAGCACGTTCTGCAGGAAGAACAGCGCATAGAATTGGCCGCCGTACCAGACGACCGCCTGGCCCATTGTGGCGCCGAGAAGCGCGATGATCGCGATCTTGGCATTTTTCCATGTCCCGAAGGCTTCGGTCAGCGGCGCCTTGGAGCCCTTGCCTTCCGCCTTCATGCGCTGGAACGCCGGCGATTCGTTCATCTTCAGGCGGATCCAGACGGAGATGCCGAGCAGGACGACCGACACCAGGAACGGAATGCGCCAGCCCCAGGCGGCGAACTCAGCCGCACCCATCAGATATTGAACCAGGACGATGACGATCAGCGACAGGAACAGGCCGAGCGTCGCCGTCGTCTGGATCCATGAGGTGAAATAGCCGCGGCGCCCGTTCGGCGCATGTTCGGCGACATAGGTTGCCGCACCGCCATATTCACCGCCAAGCGCCAAGCCCTGCAGCAGACGCAACGCGATCAGGATGATCGGGGCTGCGATGCCGATGGTGGCCGCGCCCGGCAGGATGCCGACGAGGAAGGTCGACAGACCCATGATCATGATCGTCATCAGGAAGGTATACTTGCGGCCGACGAGATCGCCGAGACGGCCGAACACCAGCGCGCCAAAGGGGCGCACCAGGAAGCCGGCAGCAAAGGCGAGCAGCGTGAAGATGTTGCGCGTGGCCTCGGGATACTGGGTGAAATAGGTCGCGCCGATATAGGTGGCGAGCGAACCGTAGAGATAGAAATCATACCATTCGAAAACGGTGCCGAGCGAAGAGGCGAAGATGACCTTCTTCTCCTCGCCGGTCATCGGACCGGCCTTCGCGCCGTCGATGCTTGCGACATTTGCCATTGTCTGTCCTCCACAGAGTGATGAGCAACGCGCGCGACCTACTCTCCTCAAAGCAGACCCCTGGCCGCGACACGCCTGACGGGAGTGTGCCAGAAACGGCAGATCAAAAAGAGAGATGCTTTGGGATTATGACTTTAGTCTAATGATGCCGGGCAGTGTCATGCAGATCCGGCCCTCCGCCGCCGGAGGTTGGATCCGTTACGCTCTCAGCGCCTGCGCCGGCGATTGGCGATAGGCAAGCACTGCCGGCAAAGCGGCGAGGACCGTGGCAAAGGCAAGCAGAACCGCCGCAAGCCCGGCATCTTCACGGGCGAAGACGACCGGCATGGTGATCCCGCTCGTCTCGGAGAACATGTCGGACAAGAGGAGGGCCGCAGCATAACCGAGGGCGAATCCGAGCCCAATGCCGACTGCCACCAGGAAGAAGAATTCCAGCCAGACAATGCCGAAAATCGCCCCACGCGGCGCGCCGAAGGCCCTCAGCGCGCCGATCTGGCGGCGGCGCTGGCCGATATGGATGACAGTGACCAGCACCAGCGAGGCCGCGACGAGAGCTTGCGCTCCGGAGGCGACCGCGACGAGGATCTGCTTGGCGTCGCCGAGCGTGGCGTAGAGATTGGTCAACACCTCGCCGGGAAAAACGGCGACGGTATTGCCGCTGCGATATTCCTGCCGCAGCTTGTAGGCATCGGCGATCGTCTTCGGCTTGACGAGAATGGCGGGAAGGCCGGGAGCGTCGGCAGTCCAGCTCTCGTCGAGTGCGGCATCCGGGTCAAGCTTGCCGTGATGCTCATGTCCATCGTGATGCTCGCCGGCTTCCTCATGCTCATGGCCATGTTCGGCCGTACCCGTGCCGGACGCCGCTTCATGCTCGTGCTCGCTCTCGGCCCCTTCCTCCGCATGTTCCTCCGCCGCCAGGCCATGGATATGCCAGACGGCCTGGATCGGAACGAGAATAGCCCGGTCCCAGGCGGTCCCGGTCGGCCGCAGGCGGCCGGCGATATGATAGACGAGTTCGATGTGGGTCTCGCCGCCCTCTTCCGGCAAACCGTGCATCGGCTTGATCTCGCCGCCGAGCGACAGTTTGACGGCGGAGCCGATCACCGCCTCGCCCTCGCGCGCAAAAATCTTGCCCTCGATCAAGCCGCCGGACAGGTTTTGCGCCAGCATGGTCGTCGTGCCGACGATCGGATAGCCGGAGAAGGAATCCCCGAAGCCGATCGGAGCGGCCCAGTCGACACGCGGATCCGCGGCAAGCTTGCCCAGCACCTCGCCCCGCATGAGCGGTAAAGGCGAGGGCTGCAGGAAGACGGAAGACAGCACCAGCTGCGTCTCGCTGCCGCCTGCGCCGATGACGAGATCGAACTTGTCGGCGGCGCGCGCGCTGCCGAGGCGAAGCGCCCGTTCCTGCAGCACGACGGAAACGCCAAGCGCGGTCGCAAGCGCCACCAAAAGCACCACCACCAGCGACCCCGCCCAGAGGCGACGAAGATCGGAAAGGATGAAGCGGATCATGCAGCCTCTCCCGCCGTTGCCGTGGAATCTTCGCTGATCCGGCCGGAGCCGAAGGTGATGCAACGGTCGAGGCGGCTGGCCAGGCGCTGATCGTGTGAAACGACGATCAGCGTACTGCCTTCGGCAATGGCAAGATCGAGAATGAGATCGCCGACAGCCTCGCCGCTTTCGGCATCGAGGCTTGCGGTCGGTTCGTCGGCGATGATGACGCCGGGCTTGCGCAGCAGCGCCCGGCCGATCGCCACCCGCTGCATCTCGCCGCGCGACATGGTTTCGATCTTCTGGCCGGGGCGGGAAAGACCAACCGTGCTCAAAAGCGCATGCGCCCGCTCGATGATATCTGCCGTGGCGGCGCCGGCAAACCGCGCCGGCAGAAGCACGTTTTCCAGCGCCGAAAGGCCGGGAAAGAGATGAAACTCCTGCATCACCAGGCCGATATTGGCGGCACGGAACCGGTCGCGCCGGCTTTCTGAAAAACCCGCGATATCCTCGCCGTTCCAGCGGATGCGGCCTTGCCGTGTCCGCTCCAGCCCGGCCACGATATTGACGAAGGTGCTCTTGCCGGAGCCGGACGCCCCTGTAATGGCGACCCTGCTGCCGGCAGCGATCGACAGGTGGCCGATCGCCAGCGCCGGCGAGGACAGGCCAGGGAAGACAACGGAAAGGTTTTCGATATTGAGAGCGAGCATATCGGTTCAGACGGCGGAATATTCGGCCTGGCGGATGCGCAGCAGGCTGACGAAGCCGGTGTCCGGATCCGTCCACGAACCATGTTCCAGCATGCCGCGCACTTCGATGGTCTGGCGCGGCTGCACGAAGGTTTGTTTCTCCAAGAGATAGACGACGACGATATTGTCCGGCCAGTCCGTATCCGAGGAGCAGAAGGGGCAGAGCGACATCGGCACTTCGGTGAGCACGAAGAACTGGGCTTCGGCTTTCAAGGGCGGCGCCATGAAACCTTTCATGCTGACATCTTTGCCGGCAAGGCGCTTCACCTTGTCGGAGAATTCGAGGCCGAGCACGCCGAACTTGCCGTAGAGCTCAGCGAAGCTGATTGAGGAATCCGCAGCAAAACTCGGGCGAACCACAGCCGCGAAAGCCAGCGTACCGATGGCGCCGATCAGGCCGCGGCGGCTGAGATGCCGCGAACGGAGTTTTTCCATGGCGATCTCCAAGAATGAAGTCCCGGCCGTTAGCATCGGCCCGAAAATCGGAACGATTTTCGGAAAGCACGATGCTAGCTTCAAAGTGTTACAGCGTCCTTTTGCGCGTCTGAAAGACGCGCGGCGCTGTAATCGGCCGGGACCATGATCGATGAAAGAGGCAAGGCCGGCAAGCGACCTTGCTGAACGGGCTTCAGATCAATTCGTCTGCTTGGCGCCGAGCGCGAAGGTGTCGGCGAGCACGCGATAGACGTCGCTCTGTTCCATGTAGCCATGGAAACCTTCAGCGCCCGGACCGGCCGACTGCAGGACGACGTCGTCAGCGGCGTGCACGCCGGAGTCGCCGCTCTTCGGAATATTGCCCTGGACGAAGACGGCGCCCGGAACATCCTTATACTGCTCGTTGGCGACATATTCCTTCTTTTCGTTCTGGACAGCCGGAACGAACGGACCGTCGAGCTTCGGACGGAAGGTCTCGTAGTGATCGGGGCCGTTATTGGCACTCAGGAACAGCCGGCGGCTGACGTCGATCCTGTCGGGATAGCCGTCGCCGTTTTCATCCTTGTAGTTCGGGAAGCCGGCCTCGGCATAGATCCCGACCTTTTCGCGCATTTCCGTGCCGGGCTTGTCATCATCGACGGTGCCGATGATCGATACACCATGCGCATGGTCGCCGGTGACGACGATCAGAGTGTCCGGATGGGCCTTCTGGAATTCGCGGGCAACGCCGATGGCCTGGTCGAATTCGATGGTTTCCACGACGGCGCGGTCCCAATCGAGCGGATGGGACATCTTGTCGATCGAGGAACCTTCGACCATCAGGAAGAAACCATCAGGATTCTTGGAGAGGCGGTCGAGCGCAACCTTGGTCATGGCGACGAGACCCGGCTGGTTCGGGAACTTGTCGACGGTGCCCTTCTTCAGGAACTCGCGATCGAGCGTCACGTCCATATTGCCGGTGTGGAAGAGACCGAGCAGATTGCCTTCCGCCGATGCATTGGCTGCGAGCTCGTTCTTGTCGGTCGCAAGCTTGTAGCCGGCATCCTGAAACAGCTTGATGTAGTCCTGGTTGTCCTTACGCTTGGAACCGGCGACCTCCTTGCCGAGGAAATAGGCCGAGCCGCCACCAAGCAGGATTTCGGGCTTGACGTCGAGCAGCATGCCGACCACATCGGCCTTGTCGTTGCGGTTGCGGGTATGGGCAACGACCGCAGCCGGCGTAGCGTCCTCGACCTCGGCCGTTGCAACGATGCCGATCGACTTCTTGGTCAGGCGGCGGACGGCTTCTGCGAAGGTTTCGACACGCGGGTCATCGAGTGAGGCCGGCGTACGGTCCGCGTAGACGCCGATCGCGTTGACTGCCGTCTTGTGGCCCGTCATGTAGGCCGACATTGTATTGGCCGAGTCCGTATCGACGGCGTTGGTCGCCGACGTGCCGATAAAGGCCATGCGCTCGAGATCGTCCATGTTCAAGCGGCCATTCGCCTTCCCTTCAGTCATGCCCTTGGACATGATGCGGGCAGCGGTGCGATGCGCAACGGAAAGCCCGTCGCCCAGCAGGAAGATGATGTTCTTGGCCTTCGGCTGGGCTACGGTTTCGTAAACGTTCCAGGTGACGGACTTCGTCTCGTCTCCGGCAGCAACTTCGACCTTGTAGTCGCCCGGCGCGGAAATCTTCAGGCCGCGCAGCAGGAGAGCAGAGCCGAGAGCCTTGTCATCCTTGCCTTTTTCCAACTCGACGAACTGCGCTTCGCCCCCGAGCACGGTCTTGTAATCCTGGCCGTTGACGGTGATCTTCACGTCTTCGGGCTTGACCTGCTTGTTGAGCTCGATCTTGAAATCGAATGGCGAACCGACGAGGATCGTCGCGCGATCGAGCGGATAGACCGTTGTCGCCTGAGCGGCGCCCGCAAGGATGGTGGTGGCCGCAAAGGCGGCAAGAAGCGTACGCATGGAAAACCCCCGTTTTCGTGCAGACATTGATAACCGGGCCGGGATACCTCCCAAGGATGACAGCGGCATGACAAAACGTCGCAGCGCTGCGGCCGCCGCCTTTGCCTGCCGGCTCGGAGTGCAAAAACCTTGACTCCTGTGGAAAACCTTCTAAGAGCAACAGCGGAAAAGGAATCTCCATGGTTCGCGACGAACACGCCATTGCCGAATGCAATGACCGGGCACGAGTTGCCGGGGTGGACATTGCCGTTCCGGTTTCCGCCAAAACCAAGGCCAAAACGACGACGAAAACCGTCTGACGTCTCTGGCCTGCCGCTCTCTCCCCGGCTCGGCTGGGGACAGGAAGACGCGATCCGTCGCGCCTTTCCCCTCACCGAACAAGAGGAGAGAAGAGAAAGAGAGCTTGAGAAATGGGTTTCAAAGTAGCAGTTGCGGGAGCGACCGGAAATGTCGGCCGGGAGATGCTCAACATCCTCTCCGAGCGCGGCTTCCCCGCCGATGAGGTCGTGGCACTCGCCTCCTCGCGTTCGCAGGGCACCGAGGTTTCCTACGGTGACCGGACGCTGAAGGTCTCCAATCTGGAGAATTACGATTTCTCCGATACCGACATCTGCCTGATGTCGGCCGGCGGCGAGGTCTCCAAGAAGTTCTCGCCGAAGATCGGCCAGCAGGGCTGCATCGTCATCGACAATTCGTCGGCTTGGCGTTACGACGCCGACGTGCCGCTGATCGTGCCGGAAGTGAACCCGGATGCCATCAGCCAGTTCACCAAGCGCAACATCATCGCCAATCCGAATTGCTCGACCGCCCAGCTGGTGGTGGCGCTGAAGCCGCTGCATGACTTCGCCAAGATCAAGCGCGTCGTCATCTCGACCTATCAGTCGGTCTCCGGCGCCGGCAAGGACGGCATGGACGAACTCTTCAACCAGACGCGCGCCGTCTTCGTCGCCGATCCGATCGAGAACAAGAAGTTCACCAAGCGCATCGCCTTCAACGTCATTCCGCACATCGACGTCTTCATGGAGGACGGCTACACCAAGGAAGAGTGGAAGGTGCTGGCCGAGACGAAGAAGATGCTCGATCCGAAGATCAAGGTGACCTGCACGGCAGTGCGCGTGCCGGTTTTCATCGGCCATTCGGAATCGGTCAATATCGAATTCGAAAACGAGATCACGGCCGACCAGGCTCGCGACATCCTGCGCGATGCACCGGGCTGCCTCGTTATCGACAAGCGCGAGAACGGCGGCTACATCACGCCATATGAATCCGCCGGCGAAGATGCGACCTACATCTCACGCATCCGTGAGGATGCGACGGTCGAAAATGGCCTCAACATCTGGGTGGTCTCCGACAATCTGCGCAAGGGCGCAGCGTTGAACGCCATCCAGATCGCCGAGCTGCTCGTCAATCGCGGTCTTGTCAAGCCGCGCAAGCAGGCCGCCTGATACCATTTGTAAACCATAATAGGGTAAAGCCCTGCCGATGAAGGCGGGGCTTTTTGCCGGGCCGTAAGCGCCTCTATTCATAAGCGCTTACTAAAAGGTGATCGTGACAAGATCGCTTTCGGCTGGCATTCTGCCCGGCGTCAAGCCAGGGCGTGCCGCCCGAAACCGTTGAGTGGTTTTGGGAAAACGGCATGCACAGACCGAAGATTTAGGGCGCGTCGCATGGTTCCGATCGGCCGCGGCGCGCTTCAGCAGACTGGAGCGGGGTTTCTCATGCGCATGACAACATTCCTTCTGGCAGCGTTTACGGCAGCCGGCGTTCTTCACGCGCTGCCGGCAGCGGCCCAGGGCGCCCAATGCGGCAACAATAGCAGCGGTTTCAATGCATGGGTCGCCGACTTCAAGCAGGAAGCAGCGGCAAACGGCGTCAACCGCTCGGTCCTCGACCGCGCCTTCGCCAACGTCAATTACAACAAACCGACGATTGCCGCCGACCGTGGCCAGAAGAGCTTCAAACTGTCCTTCGACGCTTTCATGCAGAAGCGCGGCGGTGCCGCCATCATCTCCCGCGGCCGCAGCATGAAGACTGCCAACCAGGCGCTTTTTGCTTCGATCGAGCGCCGTTTCGGCGTTCCGGCTGGCCCACTGATCGCAATCTGGGGCATGGAAACCGGTTTTGGCAGCTATATGGGCAACCAGCATACGCTGTCGGCTGTTTCGACCCTTGCCTATGACTGCCGCCGTTCGGAATATTTCACCGACCAGCTCTATGCCGCGCTCCAGCTCGTTTCCGAAGGTTATCTGAGCCCGCAGGCCAAGGGTGCTGCCCATGGTGAAATCGGCCAGACGCAGTTCCTGCCGCGCAATGTCGTGCGCTTCGGTGCCGATGGCGACGGCGACGGCCGCGTCGACATGGTCGGTTCCCGGGCCGATGCGCTGGCCTCGACGGCGAATTTCCTCAAGGGTCACGGTTGGCGCCCCGGCGCCGGCTATCAGCCCGGAGAGCCGAATTTCGTTGCCATCCAGGGCTGGAACGCCGCCACCGTCTACCAGCAGGCGATCGCCTATATCGGCCAGCAGATCGACGGCAGATAATGCATGTCGCCCGGAAGCGTGCAGCGGTTCCGGGACAACGACATGCATAAAACAAAAGGACTTTAAGTCTTTATCGACACCGATAGCCGGAAACGCCGCTGCGATATGCGGCGTTTTTCATTTGCGGGAATCAAAACCGCCGCCGGACGCCGTCTTGCGTCGCTCCTCCGGGGCCGAAGCCTGCACGATCGGTCCCGAAACCACGCAGTTGCGGCCGGAGGCCTTGGCGGCGTAGAGCGCCAGGTCGGCGCGTTTGACCAGATCCTCGAAGTTCCTGTTGGAGACTTCATTTGCCCGGCCGGCGCATCCGAAACTCGCCGTTACCTTGAGAATTTCGCCGCTCGGCAAGGGGATTTCTGCCGCCTCGATCGCCAGCCGCACACGCTCGGCAACGATTACGGCATCGTCGGGCGTCGAATCCGGCAGAAGCGCCAGGAACTCCTCGCCGCCATGGCGCACCAGCAGATCGAAGGAACGGAAATTCTCGCGCGCAACGCCCGCGACCTGCCGGAGCACGGCATCGCCGGCGTCATGGCCGTGAACATCGTTGGTCCTCTTGAAATGATCGAGGTCGAAGAGCACGACGGAGATCCAGCGCGACCCGTGCTCGGCTTGTGTGAGAAGCGCCGATGCGGCGACCTCGAAGCCGCGCCTGTTGTACAGGCCGGTCAGAAGGTCTGTCTGGGCGGCATTGCGCAACTCGCCCACCAGCGTCTCGCGATCCCGCGTCAGACGGTCGATCAGGCGCAGGCCCCTTGCCGCCAGCACCATCACCAACGTGGCGAGAATGAGCAGGCCGGCGCACAGCGCCAGAATCCGCGTCAGATGTATGTGCGCGCGTCTCGAAAGGCTCTCGCCGGTCTCGTGAATATCTTTTGCGGCCTCGACCATCTTCTGCTGCAGGAAGGTCATGCGTTCGCTCTGCGCGGCGGCCCAGACGTCGCGCACGGCCCGCGTCGGCCGCGATCCGGCAAGGATGGCGTCGGTGATCGCATTCGCCTTCACCTGACTGCTGCGGCCGAGATAGGCGACGATCTCGCGCACGATCGGCGCCGCGGAATGAAAGACCATGTGGTCCATGCCCTCACCGAGCATGGTCTTGCCCTGTACGAACTGCTCCACCGGAAATCTGGCGGAAACGCCGCGATCGAGATAGCGGGTGCCGACGCCGGTAATCAGCCTTTCGCCGTAATACGTCAGCAGGATGCCCATCAGCTGGTTGGATTTCTCAAGCAGCATCGGATCGCTGATCAGTGGTGAAAGCGCATCGACGACGGCAAGCTGCTTGAGAGCCGCATACCAGTAGATGGAACCGGGATCGCTGCCGGCATAACGGCCCTGGTCGACGGCGCTGCGCGCGGCAATGATGCGGCTGTATGCAAGGCTGAGAACCGACAATTCGCCGACGAGGCCGTCGTCGAGCGTATCGCGGGAGGGCAGGCTGGCATAGAAAGCGCGGCGCTCGCGATCGAGCGTCACCCGGCTTCGTTGCATTTCGGCGGCAGTCGTGCTGCCGGGGTATGCGAGGTAGAGGCGGGTGGCGGCAATTTCACTCAGGATCTCCGTGGCGGCGATGGATCCGCCGCGGGCAAGCACATCGGCGAACTGCCGGTCCTTTTCGAGATCCCTGTATTGTTTGATTGAAGAGCGTATGACGACGACGCCTTCAATCAGCATGAAGACGAAGGGCAGCAGAATGGCGGCCAGGATAACCCGTTTGATGGTTTCGAACTTCATCGCCAATCGCCACGGTGATCAAAACGTCGGTCGTGAGCGACCAATTGACGGTGAGCTTAACAACAATCCTTAAAAAACTGATAAACCGGCGCGTCCTTAGATTTCGGGACGAATGAAGTCGCGTGTCTCGGCGTCCATGACCCAGAGTTCACCGGTCGAAATGTCGAACCAGGCGCCGTGGAGATGAAGTTTCCCCGCTTCCTCGAGCGCCTTGATGTCGGGAAAGCTTCTGAGATTGCTGATCGAATTGCGAATGGAGACGCGCTCCAGCGCCGTCTGCCGTTCGGCGGCCGTCATCACGTCGTTGCTCTGGATCTGCTCGGCGGCGGGTTTGACCAGCGACATCCAGCGACCGATGAAGTCACCCGGCGACAATGGCTCGGCGTTCGGATCGAGCGCAGCCCGAATGCCGCCGCAACGGCCATGGCCCATGACGACGATATCCGTGACCTTCAACACCTGCACGGCAAATTCGAGAGCGGCCGACGTCGAATGGAAATGGCCATCCGGCTCGTAGGGCGGCACCATGTTGGCGACGTTGCGGATGACGAAGAGCTCGCCCGGGCCGGCATCGAAGATCAGCTCCGGCGCCGCCCGCGAATCCGAACAGGCAACGACCAGCGTATGCGGACTCTGGCCATTTTCGGCCAGCTGCCGATACCTGTCGCGGGCGTCGGCATAACGCCCGTTCATAAAGTTGCGATAGCCGTCCAGAAGAGGTGTTGGAAAACGCTGCATGCTTCTGGATTAGCGCGCGCGGAAGACAAGATCAACTGCTGCACCGCAAAATGAGCGCATTGGCAGATGCGTCATTTTTTCCGCCGCTGCACCGGGTGCACGAGTCGGCGCATCTGCACCATGGCCATCGGCGTCGAAAGACTGGACGCATCGCTCGCCAGCATCAGTTCGTTGCTGCCGCGCTTGACGGCACGCGCGAGGACCTCGAAGACGCTGGCGGTGGCAAGCTGCAGCGCCTTCTCGTCCTCGAGCCCGGAAAGCAGGCGCGACAGGAAGACGGCGGCAAGCAGGTCGCCCAGACCATTCGGCGGATTGTCGACGACGCGGTGCTCGGCAAGAAGCGCGTGACGGCCGGAAAGATAGAGATTGCCGGTGCCGCCCGCCATCATCGGCACGGCCGAAGTGACAAGCATGCGCGATGGTCCGAGCGCCAGCGCCGCCTCCATGATCGCGCCATTGTCTTCGAGCGCTGCCCCTGAAAGCCATGCAAGCTCATAGCGGTTCGGCGTCGCCAGCGAGGCGAGCGGAATAAGGTGGTCGCGAATGGCCTCCGCGGTTGCTTCCGGTACATAAAGGCCGCCGAGATCGCCCATGACGGGATCGCAGACATAGACGAGCTCGGGATTGTTTTGCCGGAGCGCATCGACCAGCCGGGCGACGGAGCGGACCTGAGCGGCGTTGCCGAAATAGCCGGAAAGCACCGCCTTGACTTCGCCGATCCAGGGCGCGCGGATGAGATCGTCGATCGCCGCGTCGAAATCCGTTTCCGCAAAAGTCAGCCTCGTCGAGCGGCCATGGCCAGGATGCCAGGGCAGCACGACGGTCGGCAGGGCCCAGACCGGGTGGCCAAGCGTCTCCAGCGCAAAGACGGCTGCCCGGTTTCCGACCGAGCCACGCACCACATGGCTGGAGATGACGATGACTGCACCCGCTGCATTTTCCGACATGATATCCAGATCCGAATGATGACCGCGTTTGATGATCTTTTTGACGCCACGCTGTCAACCATTGTTCATGCGGGCGTGGAATTGTGCGGCGGAACGAAAATCCTGAAGACGGAACTTTCTCTTTCATTTCGCCACGAAAGCGGAAAATTTCTTGGATTTTCTCGTTTCGAGCGCCAAAAAAGCGCCAAAACAATCCTTCGAACCTCTCTTTTAGAGATTTTTTCGAAGAATCTTCTGCTAGCTTGCAGAAAATCAGACCATTGAGGGAGGCGATCCATGGCTGCCAGAAACAATCCGAAACGGGAAAAGCAGATCGAAAGCGCGCGCAAGATCGCCAAGGCGACGGGCGAGGCGCATCTCGATCCGGAAATTCTCTTCGGCCGGGCAAGCAATGATGATCTCGAACTCTATACGCCTGAAATGCTGGCACTCTCTGCCGTACACTCGGCAAAGGAACTCGCCGCCTGGAGCGGCAAGGCGCCGCGCGTCAGCATCGACACCATTGCCGACGTGACGCCGGATGGCATCGCCGTCTCGGTGCTTTCAGTCACCGACCGGAACATGCCTTTTCTGTTTGAATCGGTCATGGGTGAAGTGACAAGCAGCTATCGCGACCTGTTCATGGCCGTGCATCCCATCCTGGTCATGGAAAAGGGCAAGGCGCCTGCGCTCTATTCCGCCGATCACCCGAGCGACCCGACCAATCGCGTCAGCCATATCCAGCTTCATATTGCGCCGCTCAATTCCACCCAGACCGCCGATCTCGTCAAACGCATCGAAACCGTGCTCGAACAGGTGCGCCTGTCGGTGTCCGACTGGAAGCCGATGCTTTCCAAGGTCGACGGCGTGATCGCCGAGCTTTCGGCCAATGGCACCGGCCGCAAGAAGGCCGATCGCGACGAAGCCGTCGCCTTCCTGACCTGGCTGCGCGACGAGAATTTCACTTTCCTCGGCATGCGTGAATATGTCTATTCCGGCAAGGGGAGCGATGCCAGGGTCGAACGCGACAAGGGCGCAGGCCTCGGCATCCTCTCCAACCCCGATGTTCTCGTGTTGCGCACCGGCAAGGACGCAGTGACGACCACGCCTGAGATTCTTGCCTTCCTCGACGGCCCCGACTTCCTGATCGTCACCAAGGCGAATGTGAAATCGATCGTCCATCGCCGGGCCTATATGGATTATGTCGGCGTCAAGCGCTTCGACGCGCAAGGCAAGGTCACCGGCGAACTGCGTATCGTCGGCCTTTTCACCTCGACGGCCTATACGTCGCTGGCCTCGGAAATCCCGCTGCTGCGTTCGAAGGTCGAGAAGGTGAAGGAGCATTTCGGCTTCGACCCGATGAGCCATTCCGGCCGGATGCTCGACAATACGCTGGAATCCTATCCGCGCGACGATCTCTTCCAGATCGACACGACGCTGCTTGCAAGTTTTGCCGAACAAATCAACGACCTGGCCGATCGGCCGCGCGTGCGCGTCCTGCCGCGCATCGACCATTTCGATCGCTTCGTCTCGGTGATCGTCTACGTCCCGCGCGAGGAATATGACTCGATCGTTCGTGAGCGGATCGGCACCTATCTGAAGACCGTCTATGACGGCCGTGTCTCCGCCTATTACCCGGCTTTCCCGGAAGGCGGCGTGGCGCGCGTACATTTCATCATCGGCCGCTCCGGCGGCAAGACGCCACGCATTCCGCAGGCAAAGCTCGAGCAGATGATCCGTGAGATCACCGCCCGCTGGGACGACCGTTTCGAGGCACTGGCCGGAGCCAAGGCGCCGAAGATATCGGTCGACCAGGCCTTCCAGGATTCCTTCACCCCGGAGGAAACCGTGGCCGACCTTGCCGATATCGGCGCCTGCGCCGCAGGCGAGCCGCTTCGCATCCAGTTCTACCATCGTCAGGAAGAGCAGGGCCGCACCCTTTCCTTGAAGATCTTCCACGCCGGCGGCCAGCTGGCGCTGTCGCGCCGCGTGCCGCTTCTCGAGAACCTCGGCTTCAATGTCGTCAGCGAACGTACCTTCGACATCGGAGTGCCGGCCGCCGATGCAGAAACGAAACTCGTCGTGCTGCACGACATGGAGCTCGAAACCCGCAATGGCGGCGAAATCGATCTGGCGCGTTACGGCGCCGCCCTCGAGGAAGCCTTCGTAGCCGCCTTCGCCGGCACGATCGACAATGACAGCTTCAACCGGCTGATCATTTCGGCCGGGCTTTCGGCGCGCGAGACCAACGTGCTGCGCGCCTATGCGCGTTATCTCCGCCAGGCCGGCATCGCCTATTCGCAGGACTATATCGCAACGACGCTCGACAAATATCCTGTCGTCGCCGCCGCCATCTTTCGTCTCTTCCATGACACGCTCGACACCCGGCTGTCGGAGAAGGTCCGCGTGAAGAAACTTGCCGAACTGCACCAGGCGATCGAGGCAGAGCTCGCCGACGTGCCGAGCCTTGACGACGACCGTATCCTGCGCCGCTACGTCAATATCGTCGATGCGACGCTGCGCACCAATTATTTCCAGAAGAACCCCGACGGCTCGCCGAAACCGATGCTGGCCTTCAAGCTCGATCCGCACCTGGTCGACGGGCTGCCGGAACCGAAACCCTTCCGCGAGATGTTCGTCTACGGCGTCGAAGTCGAAGGTGTGCACCTGCGCTTCGGCAAGGTGGCGCGCGGCGGCCTGCGCTGGTCGGATCGCGCCGAGGATTACCGCACCGAAGTGCTCGGCCTCGTCAAGGCGCAGCAGGTGAAGAACGCGGTCATCGTGCCGGTCGGCGCCAAGGGCGGCTTCTATCCGAAGAAGCTCCCGGTCGGCGGCAGCCGCGACGAGATCTTCAATACCGGCCGCGAGGCTTACAAGACCTATATCCGCACGCTGCTTTCGATCACCGACAATATATCGGGCGCCGATATCGTGCCGCCGAAGGATACGGTCAGGCTCGACGGTGACGACCCCTATTTCGTCGTCGCCGCCGACAAGGGCACCGCGACCTTCTCCGACACCGCCAATGCATTGGCGCAGGAAGCCGGCTTCTGGTTGGACGACGCCTTCGCTTCCGGCGGCTCGGCCGGTTATGACCACAAGAAGATGGGCATCACCGCCCGCGGCGCCTGGGAAACCGTGAAACGCCATTTCCGCGAAATGGACATCGATATCCAGACGACACCTTTTACCGTCGCCGGCGTCGGCGACATGTCGGGCGACGTCTTCGGCAACGGCATGCTGCTGTCTCCAAAGATCCGGCTCATTGCCGCCTTCGATCATCGCGACATCATCATCGATCCCGATCCCGACATGGAAAAGGCGCTGGCCGAACGTCAGCGGCTCTTCGACCTGCCGCGTTCGAGTTGGCAGGATTTCGACAAGAGCAAGCTCTCGAAGGGGGCAATGATCATTTCTCGCTCGGCGAAATCGGTCACACTGACGCCGGAAGCGGTTGCTGCAATCGGCATCGACAAGGCCGTGGCCACGCCCTTCGAAATCATCACGGCGATCCTGAAGAGTGAGGTCGACCTGCTCTGGTTCGGCGGCATCGGCACCTATGTGAAAGCGCCTTCCGAAACCGACACCGAAGTCGGCGACCGCGCCAACGACCCAATCCGCATCACCGCGGTTGAGGTGCGCGCCAAGGTGATCGGCGAGGGCGCAAACCTCGGCGTTACCCAGAAGGGCCGCATCGCCTATGGTCTGAAGGGTGGACGCTGCAATTCCGACGCCATCGACAACTCGGCCGGCGTCAACACCTCGGACGTTGAGGTCAACATCAAGATCGCGCTGGCCGCCGCCATGCATGACGGACGCCTGACGCGGGCAAAACGCGACCAGCTTCTTTCCTCGATGACCGGCGAAGTGGCGGCCCTGGTGCTGCGCAACAATTACCTGCAGTCGCTGGCGATCTCGCTGACAGAACGCAAGGGCACGGCAAATGGCCTGGAACTTGCGCGCTTCATGACGGTTCTCGAAGGCGCCAAGCAGCTGAATCGCAAGGTCGAGACGCTGCCGGATGACCAGACCCTCGCCGAACGCTATGCTGCCGGCAAGCCGCTGACGCGGCCGGAAATCGGCGTGCTGCTGTCTTATGCCAAGATCGTGCTCTTCGATGCGCTGGCCGCAAGCGATCTGCCGGATGATCCCTATTTCACCGCGACGCTTTCGAATTATTTCCCCGTCAAGATGCAGAAGACGAATGCCGGCGATATCGCCAGCCATCGCCTGAAGCGCGAAATCGTCGCGACGGTGCTTGCCAATGAAGCGATCAACCGCGGCGGGCCGAGCTTCACCGTCGCCATGATGGACGCGACGGCGGCCTCGGCGCCGGAAGTGGTGCGCGCCGCGATCGTTGCCCGCGACGGGTTCGACCTGACCCGGCTCTGGTCCGAAACGGACGCTCTCGACGGCAAGATATCAGGTGAGATGCAGAACCGCATCTACGAGGAAATCAGCCATAGCTTTATCGTGTTGACGCGCCTGCTCTTGAAGACCGGCATGACCAAGGCCGATATGGCGGAGGTGATTAGCCGGCTGCAGGCGGCCCTGAAGAAGCTGAGGCCTGCCTTCGCCGAACAGGCGGCCGGCGATACCGCCGCCCGCCAGGCAGAGTACGGCCACGCAGGCGTGCCCGAAAAACTCGCGGCCGAGATTGCCAACCTCCAAAGCTTCGCGCTGGTGCCGGAGATCATGCAGATTGCCGAACGCACCGGCGAGCCCCTGGTGCGCGCCGCTGAAAACTACTTCGCGGTGTCGCAGACCTTCCGTATCGCTAGGCTGCTGGCGGCCGGCGGACGGATCCTCACCTCCGACCATTACGAGAATCTGGCGCTCGCCCGCAGCATCGACCAGATCGCCAGCGCCAGACGCGACATCGTCATCTCGGCTCTTTCCGATCACGGCAAGGAAAAGCTTCCGGTTCAGGCCTGGCATGCGCAGGATCGCATCCGCATCAACCGTATCCTCGAAGAGCTTTCGAGCCTCAGCGACGGCGGCGATCCCAACCTTGCGCGTATTACCGTTGCCGCAGGTATCCTGACCGATCTTGCGCGCGACCGGGCGAGGTGAGACAGTCCGCGAAAAAAGGAGCGGATGTTGAATCGCATTGACTGGACAGGAACGCAACCGCCGAAGGCCACGGAGAAGGGCATATGGGGGTGGATGTTCTTCGATTGGGCAGCGCAGCCCTTCTTTACCGTGGTCACAACCTTTATCTTCGGGCCCTATTTCGTTTCCCGCCTGACCGATGACCCGGTTTCCGCGCAGACGACGTGGAGCAACATGGCGACGATCTCCTCGGTGATCATCGCCCTGCTCTCACCCGTTCTCGGCTCGATCGCCGACCAGTCCGGCGCACGCAAACCCTGGATCGGCTTCTTCGCCGTCATCAAGATCGCCAGCCTTTCCTGCCTGTGGTTTGCCGCCCCGGGTTCACCAGTCCTCTATCCCGTCATTTTCATGATCCTCGCCTCGATCTCGGCGGAGTTTTCGATCGTCTTCAACGATTCGATGATGCCGCGCCTGGTCGCCAGGCACGAGGTCGGAAAACTCTCCAACACCGCCTGGGGGCTCGGTTATCTCGGCGGCATGATCGTGCTCATTGCCGTCGTGACGCTTTTGGCGGCAAGCCCCGAGAGCGGCAAGACCATCCTCGGCCTCGATCCGCTATTCGGTCTCGATCCCAAGACCGGCCAGGATGCACGCATCACCGGGCCGATCTCGGCCGTCTGGTACCTGATCTTCATCCTGCCGATGTTCTTGTTCACACCCGATGTCGGCAAGGGTCTTCCCTTCGGCACCGCCGTCCGCTCCGGCTTGCGGGAGCTCAGAAACACGCTAGCCGAACTTAAGGAGCGCCGCGGCATCCTGACATTCCTCGTTGCCCGGATGATCTATCAGGACGGCGTCAACGGCCTGCTGATCCTCGGTGGAATCTTTGCGGCCGGCATGTTCGGCTGGGCGACAATCGAGATCGGCATCTACGGCATCATCCTGAATGTCGTCGCGATCTTCGGCTGCCTGATCGCCGGCCGCATCGACAAGGGCGTCGGTTCGAAGGTGACCGTCGTCATCAGCCTGACCATGCTGCTTCTCGCCACCATCGGCATCATCTCGACAGGACCGGGTTACACGCTGTTCGGACTGATGCCGCTGCCGATGGCCGATTCCGGTGGCCTCTTCGGGACCGCGGCGGAAAAGGCTTATATCCTCTATGGTCTGCTGATCGGGCTCGCCTTCGGGCCGGTGCAGGCCTCGTCGCGCTCCTATCTCGCCCGCAGCGTCAGCCCCGAGGAGGCCGGCCGCTATTTCGGCATTTATGCGCTTTCGGGGCGCGCCACGAGTTTCATGGCGACGCTGCTCTTCTCGCTGGTGACCTATATCAGCGGATCACCGCGGCTCGGAATGGCAACGCTGATCCTGTTTCTCGCCGGCGGACTGGTGCTCTTGATCCGCACGCCCTATCCGGCCGATCGGGCATAGGAACGGGCCCGATCAAGCCGGAGATGAGCGCGTGGCCGCGCCCGATCCTTATTCAATGGCGGAAATGGCGCATGCCGGTGAACACCATCGCGATGCCGTGTTCGTTGGCGGCATCGATGACTTCCTGGTCGCGCATCGAGCCGCCCGGCTGGATAACCGCGGTCGCCCCTGCGGCGATCATCGACAGAAGACCGTCAGCAAAAGGCAGGAAGGCTTCGGAGGCGACTGCCGAACCATGGGTCATCGGCACGGCAAGGCCGAGCGCCTTGGCGGCCTCCTCGGCCTTCAAAGCGGCGATGCGGGCCGAATCGACGCGGCTCATCTGGCCGGCGCCGATACCGGCTGTCTGGCCGTCCTTGGCATAGACCACGGCATTCGATTTCACATGTTTGCCGACCTTGAAGGCAAACTTCATGTCATCAAGTTCCCGTGCCGTCGGCGCGCGCCTGGTGACGACCTTGAGTTCCAGATCTTCGACCATGCCGTTGTCCCGGCTCTGGACCAGCAGGCCGCCGGAAACGGTCTTTGCCGTCAGGCCTGCGGCACGCGGATCGGGCAGGCCTCCGGCCGACAGCAGCCGCAGATTCGGTTTGCGGGCGACGATCGCCTTCGCCTCCTCCGTCACATCCGGCGCGATGATCACTTCGGTGAAGAGCTTGACGATCTCTTCGGCCGTTTCGGCGTCCAGCGTCCGGTTGAGGGCAATGATGCCGCCGAAGGCGGAAACGGAATCGCAGGCGAGCGCCCGCTGATAGGCTTCGACCAGGCTCGATCCGGTGGCAACACCGCAGGGATTGGCATGCTTGATGATGGCGCAGGCCGGCGCTGTCTCAGGCAGGAACTCGGCGACGAGCTCGTAGGCGGCATCCGTATCGTTGATGTTGTTGTAGGAGAGCTGCTTGCCCTGGAGAAGGGTGGCCGTAGAAACACCCGGGCGCTTCTCGCCGGTGACATAGAAGGCCGCCTTCTGATGCGGGTTTTCGCCGTAGCGCATCTCTTCCTTCAGCGCACCGCCGATGACCCGGTGGTGCGGCGTGTCGATCGACAGCGCCTCGGCGAACCAGTTGGAAATCATCGCATCATAGGCGGCGGTGCGGGCATAGGCCTTGGCGGCCATGCGCTGGCGGAAGGCATAGCCAGTCTTGCCGTCATCTGCGGAAACCTGCTCCGTGAGTTCGGCATAATCGGCCGGATCGGTCAGAATCGTCACATAGGCATGGTTCTTGGCCGATGCGCGGATCATCGCCGGACCGCCGATATCGATATTCTCGACAGTCGTCGGATAGTCGCCGCCGGCGGCGCGCACCTCCTCGAAGGGGTAGAGATTGATGACGGCGAGGTCGATGCTCTCGATACCGTGCGTTTTCATCGCCTCCTGGTGTTCGCTGTCGTCGCGGATCGCCAGCAGACCGCCATGCACCGTCGGATGCAACGTCTTGACGCGCCCGTCCATGATCTCCGGAAACCCGGTGATTTCGGAGACATCGGTGACGGCGAGACCGGCAGCAGTGATCGCTTTATAGGTGCCACCGGTCGAAAGCAGGCGGACGCCCCTGGCAGACAGGGCGCGGGCGAGCTCGACGATCCCGGTCTTGTCGAAGACGGAAATGAGTGCGGTCTTGATTTCGACCTTGTCGGGGGCGGGGATCTTCTTGGAAATGACGGCCATGAAACCTTCTCCGTTCGGGCTTCGGGAGATATCCGCGAGGGATGCTCGCATGCTGGCGTCGCGTTAGCACAGCTTTGCCGCCGCGCAAACAGGCGTCGGCACATGATCTAGCCCTTGCGGGACAGGAACCAGCGGATTTCCGTCTTCTCGGCAAGATCGAAATCGATCTCGATCTGGTCCGAACCGCAGATGCCGGAGCTGTCGGCGAAAAAAATGTCCTCGGTGATCAGCACTTCATTGCCGGGTGCCGAAAACAGCCAGCTCTCACCGTCCGGCGCCGTCAACAGCACAGACTCGCCGTCACTCTGATGCAGGACGATCGCGGGATGGATATGAAAACGGGCGACAGCATTCAGGGGCTCGTCACTCTCATATCCTTCGCGGACGACGAGCCGGTCGCGGCCTGTCACGATCGAGCCCGCGGCATTGAGGGTCAGTTCACGCTCGTGCAGCACCCCGAACACCCTGAGATAACCGTCATGGCTGAGCTTGATGCCGTCGCGTCCATCCTCCGTTTCGGCGCGCTCGACGGTGACTGTCTTGACCGGTTCGATGATCGCGTGATTGAGGAAGGGCGAGGGCGAAAAACGGCTGGACGAGGTGTCGTTGATGATGACGGTCGAATGCGCCGCAGTCGTGCGCGCCATCTGGACATAGCGGTGCCCGGCAAATTTCGGCGAGCCGGAATTGACGATGAAGCGATGGCGGCCGGACGACATCTCGAAGGAGAGGCTGCCGGCATGCGCGGTCCGCCGCCCGCCTGCCGAAGGCGGCGTGCCGGTATCGGCAATGATCACCGTCTTCCCGCCGGAAAGCCGCTGATAGCGCGAATGCGGCAAAGCTTTGAACGGCTGACCGGCGGTCTCGTCATATCGCAGCACCGACATCAGCTCGTTTGCGAGCGTCGAGGTCGCTCCGTTGAAGAGCGCCAGGTCGCCGTCCTGATGGCGAAAGAACCGCAATGCCGGATACATGCGGTCGATGCCGGAGATCAGCTTCTGCGGCAGGTCATGACCGAGATTGACATAGGTCTGCCTGAGCGGCAGCAGATCAAGCAGCAATTCCAGCCCGACACGTGGATTGCGCGAGATATGGCCGCCATCCGACAGAATCTGGCTATCGAACTCGCGGTCGAGCGCCTGCGCCGCCCTTCTGAGCGTGGAGGCGCGCGCCGGCATGGCAACGGAGGCCATGGCGAGCGCAATACGCAGCCGAAACAGCTCCAGGCCGCCGAGGGTGAACGGCGCCATGCGGTGCAGGAACCTCACCTGGAACGCCAGCGACTTCATGAAGCGGCGATAGAAGCCGCGATCGGCGTTCTGCAGCACCACCGGTGAATGCGACAGCCAGGCAATGACGCGCTGGGCGGTGACGTCGGTCTCCCAGGCGACCCCCTCCATCCGGCCGGCATGGATGGAAAGCCAGCTGTCGACGATCGCGCGGGCGGCAGCCGAGCTGCGCTCCGTCTTGTTCGCCCGCATATGCCGCAACCAGCCGAAGCTATGAAGACGGATCGCGAAGGGGCGCGAGGGCAGGGTGAAGGTGAAGGGCGACTTTCCGTTGGTTTCCAGCATCCGCCCGGCCAGGAGAAAACGTCCGTTGAGGATCTCGTCGGCCACATGCGGATCGATGCTGCGCAGATCGGTCGGCGCGACGATCAGACGCTCGGGCACCTTGATCGAATGGCGAAAGAGCTTCAGGCGCAGCAACGCGACGCGGCGCAAGGCGCGCCGCCAAGCCTCCCGAACATACATGCTCGCAAAACGCCGACCAAACTGCATATTCTATTGTCTATTGACCCTCGTGGTTAAGAATAGGTGAAAAGCGGCCGATTTCATCGTCCGCAATGAATTAATTCGTGACAAGGTTCGAATATACGCAATTAACGCGTTTCAACGGCATCATGCGGGCGGTTTTGTGAGAACGGCATGCGTGATGCCGGGCTGTGAAATGTCTGGCTTGGCGGAGATTCGCCTGGGCGCGCTCAAGCCTGCAATCAGGCCACGCGACGCAGCACAGCCGCATAGAAGCCGTCGAGGCCGGAGGCAATGCCATCGGGCATTTTCAGCATGGTGGGAAGCGTACGGAATTCGCCGAGCGGTGTGATCGCCGCCTCGAGGCCGGGCCAGTCGCCGGCACCGATCGAAACGCGCTCGACCGCATCCGTATCGGAAAGAACACGGGCGACGACGTCCTCACCCTCGGCAGGGTCGAGCGAGCAATTCGAAAAAACCAGCGTGCCGCCCGGCTTCAGCAATGTCAGCGCATGGCGCAGCAGCCGTTCCTGTAGCGCCGCCAGCCTGGCAATATCCTCAGCTCCTTTGGTCCACAGCACGTCAGGGTGCCGGCGTGTCGTGCCGGTGGAAGAGCAGGGGGCATCGAGCAGGATCGCATCGAAACGCTCCGCCGGCTCGAACGTCGTCAGGTCTGCCGCAATCGTCTCGGCTTTGAGGCCAAGCCGGTCGAGATTCGACCGCAGCCGTCTTAGCCGGCTTTCCGACTGGTCGAGGGCGGTGACTTCGCCACCGGCAAGAATGAGCTGCGCCGTCTTGCCGCCGGGCGCGGCGCAGAGATCGGCGGTACGTCTGCCCGAGAGATCGCCGAAAAGCTTGGCGGGGATGCTTGCTGCCGCATCCTGCACCCACCATTGGCCCTCATCGAAGCCTTCGAGCGCAGGAATGCCGCCGTCGAAGGCAGCAAGCCGCACACCGCCCGTCGGCAGGGCAACACCGTTCAGCCGCTTGGCCCAGCCTTCAGGGTCGGATTTGACGGTCAGATCGATCGCGGCCGGCTCGAGCTGGGATTCCGAAATCGCCAGCGCCGCATCCCGGCCATAAGCCTTCTCCAGCCTGGCGATGAACCAGGCCGGCATCGGCGCGACCTTGCCGATCTCACCCAGCACCTCAGCCTTTTCGCGGCCGAGCCGACGGAGGATGGCATTGACCAGCTTGGCGAAACGGCGATTGCGCGGGTCCTGATTGGCCTGCTCGACGGCAAGATCGACAGCCGAATGATCGGGCACGTCGAGATAGAGGATCTGCGCCGCGCCGATCGCAAGCACATGATGCAGCGCCCTTGCCCCCTCCGGCAGCGGCGAATCCAGCAGCCCGGCAATGGCGGCATCGATGCGCGGCAGATGACGCAGCGTCGTGTTCAGGATGGCGCGGACGAGCGCCCGGTCGCTTTCGCCGAGCGCCCGATAGGCCGGATTGCCGTGTTCATGATCGAGAGCGCCGTCGAGCGGCAGCTTGCGGTCGACGACGGCAGCAAGAATTTTTGCCGCGGCGGCGCGCGCCTGCATGCCGGGTTTAGCCGGTGCGGAACGCTCGGCGGAGGGCTTTTGCTTGCGGAATGGCTTCTTCGTGCCGTCTGAATTCAAGACCACGGACCTTTTGGCGGTTGCGAACCACCGCGACCAAGGCCCGTATCCGGAACAGAGCGCGATTTGCGCGACGGATTAGCAGCACGCGCCGGCGACGTCGAGACATTCATGCCGCCTTGCGCCATGTCATACAGGGCAGCGATGCGGTTTTCCGTGTTCGGATGGGTCGAAAACAGATTGTCCATCCGCTCTCCGGAGAGCGGATTGATGATGAACATATGTGCCGTCGCCGGATTGCGCTCGGCATCCTCGTTCGGAACATGGGCGGCACCGCGCGCGATCTTGCCGAGCGCCGAAGCGAGCCAGAGCGGATTGCCGCAGATCTCGGCGCCGCGGCGGTCGGCCGAATATTCGCGCGTGCGGCTGATCGCCATCTGCACCAGCATGGCGGCGAGCGGCGCCACGATCATCGCGACGATGACGCCGATGAAGCCGAGAGGATTGCTGTTGTTGTCACGATTGCCCCCGAAGAAGAAAGCGAAGTTGCCAAGCATCGAGATCGCACCGGCAAGTGTTGCCGTGATCGTCATCGTCAGCGTGTCGCGGTTCTGAATATGCGCCAGTTCATGCGCCATTACGCCCGCCACCTCCTCGGGAGACAATGCGCTGAGCAGGCCGGTCGAGGCGGCCACGGCAGCATTGTCGGGATTGCGGCCGGTGGCGAAGGCATTCGGCTGCGGGCTGTCGTAGAGATAGACCTTCGGCATCGGCAAGCCGGCATTGCCGGCGAGATCGCGCACGATCCGGAAAAACTCAGGCGCGTTGCGCTCGTCGACCTCCTGCGCGCGATAGGCCGAAAGCACCATCCGATCGGAATTCCAGTAGGAGAAGAAATTCATGCCGGCGGCAATGACGAAGGCGATCATCATGCCGGCCCGACCGCCGATCAGGAAGCCGACGAACATGAAAAGCGCCGTCATGAAGGCAAGCAACATGGCAGTGCGGACGAGGTTCATTGCGGATCTCCATCTCCGATTTCGGCGTCCCAAGCTTTCAATCCCGGCGCCGGCGCATTATGATTTGGTTATTCACCAGCCATTTTCAATATTTTCCGGCAGGAGAAGGCATGCAGGACGCTGATAATGACAATAGCGAAACGCCGGTAGCCGAGGGGTCGGAGCCGCGGCGCAAGATGCTGTCCCCGGCTGCCAGGCGCGCGCTTGCCGAAGCCGAAGAGCGGCGGAAGAACCATAAACCGCTGGAACTGCCGCCGGAGACCGGCGGTCGCGGCGGAGCCGAACCGGCGCGCTTCGGCGACTATGAGATCAACGGCCGGGCGATCGATTTCTGAGTAATATTCCTATTGGCGTCTTTCGATCGGAATATGCGGATTTACGAAATCACTATGGCGGAGCTGCACTCCACGCAGATGGCCTATGTAAGTAGAATCCGGCTAACGAGCCTTAGGCTCCAGTATTTTTGCCGTATCCTGATGTCGTCTTGACGGACGGACGTTGCCTCACCGAGGGCTTCGCCCGTGATTGCGGTCAACGCACGCCAATGCGTCGACGAAATGGGAGCCGCTCCGGAAGCCGCGAGGGACGGAGCGGCTCCATATCTCAGGCCGTCGCCTTGTTCTGTCGGTTGGCGATCAGATCGTCGACCACGGCGGGATCGGCGAGCGTCGAGGTGTCGCCAAGTGCACCGAAATCGTCCTCGGCGATCTTGCGCAGGATGCGGCGCATGATCTTTCCGGACCGGGTCTTCGGCAGACCGGGCGCGAACTGGATCTTGTCGGGCGCGGCGATCGGGCCGATTTCCGCCCGCACATGTTTCACCAGTTCCTGGCGAAGCGCGTCCGAACCATCGTGACCGGCCATCAGCGTCACATAGCAATAGATACCCTGGCCCTTGATCGGATGCGGATAACCGACAACAGCAGCTTCCGAAACCAGATTGTGCGAGACGAGTGCCGATTCCACCTCTGCCGTGCCGAGCCGATGGCCGGAGACGTTCAGCACGTCGTCGACACGGCCGGTGATCCAGTAATAACCGTCCGCATCGCGCCGGCAGCCGTCGCCGGTGAAATACTTGCCCTTATAGGTGGAGAAGTAGGTCTGGATGAAGCGCTCGTGATCGCCGTAGACCGTGCGCATCTGACCCGGCCAGCTGTCGGTGATGCACAGATTGCCGTCGGCCGGGCCGTCCAGCACCTTGCCCTCATTGTCGACCAGCTGCGGTTTGATGCCGAAGAACGGGGTCGTCGCCGAACCGGGTTTCAGATCGGTGGCACCTGGCAGCGGCGTGATCATATGGCCGCCGGTTTCCGTCTGCCACCACGTGTCGATGACAGGGCAACGCTTGTCGCCGACGACATTGTAATACCACTCCCAGGCTTCGGGGTTGATCGGCTCGCCAACGGTGCCGAGCAGGCGTAGCGAAGAGCGCGAGGAGCGCGTGACGAAGTCGTCGCCGGCGCCCATCAGCGAGCGGATCGCTGTTGGCGCCGTATAGAAGATATTGACGTTATGCTTGTCGATGACTTCCCAGAAGCGGCCCTGGTCCGGGAAATTCGGCACGCCCTCGAACATCAGCGTCGTTGCGCAGTTGGCGAGCGGCCCATAGACGATATAGGAGTGGCCGGTGACCCAGCCGACATCGGCCGTGCACCAGTAGACGTCGCCGTCGTGATAATCGAAGACATATTCATGCGTCATCGCCGCATAGACGAGATAACCGCCGGTCGTGTGCAGCACGCCTTTCGGCTTACCGGTTGAGCCTGACGTATAAAGAATGAAGAGCGGATCTTCCGCCTTCATCTTCACCGGCGGGCATTCCGCCTTCACGGTGGCGATTTCCTGGTGATGCCAGAGATCGCGGCCTGGCGCCCAGCCGGTCTTGCCACCGGTGCGGCGAACGACCAGAACCTTCTCCACGATCACGTGCTGGCGTGCCGCGATATGAATTGCGGTATCAGTATTGTCCTTCAGCGGCACCGGCTTGCCGCCGCGCACACCTTCGTCGCATGTGATGACGAAGGTGGATTCGCAGTCAACGATGCGCCCCGCTAAGGCCTCCGGCGAGAAACCGCCGAAGACGACCGAATGCACCGCGCCGATGCGGGCGCAGGCGAGCATCGCATAGGCGGCTTCCGGGATCATCGGCATATAGATGGTGACGCGATCGCCCTTTTTGACGCCGTGCTTCTTCAAGACGTTCGCCATCCGGCAGACATGCTCGTAGAGCTCGTTATAGGTGACCTTCTTGTCGATATAGGGGTTGTCACCTTCCCAGATGATCGCCACCTGGTCGCCATTCGTTTTCAGATGTCGGTCGATACAGTTGTAGGAGACGTTGGTCTGGCCGTCCTCGAACCACTTGATCGAGACCTTGCCGGTAAAGGAGGTGTTCTTGACCTTGGTATAGGGCTTGAACCAGTCGATCCGCTTGCCGTGCTTGCCCCAGAACTTGTCCGGGTTCTCGACGCTTTCCTCGTACCATTTCAGGTACTTTTCCTTATCGATCAGGGCGCGCGCCTTCACCGGCTTCGTAACCGGATAGATCTTCTCCGACATGGAACTCCTCCTCATGGGACATGCGATGGGCCGCGCCGGCAAAGCGGGCCTGGATTTCAAATCAGGGCAATTCATAGCAGTTCGCATCGTGGCGGCAATTAGACAAAGGTCATTTCATTTTGGAAGAATTGCAATTCTGCGACAGTGCGGTTATATAGCGGCATATTTCCCGGACATTGTGGTGACAATCCACGGACCGCGACCGGCGCGGACGATAGAAGGACTATATCCATGGCTCAAACACTGCTCATGCCGAAGGCGACAGCCATCTGGCTCGTCGACAATACGGCACTGTCTTTCGATCAGATTGCGCAGTTCTGCAAACTGCATCCGCTCGAAGTCAAGGCGATCGCCGATGGCGAAGCGGCGCAGGGTATCAAGGGCCTCGACCCGATCTCGACGGGACAGCTCTCCCGCGACGAGATCGCCCGCGCCGAAGCCAATCCGAACCACAAGCTGAAGCTTTCCGAACCAAAGGTGCGCGTGCCGGAATCCAAGCGCCGCGGCCCGCGTTATACGCCGGTTTCGAAGCGTCAGGACCGCCCGAACGCCATTCTCTGGCTCGTTCGCAACCATCCGGAGCTGAAGGACGCGCAGATTTCCCGCCTCGTCGGCACGACGAAATCGACCATCGAGCAGATCCGCGAGCGCACCCACTGGAACTCGGCCAACCTGGCGCCGATGGATCCGGTAACGCTCGGCCTCTGCAGCCAGATCGATCTGGACATGGAAGTGGAAAAGGCCTCCAAGGGTCGTCCGCTGCCGACCGCCGCCGAGCTTGGCGCGACGCTGCAATCGGCACAGGAAACCGAGCGCCTGACCCCGAGCTACGAGCGCGAAGAGGAAAAGGAAATCGATGCCGACGCCGTCTTCCGCAAGCTGAGCTCGCTGCGCTCAGCCCCGAAGGACGAGGACGACGACCAGTACTGAGATATCGGTTATCTCATGAAAAACCCCGCCGGTCTGGCGGGGTTTTTTATTGCCTATTGCCTGTAGAAGATCACGACGCGCTTTAGCTGCGGAACAGGGTGAGGATGTTCTGCGCCGAGCTGTTGGCAATCGACAGCGACTGGACGGCCAGTTGCTGCTGCGTCTGCAACGCCGAGAGCCTGCTCGATTCCTCTTCCATATCGGCATCGACCAGACGTCCGACGCCGGAGTCGATTGAATCGTGAAGACCGCTGACGAAATTTTCCTGGAGCTGGATACGGGTCGAGATCGAGCCGAGAGCCGAGCCGGCGGCGGTCATGGCGCCGAGGACCAATTCGACGCCGGTCAAGGCCGCGTCGAGCTGGCCCTGGGTGAAACCGGTAATGTCGAGATCATAGATCGACGCCATGATGATAACTTTGCCGCCATAGGTTCCGTTGAAAGCCGTGCCGATGATGCCGCTGGTCGTTTCGATCGCGCCGGTGCTGGTCATGCCGAAGAGCACGTTTCCAAGCGTGCCTGAATCGAGCACATAGTCCGTCGTCTTGACCGAGACGGCATTGCTGCCGTCGCGGACGAAGGACGAGACGACGCTCTTCGTGCCGGAAGCGCCGGCGACCCAGTTTTCACCCGAGAAGGATGCCGATTGGGCGATGCTGAGCAGCTGCTCCTGCAGCTGATCGAGCTCCTGCTGGATCTTCGTCTTGTCGACGCCTTTTTCCGTGGCGGCGACGATCTTCGCCTTGATTTCGCTGACGATGTCGAGGGCACTGTCCATGGCCGAATAGGCGGTATCGACCTTCGCCGCGCCGAGACCGAGGGCATCCGAGACGGCCGAAAGCGCTTTATTGTCAGAACGCATGGTCGTTGCGATCGACCAATAGGCGGCATTATCAGCCGCCTTTTCAACACGATAACCCGAGGAAACGCGACCCTGGGTGTCCTTGAGACTATCGTTTACACCGCGCAAAGTCTGCAGCGCTGCCATGGCAGCGTTGTTGGTGAGGATGCTTGTCATGATCCGTTCCACAATCGTTGAGAAAGGGGCAATCCGGACTAAGCCGGTAACGGCGACCGCGTCATGCAAAGCCTGCTATGCAAGCCATTGCCGTTAACAAATGCTTGCATCGATATGGTTAACAATTCCTCAATTAGACTTACCGAAAGTTTAATTCACATCGGCAGCGAGCCGAACCCGCGCGCCCGCAGCGCCTCGGCGATTTCTTCCAAAATCGTTGGATCATCAATGGTTGCAGGCATTTTCCAGGGTATGCCGTCGGCGATTTTCTGCATGGTGCCGCGCAGGATTTTGCCGGAGCGCGTCTTCGGCAACCGGTTAACGATGATGGCCATCTTGAAGGCGGCGACGGGTCCGATCGAATCACGAATCATCGCCACGACCTCTGATTCGATCACCGTCGCCTCACGGGAAACATGGCGCTTCAGCACCAGGAAACCGCAGGGCACCTGACCCTTCAGCGCATCGATCACGCCGATAACAGCGCATTCGGCGATATCGGGATGACGCGCACAGACCTCCTCCATGGCCCCTGTCGAGAGCCGATGACCGGCGCAATTGATGATGTCGTCGGTGCGCGACATGATGAAGAGATAGCCGTCTTCATCGACATATCCGGCGTCAGCCGTCTTGTAGTAGCCCGGAAACTCATCGAGATAAGCCGATCGAAAACGCTGGTCGGCGTTCCAGAGGGTCGGCAGACAGCCGGGCGGCAAGGGCAGCTTCACGACGATATTGCCGAGCGTTCCGGCCTCGATCGGATGGCCGGCATCGTCGAGCACCGCGATCTCATAACCGGGCATCGGCAGCGCCGGCGAACCGTGCTTGACGGGAAGGGCGCCGAGACCGAGCGGATTTGCGGCGATCGGCCAGCCGGTCTCCGTCTGCCACCAATGATCGATGACGGGTATGCCGAGCATGCGCTCCGCCCATTTCAGGGTCTCCGGATCCGCCCTTTCGCCGGCAAGAAACAGCGCCCGCAAATCCGGCATCGGATATTTGCGTATCAGATCGCCGTCCGCGTCCTCCCGCCGAATGGCGCGGAACGCCGTCGGCGCCGTGAATAGCACCCGCACCTTATGCTCCGAAACGATGCGCCAGAATGTGCCGGCATCCGGAGTACCGACCGGTTTTCCCTCGAAGATCAAGGTGGTTACGCCTGATATCAGCGGAGCGTAGACGATATAGGAATGCCCGACGACCCAACCGATATCCGAAGCCGTCCAGAAGACCTCACCCGGCTTCAAGCCGTAGATATTCCGCATCGACCAGTTGAGCGCAACCATATGGCCGCCATTGTCGCGCACCACACCCTTCGGCTGGCCCGTGGTGCCGGAGGTGTAGAGGATATAGAGCGGATCGGTCGCCTTGACCGAAACACAGGCGACCTCGGCGCCGCGATGGCGCGCCACTGCCGTCTCGAAATCCTGATCGCGGCCATTGACGAGATCTGCCCGAAGCTCCGGCCGCTGCAGCACCAGGCAACGCTCCGGCTTCGAACCCGCGATCTCGATCGCCTGGTCGACCAAGGGCTTATAGACAATGATACGGCCGGGCTCGAGCCCACAGCTTGCGGTGATCACCAGCTTCGCACCGCAATCGTCGATGCGCGCTGCAAGTTCGCTGGCGGCAAATCCACCGAAAACGACGGAGTGAACCGCACCGATGCGAGCGCACGCGAGCATCGAAAAGACCGCCTGCGGTAGCATCGGCATATAGAGGATCACGCGATCGCCCCTGCCGATGCCGAATTCGAGCAGCGTTGCGGCGATCGCCTTTACCTCGACAAGCACCTCGTCGTAAGTGAAACGCCGCTTCTCGCCGGTCATCGCGCTGTCGAAGATAACGGCTGTCTCGCCGCCGCGCCCGGCAGCGATATGCCGGTCCAGGCAATTGTGGCAGGTATTGGTTTCCCCGGCTGAGAACCAACGGCCATAGACACCGTCGTCGGGCGAGAACACCCGCTCCGGCGGTTTGAACCAGTCTATGTCGGCAGCGGCTTCACGCCAGAAGGCTTCGGGATCGCGTTTCCAGGCCGCGTAGACCTGATGATAGTCGTTCTGCATCTGCTCCTCCCCAGGACATGCACGCCTCGATATCAATCTAGGCAGCGGTGAGAGGAACGGGAAGCCCGACCAAAGCAGAGTTTCAGCGCGCGCCGAAAATCGCCGATCCGACGCGGACGCTGGTGGCGCCGAAGGCGATTGCCATCTCGTAGTCACCGGACATTCCCATGGAAAGTTTTCCGACGCCGCATTTGGACGCAAGTCTTGCCAGCAGGGCAAAATGCGGCCCGGGATTTTCCTCGGCCGGCGGAATACACATCAAACCTTCAACAGAAAGGCCGAGCTCGTCGCGACAGAGCGCCACAAAGGCTGGCGTGTCGTCAGGAGCGATACCGGCCTTCTGCGGTTCAAGCCCGGTATTGACCTGGACGTAGAGCCGCGGCGTCTTGGCCTGCCGCTTCATCTCCTCGGCAAGCGCGCGGGCGATCTTTTCCCGGTCCACCGTCTCGATGACGTCGAAGAGCGCCACCGCGTCCGCCGCCTTGTTCGATTGCAGCGGCCCGATCAGATGCAATTCGATATCCGGACGCTCGGCCTTCAGCGCCGGCCACTTGCCCTGGCTTTCCTGCACCCGGTTCTCGCCGAAGACGCGCTGTCCCGCTTCGATGGCCGGGCGGATCGCGTCCGCCTCGAAGGTCTTCGATACCGCGACCAGCTGAACGGAACCCGCCGGCCGACCTGCCGCGCGTTCCCCGGCCGCAATCCGTGATCGCACGTCGTTCAACCGCTCTTGAAGTTCCATCGTTCTGCCTCGACATACCAGCATGAAAGGATTGGCAATGAACTAACCAGCCAACCTGTGCTTGCCAAGACCCGCCTTCGCGAAATCGCTTGCACGTGATCAAGATCGGACGCTTGCAGCGCCTGCAAAACTTGACGCTACGGTGGTTTCATGGTGAAGGTCTCGACCAACTCCCCTGATTTTCCGGAAATACGAATACGATGGCCACCGAACGTTATAATCCGCGCGATGCCGAGCCCCGCTGGCAGCAGAAATGGAATGAAGACAAGGTCTTCGAGACCGACAATGCCGATCCGCGCGAAAAATATTACGTCCTCGAAATGTTCCCCTATCCGTCGGGGCGCATCCATATGGGCCATGTCCGCAATTACGCCATGGGCGATGTCGTCGCCCGCTATAAGCGCGCGCGGGGCTATAATGTGCTGCACCCGATGGGCTGGGACGCTTTCGGCATGCCGGCAGAGAACGCCGCCATGGAGCGCGGCGTGCATCCCGCTTCCTGGACGTACCAGAATATCGGCTCGATGAAGGCGCAGTTGAAGGCCATGGGGCTCTCGCTGGACTGGAGCCGCGAATTCGCCACCTGCGATGTCGAATATTACCAGCACCAGCAGCATCTCTTCCTGGATTTCCTGGAAAAGGGCTTGGTTTACCGCAAGCAGTCGAAGGTCAATTGGGATCCTGTCGACAACACTGTGCTCGCCAACGAACAGGTGATCGATGGCCGCGGCTGGCGTTCCGGTGCGCTGGTCGAACAGCGCGAACTGACGCAGTGGTTCTTCAAGATCACCGATTTCAGCCAGGATCTGCTCGACGCGCTGGACACGCTTGAACAGTGGCCGGAAAAAGTGCGGCTGATGCAGAAGAACTGGATCGGCCGCTCGGAAGGCCTGACGATTCGTTGGGAGATTGTGCCGGAAACGGCGCCTGCCGGCGAGAGCGAGGTCACGGTCTATACCACCCGGCCGGACACGCTGTTCGGCGCCTCCTTCCTGGCGATCGCCGCCGATCACCCGCTGGCAAAGGATGCCGCCGCAAAGAATGCCGATATCGAAGCCTTCTGCGAGGAGTGCCGCCGTGCCGGCACGTCGCTCGCCGCACTCGAGACCGCCGAAAAGAAAGGCATGGATACCGGTATCCGCGTCAGACATCCGCTTGATCCCTCCTGGGAGCTGCCTGTCTATATCGCCAACTTCGTCCTGATGGATTACGGCACCGGCGCGATCTTCGGCTGCCCGTCAGGCGACCAGCGCGACCTTGATTTTGCTCGCAAATACGGCCTGCCGGTCGTGGCCGTCGTCATGCCGAGGGATGGCGACGCTGCGAGCTTTGCCGTCGGCGATACCGCCTATGACGGTGAGGGCGTGATGATCAATTCGCGCTTCCTCGACGGCAAGACGACGGAGGAGGCCTTCAATATCGTTGCCGACCGCCTGGCGGCCGCTTCGCTCGGCAATGCGCCGCAGGGCGAGCGCAAGGTCAATTTCCGCCTGCGCGACTGGGGCATTTCCCGTCAGCGTTATTGGGGCTGCCCGATCCCGGTCATCCACTGCGATGATTGCGGCGTCGTGCCGGTGCCGAAGAAGGACCTGCCGGTCAAGCTGCCCGACGACGTTACCTTCGATCAGCCCGGCAACCCGCTCGACCGTCATCCGACCTGGCGTCATGTCTCCTGCCCGACCTGCGGCAAGGATGCCCGCCGCGAGACGGATACGATGGATACTTTTGTCGATTCGAGCTGGTATTTCACCCGCTTTACCGCGCCCTGGGAAGGAAAACCAACCGATCCCGAAGCCGCGAACCGCTGGCTGCCGGTCGACCAGTATATCGGCGGCATCGAGCACGCGATCCTGCACCTGCTCTATTCGCGCTTCTTCACCCGCGCCATGCGCGAAACCGGTCACGTGGCGGCCACCGAACCCTTCAAGGGTCTCTTCACCCAGGGCATGGTGGTCCACGAAACCTATAGCCGCGGTGCCGGCGCCAGCCGCGAGTGGGTGGCCCCTGCCGATATCCGCATCGACGAACTCGACGGCAAACGCCGGGCCTTCCTGCTGACCAACAACGAGGAAGTTGCGATCGGCTCGATCGAGAAGATGTCGAAGTCGAAAAAGAACGTCGTCGATCCCGACGATATCATCGCCTCCTATGGCGCCGATACCGCCCGTTTCTTCGTTCTGTCCGACTCTCCGCCCGAGCGTGATGTCATTTGGTCCGAGGCGGGTGTCGAAGGCGCCCATCGTTTCACCCAACGCCTGTGGCGGCTGATTTCGGAAGCCGCGGACGCACTCTCCGCCGTCGCAGCTGCGCCGGCGAGCGAGGGGGAAGCCTTGCCGATCTCACAGGTCGCCCACAAGACGCTGAAGGCTGTCGAAAACGATTATGACAAGCTCTGGTTCAACAAGGCCGTCGCCCGCATCTATGAACTCGTGAACGCACTGGCCGCACCGCTGACCAGGGTTGCGGCGGGAGAGGGTGATGCCGCCTATCGCGCGGCAGTCCGCGATGCCGCAGAGATCCTGATCCAGCTGGTCGCACCGATGACGCCGCATCTGGCTGAGGAGTGCTGGACGGCGCTCGGCAATGAAGGGCTGCTTGCCCGGACAAGCTGGCCGCGCTACGACGAAACGCTCGTTGTCGAAAACGACGTCGTTCTGCCGGTACAGATCAACGGCAAGAAACGCGCCGAATTGACAATTTCTCGCGATGCAGATCAGAATGCCGTCACCGCCGCCGTGCTGGATCTGGATGCGGTGAAGAACGCGCTGAACGGACAGGCACCGAAGAAGATCATCGTGGTTCCCCAAAGGATTGTAAACATTGTCGTTTGATATCGCTTGCAAGCTGGCTCGCAATGCCGGCATCGCCATGATCCTTGCCTCCGCGGCTTTTCTCTCTGCCTGCCAGGTCCGGCCGCTTTACTCCGAGAATTCCGGTCTCACCGAAAAGCTTTCCTCCGTCGGCTTTTCCTCGGCAGGCAGCCGGGTTGAACAGCAGGTTCGCAATCACCTGATCTTCTTTGCAGCACGTGGCGCCGGCGAAGCCGCAAACCCGCAATATCAGGTTGAGATGCACGCCACCTCGAGCGTCGCCGATACGCTGCTTCAGGAATCCGGCGATACGTCGAAAGCCGGCCGGGTGACCGTCACCGTCACCTACACGCTGCGTGCCATAACCGACAATCATGTCATCAAGGCCGGCAGCCGTCAGGCCACAGCGCTGGTGGATTTCTCCGAACAGCAATTTGCCAAGCAGCGGGCGATCCGTGATGCCGAGAACCGCGCAGCGGATCAGGCGGCGGAATTCGTAGGGGCCGACATCGCCGCTGCCCTCAGCCGCTGAGGCGAGATGTGGCAGAGATAAAATCCCACGAATTCGAGACCTTTCTGCAGAAATCGGCGCGGAACTATCGGATCTTCGTCATCTATGGGCCGGATCGCGGCCTCGTTTCGGAACGGGCGGGTCTGCTTGCCGGTAAAAGTGGTGTGGCCCTCGACGACCCATTCTCGCTGACGAAGCTCGATATCGGCGATCTGCAGAAGGATCCCGGACGATTGGTCGATGAGGTCCAGTCGATCGGGCTGTTCGGCGGTGAGAAGCTGATTTGGATCCGCGGCGCCGCAAACGAAAAATACCTCGTCGATTCCCTGGCCCTGCTCGCCGAAAAACCACTCGAAGCCGCCTATCTAATCGTGGAGGCCGGCGACCTGAAAAAGGGTTCGCTGCTGCGCAAGACCGCCGAAGCCGCGCGATCTGTCATGACGATCCCCTCTTACGCCGATGACAGCCGTGCTCTGAATACGCTGATCGATACCGAACTCGGTGCAGAGAAACTCGGTATCACGCCGGCCGCGCGGCAGGCGCTGATCGCACTGATTGGCGGTGATCGCATCGCTTCCCGAAACGAGGTGCGCAAGCTCGCGCTCTATTGTCGCGGCGCCGATACGGTTGAAGAACATCACGTTACCGAAATAATTGGCGATGCCAGCGCGATCTCCGTCGACGATGCCGTCGACGCGATTCTCAGCGGCGATCTCACGGCCTTTCTGCACGCCATGCAGAAGATCAGCAGTTCAAAAACCGCAATCTTTCTCGTGCTTCAGGCATGCCTGAAGCAGTTTCAGCTTCTCGATACGATGCGCGCTGAAATGGAGGAAAAACGCCTGCAGCCGCCTCAGATCATGCAGACCATGGGGCGGCATCTGCATTTTCGCCGCAAGCCGATCATCGAACAGGCGCTGCGCCAATGGACCGCCGAAAGCATCGCCCGTGAATCCAATCGCCTGCAGGCCGCAATTCTGCAGAGTCGGCGGCGCCAGGTACTGGAAGACAGCGTTGCGATGCAAACGCTTCTTTCCACCACCCTTCAATCCGGTCGAAAATCGGCGTGATTTGGAGCGCTTCAGCTGCTAACCGAAGCACGCTCTGCCCCTTCACGCCCTTCTGGACGGAAAACCGCTTCGCTATTTTCTGGGAATCGCTCTAACGCCGCTCGAGCAAGCGGCAGATTTCCTCGAGCTGCTCCAGCGACTTGTAGGAAATTTTAATCTGCCCGCCACTGGTTTTGTGATTGATCGCAACGTCAAGGCCGAGGGCATCGGAAAGTGTTCTTTCCAGGGCCAGCGTGTCGGAATCCTTCTGATCGCGCCGTAGGGCCGGCGGAGGCTCGGATTGTGCCTTGATATTGTTCTGCGCCAGCTTCTCCGCATCGCGGACCGACATGCCCTTCGCAACGATCGTACGGGCAAGACTGGCCGGATCCGGCGTCGAAACCAGCGCGCGTGCGTGCCCGGCCGACAGGCTGCCGGCAGCAAGCAGATCACGAACCGGGTCCGGCAGTTTCAACAGGCGCAGAGAATTGGCAACGTGGCTGCGGCTTTTGCCGATGATCTCGCCGAGGTCGTTCTGGGTGTAGCCATATTCTGCGATGAGCTGCTCATAGCCCAAGGCTTCCTCAAGCGGATTGAGATCCGCGCGCTGCACGTTTTCGACAATGGCGATTTCCAACGCCGTCTTGTCATCGACGTCACGGACAATGACTGGAATTTCGATCAATCCGGCAAGCTGAGCGGCGCGCCAGCGGCGCTCACCAGCGATGATTTCATATCGATCCCGCGATATCGTTCGCACCACGATCGGCTGCACGATACCATGCTGACGAATGGAGCTTGCGAGATCGTGCAGCTCAGTGTCATCGAAGAAACGACGAGGATTGCGGGGGTTACGGCTGACGAACTCGATCGGGATCATCCTGTCGGCACTGATGGTCCGCTCGGCTTCCACCGGGACAGGCTGATCCATTTCGCCTATCAGCGCCGCGAGGCCACGGCCCAATCGCCTTTTCGATACATCGTCATTCATGATCTACACTCACCTACACCCCTGAAATGATATTACGCGGCCAGTCTCTGGCGCTCCCGTTGAATGACCTCTGAGGCCAGTTGCAGATAGGCCTGGCTGCCCGCGCATTTCAGATCATAGAGAATAGCTGGCTTGCCGTAGGACGGCGCCTCGGAAACCCGGACATTGCGCGGAATTAACGTATGGTAAACCTTTTCGCCGAGATGGGTGCGCACATCATTGACCACTTGCTGGGCGAGATTGTTGCGCGCATCAAACATTGTCAAGACGATCCCCTGGATATCCAGGCGCGGATTCACCGTTCGACGAACCTGGCTGACGGTCTCGAGCAACTGGCTCAGCCCCTCCAGCGCGAAAAATTCACATTGCAGCGGCACCAGCACGGAATGCGCGGCCGCCATGGCATTCATCGTCAAAAGATTGAATGACGGCGGGCAATCCAGAAGAATATAGGAGAACGCCATTGCTTCAGGCGAAGACAAGGCTTTCCGCAATTTGAAGACTCGATCGCTTTGCTGCGAGATTTCCATCTCGACGCCAAGCAGATCCATCGTCGACGGGACGATAAAAAGATTGGGAACCACTGTTTCGAGCGTCACCTCGGTGATACCGCGATCGCCAACCATCAGATCATAGGAGGAGAGTTTGCGATCGCGACGGTCGATACCGAGGCCGGTGCTGGCATTGCCTTGCGGATCGAGATCAACGATCAAGACACGCTCGCCAATGGCAGCAAGAGCCGTTGCCAGGTTGATTGCGGTGGTTGTTTTGCCAACACCACCCTTCTGATTTGCGATGGTGATAATCCGGTGTCGTTCGCCAGCCATTGCCGCAATATCCGATCTGTTAAACCAAGCGCCGGAGATTTGATACTTCCAAAATAACAGATTCCTGCTCGACGGCGCTCTTATGTTCTAACAGATCGAATTCCCACCGACCACGTGCTTTGTCGATTTCCCGCAGGTAATCCCGGCCTTTATGAAAAAAGCCACGGCAATTTTGCTTGCCCAGCATCCACGGAGCCGAATAGTCCATGAGCCCGTCCAGGTCGGCCAACGCTCGGGCTGAAATCGCACCGCAGTCGCCAATCTCGGCATAGGCATCTTCGATTCGATTGGTATGCACACTCCCACGCGCCTGCGTCTCTCGCAGCGCTGTCCGCAGAAAGGCCGCCTTTTTATGGTTGCTTTCGACCAGATGCACCCAGCCGCTTTGCAGCTCGGCCAGAAAAATCGCCGTAATAACGCCCGGAAAGCCCCCGCCACTGCCGAGATCAACCCAGGTGATCGGTTGAGGATGGATCTGAAACACCTGGCTGCTATCAGCGATATGCCGGTGCCATAGATCTTCGAGTGTCGACGGCGCCACCAGATTGATCGTTTTGGCCCACTTCTGAAAAAGTACCGCGAAGTGTTGAAGCCGTTCCTGTGTTTCACGTGAAACACGCAAACCGTTTAATTCCATTCCGAAAGACTTTCAAATCTCGTCGTCAGGCGCTTTGACGCTCGGCAGACGTTAGGCGGCGCAAATGCACAAGCAGCAATGCGATTGCCGCCGGCGTCATCCCCTCAACGACGGAGGCCTGGGCAATGTTGAAGGGGCGAGCCGCGCTGAGCTTCACCTTGAGTTCGTTGGAGAGGCCGGAAAGCGCATCGTAATCGAAATCGAGCGGTATCTGCCGTTGCTCGTCGCGTTGCTGATCGGCAATCGCCGTGGCTTGCCGATCCAGATAAACTGAATAGCCGGCCTCAATTTCCAACGCTTCCGCGACCTTGGATCCCATCGTACCAAATGTCTCAGGCCAAACACGGCGAAGTTCAGCAAAATCATAATACGGATAGGACAACAAATCATAAGCGGTTCGGCGCTGCCCATCGAGATTGATATTCAAGCCGGCCCGCCGCGCTTCATTCGGCGTAACGGTGAGCGAATGCAAGAGCGCTCGACCCATGTCCATCTCATTCTGATAGGCTGTAAATCGCTGCGCGCGTGCGCCGTTGGCGCAGCCCAACCGCATGGCCAATGGCGTCAACCGCATATCGGCATTGTCAGCACGCAAAGTCAGCCGATATTCCGCCCGCGAGGTAAACATTCGATACGGCTCCGTAACGCCACGTGACGTGAGATCGTCGATCATGACGCCAATATAGGAGCTGGTCCGACTAAAATGAAACGGATCCGAATCGCTGCTCTGCAACGCCGCGTTTAGACCTGCAGCCAAGCCTTGGGCGGCCGCCTCCTCATAGCCGGTGGTGCCATTGATCTGGCCCGCAAGAAAGAGACCTTTCAGCCGTTTGACTTCCAACGACGGCGTCAACTCTCTCGGGTCAACGTGATCATATTCGATTGCATAGCCGGGTTGCAGAATTCTTGCCGCTTCAAGCCCGGGAATTGTCTTGATGAAATCTGCCTGGACGTCCGCCGGCAAAGAGGTGGAAATACCGTTCGGATAAACTGTGTCGTCGTCCAGTCCCTCGGGCTCGAGAAAGACTTGATGCCCATCCCGCTCTCCAAATTTTACCAGCTTGTCTTCGATAGACGGGCAATAGCGAGGACCGACGCCTTCGATCTGTCCGGAATACATCGCCGATCGCATGATGTTGTCGACAATGATGCGATGGGTCGCTTCAGTCGTCCTGGTGACCCCGCATTCGATCTGCGGCGTCGTAATCCTGTCGGTCATAAAGGAGAAGGGCACGAGTTCCTCGTCAGCCCCCTGCCGGCCGACGGATTGCCAGTCTATGGTCTTTCCGTCCAACCGCGCCGGTGTCCCGGTCTTCAGTCGTCCCAAGCGCAATCCCAGCCTGGCCAGCGTGGCAGACAACCCGATCGACGGCGCTTCACCGACACGACCGGCCGGCGTCTTTTCCGAACCGATATGAATAAGTCCACGCAGGAAGGTTCCAGTCGTCAAAACGACGGCAGGAGTCTTTAGGGTTCGACCATCCTTCATGACCACCCCGGCAACACGCCCGTCGACAACGTCCAGATCAAACGCATCGCCTTCGACGATGTCCAGACCAGGTGTGGCCTCAATCGCCGCCAGCATCGCCAAACGATAGAGCTTTCGATCGGCCTGGGTTCGCGGTCCTCGAACGGCTGCCCCTTTTTTCTTGTTCAGCATCCTGAACTGAATGCCCGCAGCGTCGGCGATACGACCCATCAGGCCATCCATAGCGTCGATCTCGCGAACCAAGTGACCCTTACCAAGCCCGCCGATTGCCGGATTGCAGGACATCACACCGATCGTGTCCCGCCTGTGCGTCACCAAGGCGGTTTTCGCACCGAGCCGCGCGGCCGCGCTGGCGGCTTCCGACCCCGCATGGCCGCCACCGATCACGATCACATCATAGACATTATCGGTCATTCAAGACTCCAGATCGTGTGTACGTTTCACGTGAAACCAGCCATAAACGTGACACCGATCGCGTTTCACGTGAATCATTTCCCGATACAAAACTCCGAGAAGATCACCCCAAGCAGCTGTTCGACATCCACTCTTCCGGTAATTCTCCCCAAATACTCGGCGGCAATTCGAAGCTGCTCGGTCCGCAGTTCGAGATTTACGTCCTTCTGCGTAATCGCAGTATCAAGCGCCGCCAAACATTTCGTTAGCGAATCTTTATGCCGTTGCCGACTGGGGATCGCCATGGACAGGCCGCTGAACCGCGCTGCGACATTGTCGCCGATCAACTGCCGCAATTCCAGCAAGCCGTCACCGGTTGTCGTCGAAATCTGCAGATCGTACCGGTCCGAGCCGACCTCAACGAGATCCTTCTTCGTCCCGACTGTAACATGAGGCCAAGTTGCCTCCAAGTCTCCAGGGAGCAGCGGATTCGCCATGTCGACCAGGAGCAGCACAAGATCGGCATCGCGAAGTGCAACACGCGCGCGCCGAACGCCCTCCATTTCCACCCGGTCCTCAGCGTCCCGCAGGCCGGCTGTGTCATAGAGCTTGATCAGGTAGCCATCGATATCGAGATCGACCTGCAGAACATCGCGGGTGGTGCCGGCGATCTCGGTGACGATCGCAACATCGCGCCGCGCCAGGGCATTCAGCAGGCTCGATTTTCCGGCGTTCGGCGCACCGGCGATGACCACCTTGAAGCCGTCTCTGATAATCTCACCTGCCGAAGCCGCCGCCAAATGGTGTTCGATATCGGTGCGAAGCTTACCCATATCGGCCCAGACCATGTCCGATACCGACCCTGGAACATCATCCTCGTCGGGAAAATCAAGTTCCGCCTCGATCAACGCTCGTGCGCGCGTTAATCGTTCCGCCCACGCATCGTAAATTGCGGAAAGTCCGCCGGCGCTATGTTCGACCGCAAGGCGTCGCTGCATTTCCGTCTCGGCGCCGATGAGGTCGGCCAGTCCTTCGACCTCGACCAGGTCAAGCTTGCCGTTCTCAAAAGCCCGGCGGGAGAACTCACCCTCAACAGCCATTCGAACACCTGGAATGTCGCCAAGCGTGTGAAACAGCGCCGCCAGGACAGCCTTGCTGCCATGGAGCTGTAGCTCCGCGACATCTTCCCCGGTAAATGAATTTGGCCCCGGAAAAAACAGCACCAGACCACTGTCGATCGGTTGGTCGTTACGAGTCCGAATCGTTCGGTGCGATGCGTATCGAGCTTTCGGCACCGAGCCGACGAGGCTCACCAATATGTCTCTGGTCAGCGGACCGCTGATGCGAATAACCGAAACACCTGAAGGTGCAGCACCGCTCGATAGCGCATATATGGTATCATTCAACATGGCCATATTGCCTGGTTAATCTTCGAATTCGAATCGGTTCCTCCTAAATAGAAAAGCTGGCGACATCATCACGATGCCTCCAGCTCTCATAGGATGAATCCGGCTAAGGATTATGTATTCATCGAATCGAAGAAGTCGGAATTGTTCTTCGTCTGTTTCAGCTTGTCGATCAGGAATTCGATCGCATCGGTCGTGCCCATTGGCGCAAGGATGCGGCGGAGCACAAAGATCTTCTGCAGATCCTGGCGTGGGACGAGAAGGTCTTCCTTGCGCGTGCCGGACTTGAGGATGTCCATCGCCGGGAAGATGCGCTTGTCGGCGACCTTGCGATCAAGGACGATTTCCGAGTTGCCGGTGCCCTTGAATTCTTCGAAGATCACTTCATCCATACGGCTGCCGGTATCGATCAGCGCCGTGGCGATGATCGTCAAGGAACCGCCTTCCTCGATATTGCGCGCCGCACCGAAGAAGCGCTTAGGACGCTGCAACGCATTGGCGTCGACACCGCCGGTCAGGACCTTGCCTGAGGAGGGAACCACGGTGTTGTAGGCACGGCCGAGGCGCGTGATCGAATCGAGCAGGATGACGACGTCGCGCCCATGTTCGACAAGACGCTTTGCCTTTTCAATGACCATTTCCGCCACCTGGACGTGACGTACGGCCGGTTCGTCGAAGGTCGAGGAGATGACCTCGCCGCGAACGGAACGCTGCATGTCGGTCACTTCCTCAGGACGCTCATCGATCAGAAGAACGATGAGATAGCACTCCGGATGGTTCGCGGTAATCGAATGCGCGATATTCTGCAGCAGCACGGTCTTACCGGTGCGGGGCGGCGCGACGATCAGTCCACGCTGGCCCTTGCCGAGCGGCGCCACCAGGTCGATCACGCGCGGCGACAGATCCTTGGTGGTGGGAATATCGAGTTCCATCTTGAAACGCTCGTTCGGATAGAGCGGCGTCAGATTGTCGAAATGAACCTTATGACGAATCTTTTCCGGATCGTCGAAATTGATAGTGTTGACCTTGAGCAGCGCAAAATAGCGCTCGCCTTCCTTCGGCCCGCGGATGGGGCCTTCGACCGTATCACCTGTTTTCAGCGAGAAACGGCGGATCTGCGAGGGGGAGATATAAATATCATCTGGGCCTGGCAGATAGTTGGCATTTGCGGAACGCAGGAAACCGAAACCATCCTGGAGCACTTCGACGACACCTTCGCCGATGATTTCGACATCCTGGCTGGCGAGCATCTTGAGGATAGCAAACATCAATTCCTGTTTGCGCATCGTGCTGGCATTCTCAACCTCGAGCGATTCGGCGAAAGCCAGAAGATCCGTCGGGGATTTGCTCTTAAGTTCCTGAAGCTTCATTTCAGCCATGAAGTGACCAATACTCTTTTCAATTTCGAAGGGGAAAGGCGATGTTGGGTCGTATTCGGTACTGCGAAAGGGCTCGCAGACGACTGAACTCTACACACATGCCACGTAGATGAGATGCGCGGAAAATAGCGACTCGCAATCGCTGCCGCAAGAGGGCTGCTTAAAATGAAGCAAATTTAACCTGAGTATGGATTTTGCCTCAGAATGGCTTCACCACGACGAGGATCACGATCAGGATCATCAGCAATGTCGGTGCCTCGTTCATGAACCGCCAATAGCGCGCAGAGCGGCGGTTTTCATCCCGCTCGAAGGCTCTGACGGCACGGCTGAAGAACATATGAACGCCCGTCAGCAGCACAACGAGACCGATCTTGGCGTGCAGCCAGCCGCCTTGGAATCCATAGACCGACCAAGCGAGATAGAGGCCAAAAATCCACGTCAGCATCATCGCCGGCGTCATGATGATTCGAAGCAGCCGGCGTTCCATCACCTTGAAGGTTTCCGATTGCACCGAACCCGGTTCGGCATCGGTGTGATAGATGAACAGCCGCGGCATATAGAACAATCCAGCCATCCAGGAAATGACCGCGATGATGTGCAGTGCCTTGATCCAGAGATAGAGATTATCGGGGTTCCAGGCGAAAAGCCCGACCGCCATCAGCGCGAAGAAGACCAGCGCAAAATGGGCTCGGCGCCGGGCGTAAGCGCCAGGTCTCCGATCGGTCTGCTTCTCCATCGTCACGCCCCGCCTCGCATCCGCCCGCCACGCACACGATCGACCAGCAGACGCACATGCTCGGGGTCGGCCTGCGGCGTGATGCCGTGACCGAGATTGAAGATCAGCGGCCCATTGCCGAGATGCTGCAGAATATCGTCGATGCCCTCTTCAAGCGCCCGACCGCCGGCAACGACGCGCATAGGATCGAGGTTGCCCTGCACCGGCCCGTCCTTTTGAAGTTCGGCGGCAAAGGCCAGCGGGACAGACCAGTCGAGACCGATCGCATCCGCACCAGTCTTCTGGCGATAGGTTTTCAGCTGGTAGCCGGCGCCCTTGGCGAAAGCGATGATGCGCGCGTGTGGCCGCTGCGATTTGACCGAAGCGATCATCCGCGCAACCGGCCTGATCGCGAACGCCTCGAATTCCCTCTCACCGAGAACGCCGGCCCAGGAATCGAAAATCTGCACGGCATCGGCGCCGGCATCAATCTGGGCCACGAGATAATCGGCCGATACGTCAGCAAGCAGCATCAGCAGATGCTCGAAGGCGCGAGCATGCCGATACGCGAAAAGGCGGGCAGGCGCCTGATCCGGCGTGCCATGTCCGGCGATCATATAGGTCGCGACCGTCCAAGGCGCGCCGCAGAAGCCGAGCAGCGTCGTCTCGGCTGGCAGCCCCTCACGCAGCCGCCGCACCGTCTCCAGCACCGGCCTGAGATAATCGACAACCTCTTCGCCATTCAATCTGCTGATCCCGGCTTCATCGATTGGATCCATCTCAGGACCATGGCCTTCGGTGAACCGGACGTTCCGCTTCATTGCATCGGGAATGACCAGGATATCGGAAAACAGGATGGCTGCATCGAAGCCATAGCGGCGGATCGGCTGCAATGTCACTTCGACGGCGTGATCGGGCGTATAGCAAAGATCGAGAAAACTCCCTGCCTTTGCCCGTGTCTCCCGATATTCCGGCAGATAGCGCCCCGCCTGCCTCATCAGCCAGAGAGGAGGAGGGGAGAGGCTTTCGCCATCCAGAACCCTCATGATCTTTCGGCGCGTCTCGCTCAAGCGCTTCTTCCCTATAAAAAATCAAAGATATTTTAAAAGGTTTCTATTTCTTAGAGTCGGTGTCTATCAAGGATTAAAATCCATCCACCGCCGATGCCATTTGTCGCGCGCCTGCAAAAAACATCGGAAGGATTTCGCCATTTTTTCCGATGTTCGGGGAAAATCCGAATCTGAAAATGATTCCAAGTCCTTCCGGATCGGTGATTTTTCTTGTGCCTGTGGATAGGCTGTGGACCAGCTTTCAACAAATCGATCTCTTCCCCATCGTCCACAGGGTCGGCTGAAACCGATCCGCAAAATTCGAAATGTGGATAAAGAGGCATGTTTTCCCTTGCCGGAGGCTGCCTCGGCACCGTAGCTCTGTTTCATCCAGTCTTTTCAACAGGCAGCGGAAAATAGCGTGGAGAACAGAACGAACTTCTTTCATCTGCATCTGATTTCTGACTCAACGGGAGAGACTCTGATCTCCGCCGGCCGCGCCGCGTCGGCGCAGTTCAGATCCGCTCAGCCGATCGAACACGTCTATCCGCTGATCCGCAATCGCAAGCAGCTGCTGCCGGTTCTCCAAGCGATCGATGACGCCCCCGGCATCGTGCTCTACACCATTGTCGACCGGGAGCTCGCGAGCCTGATCGATGAGCGCTGCGTCGAGATGGGCGTGGCCTCGGTGAATGTGCTGGAGCCGGTGATGAATGCATTCCAGATCTATCTCGGCGCCCCGTCGCGCCGCCGGGTCGGAGCGCAGCATGTGATGAATGCTGGCTACTTCGCGCGCATCGAAGCGCTGAATTTCACCATGGATCACGACGACGGCCAGATGCCGGACGACTATAACGATGCCGATGTCGTCATCATCGGCATCAGCCGTACATCGAAAACACCGACCAGCATCTACCTCGCCAACCGCGGCATCAAGACGGCGAACATTCCGATCGTCTATGGCGTGCCATTGCCGGAAAGCCTCTTCGTCGCGACCAAACCGCTCATCGTCTGCCTGATCGCCACCACCGACCGTATTTCCCAGGTGCGGGAAAATCGGGTGCTCGGAGTGACGCAGGGTTTCGATCGCGAACATTATACCGACCGCGCCGCGATTTCGGAGGAGCTGAAATATGCCCGCTCGCTCTGTGCCCGTCATAACTGGCCGCTGATCGACGTCACCCGCCGCTCGATCGAGGAAACAGCTGCGGCAATCGTTGCCCTGCGCCCGAAGCTGCGCTAAGCGCTGACGAAAAGCCGGCACTGTGAGGAACCCATGACGCCGAAACTCATCCTTGCATCGTCGAGTCCCTTTCGCCGGATGCTGATGGTAAATGCCGGTCTGTCCTTCGAGGCGCATGCCGCAAGGATCGATGAACGGGCGGTCGAAGCGCCGCTGGAAAAAGCCGGCGCCAAGCCGGATGCCGTTGCCCTCGTCCTGGCCAAGGCCAAGGCCGAGGAAGTGAGCAGCCGCTTTCCGGATAGCCTGGTCATCGGGTCGGATCAAACCATGTCGCTCGGCGACCGCGTCTTCCACAAGCCGACTGATATGGCCGACGCGGCTCGTCATCTTCAAGCCCTTTCCGGAGTGACCCACCGATTGAACAGTGCCGTCGCGATCGTCCGCAATGGTGTGCTCTTGTGGGAATATCTCGCGCATGCCGAACTGACGATGCGGCCGCTGACGGTGGAGTTCATCGCCAGACATCTGGCGCGGGTTGGCGAACGGGCACTTTCCAGTGTCGGCGCCTATCAGTTGGAGGGGGAGGGCATCCAGCTCTTCGAAAAGATCGAGGGTGATTATTTCACCATTCTCGGCCTGCCGATGCTGGCGCTTCTAAAAAAATTGCGAGAACTCGGAGCGATCGATGGCTGATTCACGTGAAACATTCGGGCCGAAAGCGTTTGTCACGGGCTTTCCCATCAAGCACTCACGCTCGCCATTGATCCACGGATATTGGCTGAAGACGCTCGGCCTGCCGGGCAGCTACCGCGCTCACGAAGTCGCACCCGAGGCCTTTGCCGATTTCATTCTTTCTCTGAAGGACGGCAGTTCCGGCTTTACCGGCGGCAATGTCACCATTCCCCACAAGGAACTGGCATTCCGGCTCGCCGACAAACCGGACGCCCTGTCGCACGAACTCGGCGCCTCGAACACGCTCTGGCTGGAGGATGGCGTCCTGCATGCGACGAATACCGACGGTCGCGGTTTCATCGCCAATCTCGACGAACGCCATCCCGGCTGGGACCGGCATGGCACGGCCGTCGTCTTTGGCGCCGGCGGCGCCAGCCGTGCGATCATCCAGGCGATTCGCGATCGCGGTTTCAGGGAGATCCACGTCGTCAACCGGACCGTCGATCGGGCGCGTGAACTCGCGGATCGCTTTGGCCCGAGAGTTCAGGCCCACCCGGTGGGTGCGCTTGCCGACGTCATGAAGGGTGCCGGCCTCTTCATCAATACCACCTCGCTCGGCATGGACGGCGAGGCTGCGCCCCAGCTCGATTTTTCACCTCTTGCAGCCGATGCCGTGGTCACCGACATCGTCTATGTGCCCTTGAAGACGCCGATCCTGGCACAGGCAGAAGAGCAAGGATTTCCTATTGTGGATGGTCTCGGCATGCTGTTGCATCAGGCCGTGCCCGGATTCGAGAGATGGTTCGGACAGCGTCCCGTTGTCGACGCTGCACTGCGTGCGCTCATCATTGCAGATATGGAATCACACTGATGCTGAAGATCGGTCTCACCGGCTCCATCGGAATGGGAAAATCGACGGCATCAAAGCTCTTTGCCGATGCCGGAATCCCGGTGAACGATTCTGATGCCGTGGTCCACGATCTCTATGCCGGCGAGGCTGCGCCCCTGGTGGATGCCGCCTTTCCCGGCACGATGAAGGATGGAGCAGTCGATCGGCATGAACTTGGCCGCCAGCTCGCTCTTGATCCCGACGGCTTTAAACGCCTGGAAGCGATCGTCCATCCGCTGGTTCGCAAACGCGAGATGGAATTTCTGGCGCAACAAGGTGCCGCTGGCGCCGACATGGTACTGCTCGATATTCCGCTGCTCTTCGAAACCGGCGCTGAGGAAAGAGTCGACGTCATCGTCGTCGTCAGCACTGATCCACAGATTCAGCGTCAAAGGGTGCTTGCGCGTCCCGACATGACCGAGGAAAAATTCAGCATGATTCTCTCCCGCCAGACACCGGACGCGGAAAAACGGCGGCGGGCCGATTATCTGATCGACACCAGTCACAGTATCGCGGAGACGAGGGAACGGGTGCTCGAGATCGTCGCCGACCTGAAAACGCGGATTGCCAAGGGAGATTTCCGGAATGCGTGAGATCATCTTCGATACGGAAACCACCGGTCTCGACAATCGCGCCGACCGCATCATCGAAATCGGCGGCATCGAGCTCTTCAACCATTTCCCCACAGGCAACACGATCCATATCTTCATCAATCCCGGAGATCAGAAGGTTCATCCGGATGCGCTCGCCGTACACGGCATCACCGATGAATTCCTGAAGGACAAGAAGCCTTTTGCGGACGTCGCCGAAGAAATCCTTACCTTTTTCGGCGATGCGAAGTGGATTGCCCACAACGCCACCTTCGATATGGGCTTCATCAACGCGGAGTTCGCGCGGATCGGCTTGCCGCCGATCCTGCCGGAAAGGGTGCTCGATACCTTGTCGATGGCCCGACGCAAACATCCGATGGGGCCGAATTCGCTCGATGCGCTTTGCCGGCGTTACGGCATCGACAATTCGCACCGGACCAAACACGGCGCGCTGCTCGACTCCGAACTGCTTGCCGAAGTCTATATCGAGATGATCGGCGGCCGACAGGCAGCCTTCGGTCTGAGCACGGTCAGCAAATCCAACCAGGCAGCTCGCGGTGACATGGCTGGGGATGACGATGAAGTGATTGCCGCAGTGCTCGAGCGGCCCCGCCCGCTTGGTAGCCGCCTCAGCCAAACCGAGGAGCAGGCGCATGAGGCGCTCGTCGCTAAGCTCGGGGAAAAAAGTATCTGGGCGAAATACGCCAACCTCGATTGAACCAGCCACAATTGAAAATGCCCGGGACCAGCCCGGGCATCCGTATTTCAGTGAAGAAAGATCCGCTCAGTTTGGAACGGCTTGAACCTTGGCGCGGGCCTGTTCTTCGGCGACGCGCTGGGCGAACATCTGCGTAAAGTCGATCGGGTCGATCATCAGCGGCGGGAAACCGCCGTTGCGGGTGACGTCGGCGATGATCTGACGGGCGAAGGGGAAGAGCATGCGCGGGCACTCGATAAAGAGAACCGGCAGCATGTGCTCCTGCGGGAAACCGGCCACGCGGAAGACGCCGCCATAGGCGAGTTCGGTATGGAAGACCGTCTTGTCGCCATCCTTGGCTTCGGCGTTCAGCGACAGCACGACATCGAAATCCGTATCGGAAAGCGGGTTGGCGTTGACGTTCACATTGATGTTGATCGTCGGCGCCTTGTCGCGGGCCTGCAGCGAACGCGGCGCACCCGGATTTTCGAAGGAGAGATCCTTGGTATATTGCGCAAGGATCGAAAGGGTGGGGTTGGCCGCACCGTTGTTGTTGTTATCGTCTGCCATTGGCTTTTCCTCGAGGGGCATGGGAATGGTGCCGCCATCTAACATTTCAGGGAAAGGCTTACAACCCTGAGCGCTTGGCGCGGTTGATCAGCCGCAGTGCCTCAATCGCCGAGATGCTTGCCGGACCACGGCGAGTTGCGATCCGGCTCTCTATGATAGTCCTCCTCGTCGAGATCGACCACCTTTGAGTTTGGCTTGCGGTCGCGAAAATCGGGTTGTGGCTCGGAGGAAAAACCGCCCTTGGCGTTGACGACGACGAAGCGTTTGGCAATCGCCCGCCAGACCAGATCGCGCACCGGCGGAATGAGAATGAGGATGGCAATGATATCCGTGAGGAAGCCGGGAATGATCAGCAGCAGCGAGGCGATGACGTTCATCGCCGGCCGCAGCAAATCTCGGCCAGGCATCACCCCGTTTCGTCCTTCGCTCGACATGCGGCGCAAAATACCGATGCCTTGCCGGCGCAGCAGAACCACGCCGAGAACGAAACCCAGCATGACGAGCGCGAGCGTCAGCCACAATCCGATCGCCCGGCCGACGACGACGAAACCGGCAATTTCGGCGAACGGGAGCAGCAGAATGAAAGCTGGCAGGATCGAAAAACGCATGTCTGTCATGTCCCGGACGTGCCGGTCTCCTCTTGGCGCCGGCGAAGATGCCAGCCATCATTTGAATCATCTGTATAGGCGGACTATATGGGAGTACAAATCAGAGATGTTAACGGCGGCTGCGATACGATATGAGTTCGAACGACTTCATCACATTATTTTTCCTGGTGGCGGCTGTGCTGATTTTCTTTCAGCTTCGCTCCGTGCTCGGGCGCCGCACAGGAAATGAGAAGCCGCCGCGCGATCTCTATACGCCGCGGGATGCGGCTCCGGCCGATGCCGCCGATGCCGGCAAAGTCGTAACGCTGCCGCGGCGCGATGCGACGACCGAGGATGAGGATCGCTTCGCCGCCATCGATGCTTTTGCGGCGCCTGGAACGCCGCTCAACGAATCGCTGCGTGCGCTGAACAAGGCCGATCCCGCTTTCAGCCCGAAGGAGTTTCTGAACGGCGCCCGCATGGCTTACGAGATGATCGTCATGGCCTATGCCGATGGCGACCGGAAAACACTCAAGAACTTGCTGTCCCGTGAAGTCTATGACGGTTTCGATGCGGCAATCGGCGAACGCGAAGCCCGCGGTGAGAAGGTGAAGTCCACCTTCGTCGGCATCGACAAGGCCGAAATCACCCATGCGGAGACGAAGGGCAGCGAAGCGCAGATCACCGTGCGCATCATCAGCCAGCTCATTTCGGCCACCTACGACAAGGCGGATGTGCTGATCGAAGGCGACGCCGAAAACGTCGCCGAGGTCAACGACCTCTGGACCTTTGCCCGCGACACCCGCTCGCGCGACCCGAACTGGAAACTCGTGGCGACCGAATCGGAACATGAGTGACCACGCAGCGGACTTCGTCCTGCAGGCCATAAGCTTCGACACTCTGGAAGGCTGGAAGGATGATGATCCTTCCGGCCTTTTTGAAGTCATGCGACGCTGCCGGCGGCAAATCAGCGATGTCAAACCGTACCGCACCGGATCGCTTGGCCTGAGTTCGGAAGACCTGCTCCCGCTTCTGGTCGCCGCCGAAGATGTCAGTCCGTCATCTCCGGCATCGGCGCGCGCCTTTTTCGAGACGCACTGTCGACCCTTTCTGATCCGCCGCAAGGACGGCAATTCCGGCTTCGTCACCGCCTTCTACGAGCCTGACATCGAGGTGTCGGAGCGGCCGGACGAAATATTCCGTTTCCCTTTCTACAGGCGCCCGGATGATCTGATCGATCTCGACGACGCCAATCGCCCCGCCGAGCTCGACAGCGCCTATGCTTTCGGCCGTCTGCATGACGGCCGCATCGGTGCCTATCCGGACCGCCGCGCCATCGATCAGGGTTTTCTCGAAGGCCGAGGCCTCGAAATCGCCTGGGCGAAGTCGAAGGTCGATGTCTTCTTCGTGCATGTGCAGGGCGCTGCCCGCCTGCGTTATCGGGATGGCCATATCGGCCGCATCACCTATGCCGCGAAGGCCGGCCATGCTTTTTCGGCGATCGGCAAGTTGCTGATCGAGAGGGGCGAGATCGATCGGGCGGAGATTTCGATGCAGGCGATCCGCGCCTGGCTGGCGCGCAATCCCGAGCGCGTCGACGAGGTGCTGTGGCATAACCACTCTTATATTTTCTTCCGGGAAGCGCCCTCGCAGGCTTTCAGCCTGCGAACCGCCGATCCTGGGGCCGGTCCGATCGCCGCCGCCAAGGTGCCGCTTCTCGCCGGGCGCTCGCTTGCGGTCGACCGGATGATCCATACGTTCGGTTTTCCCTTTTTCATTCGCGCCGAAAGCCTCACCCATCTCGATCACGGTCGACCGTTCCGCCGGCTGATGCTGGCGCTCGACACCGGCTCGGCGATCGTCGGGCCGGCGCGCGGTGACATCTTCACCGGCTCGGGGGATATGGCTGGGGAAAGTGCCGGCACGGTCCGCAACGATGCCGATTTTGCCATCCTCATCCCCAATGCCGCCGCCGGAAGATTCGACTGATGGCCAGGGATCGCAAGCTCAGCGCAGATGAGAGGATCCTCTGGGGCAAGGTCGCCCGCAGCACGCGGCCGATGCCCGGCAAGGCGGGCGCGCTGACCGAACTCGACGCCTTTCTTGCCGAAGCCGAAGCGGCGGCCGAACGGGAACAGGAAAAACAGACACCCGCCGCGCCCATGCCGCTGCAGCCGACGCTACCATCGGCGGCGAAACCGTCGGCGGGGGTGCATCATCCGCTGGAAAAGCCGGTCAAACGCAAGATCGCCAAGGGCCGGCTGGCGCTCGAAGCGCGGATCGACCTGCATGGGCTGGTGCAGAGCGAGGCCCATTCCATCCTTCTCGACTTCCTGATCCGGGCGCATGAGCGCGGCATGCGCCATGTGCTTGTCATCACCGGCAAGGGCAGCTCGATGGGCAGCGAAGGCGCGCTGAAGCGGGCCGTGCCGCTCTGGTTCTCCAAGCCCGAATTCCGCTACCTGATCTCGTCATATGAACCTGCCGCGCAGCATCATGGCGGCGAGGGCGCGCTCTATATTCGCCTGTCGCGGCGGCATGGGGAAAGACCATGACACCCTTCGGAGAGGCGGTTCGCCGGCTGAGAGCGCGCAAGGGCGTCTCGCAGAAGGAGATGGCGCAAGCGCTGAACGTCTCTCCCGCCTATCTCTCGGCGCTCGAACATGGAAAGCGTGGCCTGCCGACATTCGACCTGCTGCAGCGCATCGCCGGCTATTTCAACATCATCTGGGATGAGGCCGAGGAACTGTTCCTGCTCGCCCGCTCATCCGACCCGCGTGTCGTCATCGACACGTCAGGCCTGCCTCCCGAATATACCGAATTTGCCAACCGGCTGGCGCGGCGGATTCGCAGCCTTGACAGTGCGGAGATAGGCCGGCTATCGGCTCTTCTCGAAAATGGCGGCAAAGGCGACGGAAAAGCGTCATAATCCCCTGTTTTATGCCCTGTTTTAGGGGCGTGCCATGGGAACTGGGTTCAAAAAACCTATATACAAGAGGGAAGAAAGCCGGTGATTCGCAAGGCGCGCCGCAGCTTTACGACAACAGGGAAAATCTCAACAGAATGAGCGATACATCCGCGACGGAAAACGGCGTAAGCACCGAATATGGCGCAGATTCCATCAAGGTTCTGAAGGGCCTCGATGCCGTGCGCAAGCGCCCCGGCATGTATATCGGCGATACCGACGATGGCTCCGGCCTTCATCACATGGTCTATGAAGTCGTCGACAACGCAATCGACGAAGCGCTTGCCGGTCATGCCGACATCGTCACCGTCACGCTCAATCCGGATGGCTCGGTGACGGTCACCGATAACGGCCGCGGCATCCCGACGGATATCCATACCGGCGAAGGCGTCTCGGCCGCCGAAGTCATCATGACGCAGCTCCATGCCGGCGGTAAGTTCGACCAGAATTCCTACAAGGTCTCCGGCGGCCTGCACGGCGTCGGCGTCTCCGTCGTCAATGCGCTTTCCGTCTGGCTGAAACTGAAGATCCGCCGCCAGGGCAAGATCCATGAAATGAGCTTCAGCCATGGCGTGGCCGATGCGCCGCTGAAGGTCACGGGCGAAGCACCGAATGAGACCGGCACCGAAGTGAGCTTCATGCCGAGCACCGACACCTTCACGATGACGGAGTTCGATTACGGCACGCTAGAGCATCGCCTTCGCGAACTCGCCTTCCTGAACTCAGGCGTGCGCATCCTGCTGACCGACAAGCGCCATTCCGATATCAAGCAGGAAGAACTGCGTTACGATGGCGGCCTCGAGGCCTTCGTCGCCTATCTCGACCGTGCCAAGAAGTCGCTCGTCGACAAGCCGGTTGCCATCCGCGGCGAAAAGGACGGCATCACCGTCGAAGTGGCGATGTGGTGGAACGACAGCTATCACGAGAACGTGCTCTGCTTCACCAACAACATTCCCCAGCGCGATGGCGGCACGCATATGGCCGGTTTCCGCGCCGCGCTGACGCGCCAGGTGGTTTCCTATGCCGACAGTTCCGGCATCACCAAAAAGGAAAAGGTAACGCTGCAGGGCGAAGACTGCCGCGAAGGCCTGACGGCGGTTCTGTCGGTCAAGGTGCCCGATCCGAAATTCTCCTCGCAGACCAAGGATAAGCTCGTTTCCTCGGAAGTCCGTCCTGTTGTCGAAAGTCTGGTCAACGAGGCGCTGAGCACCTGGTTCGAAGAACATCCAAGCGAAGCCAAGATCCTCGTTGGCAAGGTCGTCGAGGCCGCCGCCGCCCGCGAAGCGGCCCGCAAGGCGCGCGAGTTGACCCGCCGCAAGGGCGCACTCGATATCGCTTCGCTACCGGGCAAGCTCGCCGACTGCTCCGAGCGCGATCCGACAAAATCCGAAGTCTTCCTCGTCGAGGGCGATTCTGCCGGCGGTTCGGCCAAGCAGGGCCGTTCGCGCGAAAACCAGGCAATCCTGCCGCTGCGCGGCAAGATCCTGAATGTTGAACGTGCTCGTTTCGACAAGATGCTGTCGAGCCAGGAAATCGGCACGTTGATCACAGCACTTGGCACCGGCATCGGCAAGGACGAGTTCAATGTCGAAAAGCTGCGCTACCACAAGATCATCATCATGACGGATGCCGATGTCGACGGCGCCCATATCCGCACCCTGCTGCTGACCTTCTTCTTCCGCCAGATGCCGGAACTGATCGAACGCGGCCATCTCTACATCGCCCAGCCACCGCTCTATAAGGTCGCGCGCGGCAAATCGGTGCAGTATCTGAAGGATGAGAAGGCGCTCGAAGAATATTTGATCGGCCAGGGTCTAGAAGATGCCGCACTGCGGCTCGGCAGCGGCGAGGTCCGCACCGGTCAAGACCTGCGCGAGGTCATCCTGGATGCGCTGCGCATGCGCGCTTTGCTCGACAATCTCCACTCGCGCTACAATCGTTCCGTCGTCGAACAGGCTGCCATCGCCGGCGCGCTCAACGCCGACCTCGTCAGCGACCAGGCAAGGGCGCTGGCGCTGGCAAACGAAGTGGCAGGCCGCCTCGATATCATTGCCGAGGAAACCGAGCGCGGCTGGCAGGGCGATCTGACCAGCGATGGCGGCCTGCGCCTCGAACGCATGGTCCGCGGCGTCAAGGAAATCGTCGTGCTCGACATGGCGTTGATCGGCTCTTCGGATGCCCGTCACATCGACCAGCTGACCGCACGTCTCAAGGAAATCTATCAGACGCCGCCGTCGTTGCATCGGCGCGAAGGCGATGTCGAGATCTCAGGCCCGCGTGCCTTGCTCGACGCGGTCTTCGCCAGCGGCCGCAAGGGCCTGACCATGCAGCGCTACAAGGGCCTCGGCGAGATGAATGCCGAGCAGCTCTGGGAAACGACTCTCGATCCGAATGTCCGCTCGTTGCTGCAGGTCAAGGTCAACGACGCCACCGATGCCGACGGCCTCTTCGCCCGTCTGATGGGCGACGAAGTCGAGCCGCGGCGCGAATTCATCCAGGACAATGCGCTGAGCGTCGCTAACCTCGATATCTGATTGATATTTCAGGAATTAGAAGCCCCGCTATCCCTGGATGGCGGGGCTTTCGTTTATCCGGATATCTGCTTGGTCCCTGGCTTCGCCTCAGTTCGCAGCGAAGCGGCCGTTGAAGGCGACGTCGGAGAGCGGCTTGCGCTGGCTGGGGAATTCGCGCGCCTGATTGCGTTCGGAAAGAACGCTCTTGTCGGCGAGCTTGCCGACGGCGACGCCTGCCTCGACCCGGTACCCCTCGGGAATGGCGAAAGCCTGCCTGATCTCCTCGTGTTTGATGCCGCCCATGCCATGGGCGTAGAAACCGGAGAGCCGCGCCTGGATCGCCAGATGCCCCCAGGCCGCACCGGCATCGAAGGAATGGGTGTAGCTCGGCTTCTCCTCGCCGGAGCCGGCAACGCCGGTGAAGGCGCGCGACACGACGAAGATCAAGGCCGACGCATTCCTCGCCCATTCCTGGTTGGCGTCGACGAGCAATGCGACGAATTTCTCCCAATGCTCCGAACCTTTGAGCGCATAGATGAAGCGCCAGGGCTGATGGTTGGCTGAGGACGGAGCCCAATGGGCGGCTTCGAGCAGGCTGAGCAGCTGCGCTTCCTCGATGATTTCGCCGGTGAAGGCGCGGGGCGACCAGCGATCGAGAAACATCGGATCGATCGGATATTCGGATTCGCGGTGATTGCTCTTCGTCATGCTTGTTCCAGGGTTCGGGGCCGAAAATTTGGATCGGGGGCCGGGCTCAGTTGGTCCAGACGATGTCGAGCTCCTCGCGGAAGGCGAAGCGCTTCAGGTGATCGTCGATGACATCATGCATTCTTTGCTGTTGCGCGGGATCGGCGACGGAAAGTGTCATGGTCAGCGCCGCATCGTCGGCAGAAAACGTCACCTCGGCCGTATCGCTGAACGGCACCCGGCCCTTCACGGGATCGAAATCGACGCTGAACTTGTGGCTCCAGTGTTTGCAAAGCTGCTGCAGGTAGCGGCTCGCATGTTCGGTCCGCACGACGGCCTTGGAGAGATGCATGTCGAACTCCACTTCATCTTGTATCGCGGAGTCATATTTCCTGCGTCCTCGGCTTGGCAAGCGCAGCATCGTCGCAGTTTGGGTGTACAGACTGTCTCCAGAAAAGCGCCCTCACGCCGGCGTCGAAGCAGGATAATGAACGGTCTCGTCAATCGATTGGAGAGTTGCGCATGCTGGTGAACGGAAAATGGACGGAAGACTGGCACCCCGTCCAGGCCAAGGACGAGAAGGGCGGTTTCATCAGGCAGACCTCGAGTTTCCGCAATTGGGTGACCCCGGATGGCACCGCCGGGCCGACGGGCGAAGGCGGCTTTGAAGCCAGCGCCGGCCGTTATCATCTCTATGTCGCCTATATCTGCCCCTGGGCCTCGCGCACCTTGATCGGCCGCAAACTCAAGGGCCTGGAAGACGTCATCCCCGTTTCCGTCGTCGAACCGCTGCTGAGCAAGCAGGGCTGGCGTTTCGGTGATTATCCCGGTGCGACGCAGGATCACGTCAATGGCGTAACCTATATGCATGAAATCTATACCAGGGCAGCACCCGATTTCACCGGCCGGGCCACCGTGCCGGTTCTCTGGGACAAGCGGAAAAAGACCATCGTCAACAATGAATCCGCCGATATCCTGCGCATGCTGAACGGCGGCTTCGGCAACTTGGCAAAAAATCCGATCGATCTTTACCCGGCGGAGAGGCGCGCCGAGATCGATGCTTTCAACGATCGCATCTATCCGACCCTCAACAACGGCGTCTACCGCGCCGGCTTCGCCACCACCCAGATCGCCTACGAAGAAGCCTTCGCCGATGTGTTTTCCTGCCTCGACTGGGTCGATCCGCAATTCGAAGGCCGGCCTTTTCTTTTCGCTGAGCATCCGACGGAAAGCGATATTCGGCTTTTCGTGACGCTGGTGCGCTTCGACGTCGCCTATCACGGCATCTTCAAATGCAATCTGCGCCGTCTTTCCGACTATCCGAACCTGCGCGCCTTCTGCCGTCGCATGCTGGATTGGCCGGGCATCGCAGAAACGGTGAATCTCGATCACATCAAGCGCGGCTACTATTCGGTCGAAAGCCTCAATCCGACGAAAATCGTCCCTGCCGGCCCTGATCTGGCGGAAATTTTTTAAAGCGTCATGCCGAAAGAATGGGGCAATTTCGGCAGAAATCATCCGAATCGCAGGAAAGCCGTACCGCTTCCTGGCAAAGCCGTAATGACACCGATGAATAATTCGTTCATAGGTGGTTGCAAATCCGTTTTCGATGAGGAGGAATTTCCATGAAGCTGATGCGTGTTGGCGAAGCAGGCAGTGAAAAACCCGCGCTTCTCGATGCCGATGGCAAGATCCGCGATCTCTCCGGTCATGTCGCCGATATCGGCGGCGAGGCGATCACGCCCTCAGGCCTTGCCAGGATTGCGGCGATCGATCCAAAGAGCCTTCCGGAAATCGCACCGGGCCGCATCGGCGCCTGCGTCGCCGGCACTGGCAAGTTCATCTGCATCGGCTTGAATTATTCGGATCACGCTGCCGAAACCGGTGCGACCGTGCCGCCCGAGCCGATCATCTTCATGAAAGCAACATCGGCGATCGTCGGGCCGAACGACGATGTCATCATCCCCCGCGGTTCGGAAAAGACCGATTGGGAAGTCGAGCTCGGCGTTGTCATCGGCAAAACTGCCAAATATGTAACGGAAGCCGAAGCGCTGGATTATGTCGCCGGCTATTGCGTCTCCAATGACGTTTCCGAGCGCGCTTTCCAGACCGAGCGGTCCGGTCAATGGACCAAGGGCAAATCCTGCGACACCTTTGGCCCGATCGGCCCCTGGCTCGTCACCAAGGATGAAATTCCGCAACCGCAGAACCTCGGCATGTGGCTGACGGTCAACGGCCAGAAGATGCAGAACGGCTCGTCGAAGACGATGGTTTACGGCGTTGCTTTCCTCGTCTCCTACCTCAGCCAGTTCATGTCGCTGCATCCCGGTGACGTGATCTCGACCGGTACGCCTCCGGGCGTCGGTATGGGCCTCAAGCCGCCGCGTTATCTCAAGGCCGGCGACGTGGTCGAACTCGGCATCGAAGGTCTCGGCACGCAGAAGCAGACCTTCGTAGCGGATCGTTAACAACGCTTCGTGCTGAGAAACTTAAGTTTTCAGGCTGATGATGATGCCGGAGATCAATTCTGCGGCATTTCTTGTGTGGGTCTGGCTCGTCCATGTTGCTGTGCAACAAAAAACTGTTAGTCTGCGTTACGTGCCCGCATGGCGAAAAGACTCGATGCCTTTCAATCGGCGTCATCTTTTCGATAGAGAAAGGTGGCGCCTTCCATGTTTTATCAGCTTTATGAATTGAACCATGCCGCCATGGCGCCGTTTCGCGCCGCGGCCGATATCATGCGGTTTGCTTATGCCAATCCGCTGAACCCGTTCGCCCACACGCCGTTCGGCCGGACGATGGCGGCAAGCCTCGAAATGTTCGAACGCACGACGCGGCGCTACGGCAAACCGGAATTCGGACTGAAGCAGACCACGATCGGTGATCAGACAGTGTCCGTCCGCGAAGAGATCATCTGGTCGCGACCTTTCTGCAATCTCCTGCATTTCGCCCGCAATGTTCCGCCGCCCCGCGGCAATGACCCGCGCATCCTGATCGTCGCGCCGATGTCCGGCCACTATGCCACGCTGCTGCGCGGTACGGTCGAGGCGCTGCTGCCGAGTGCGGATGTCTACATCACCGACTGGATCGACGCCCGCATGGTGCCGATGACGGAAGGCACGTTCGATTTCGACGATTACGTCGATTATGTCATCGAGATGCTGCATTTCCTCGGCCATGACACGCATGTCATCGCCGTCTGTCAGCCTTCCGTCCCTGTGCTGGCAGCCGCAGCCGTGATGGAGGAAGCCAATGATCCGCTGTCGCCCTCATCGATGACGCTGATGGGCGGCCCGATCGACACGCGCATCAACCCGACGGCGGTCAACAAGCTCGCGCAGGAGCGGTCGCTGCAGTGGTTCTCCGACAATGTCATCATGAACGTGCCCTGGCCGCAGCCGGGTTTCATGCGCCCGGTCTATCCAGGATTCCTGCAGCTTTCGGGCTTCATGTCGATGAACCTCGATCGCCATCTCGTCGCGCACAAGGAATTCTTCATGCATCTCGTGAAGAACGACGGCGAACCGGAAAAACATCGCGATTTCTACGACGAATATCTCGCCGTCATGGATCTGACCGCCGAATTCTATCTGCAGACGGTGGAGGAGGTCTTCATCAAGCATTCACTGCCGAAGGGCGAGTTGATGCATCGCGGCAAACGCGTCGATCCGGCGGCAATTCGCAAGGTGGCGCTTCTGACCGTCGAAGGTGAGAATGACGATATCTCGGGGGTCGGCCAGACAAAGGCGGCGCAGACCATCTGCGTGAACATTCCCGAAGATATGCGTATGCATTATCTCCAGCCGGATGTCGGCCATTATGGCGTTTTCAACGGTTCGCGTTTCCGCCGCGAGATTGCGCCGCGCATCATCAATTTCGTCCGCCAGCATTCCCGTTCGGCCGTTAAGCCTCCGGTCCCGCGTGTCATCAAGGGCGGTCGGACGGGCTGATTCAGGGACAGCTGAATTAGCAAAACGGATTCAAGGCCTTGTCCGATTTCGCGGGCAATCGTCTTGAAGGCACCTATTGCGGTAACCACATCGATTTCAGCGTTCGGTATCCTGCCGGGCGCGGAAAGCGAGGATACCCGCACGATGAACCAGTCAGCATTGCTTCGACCGGATTGGACTCCGGCTACCATTGCCCTGATGATTCTCGGCTTCATGGTTTTCTGGCCTCTGGGTCTCGCCATGCTTGCCTACATCATCTTCGGCGACCGTCTGCGCGGCTTCAAGCGTGACGTCAACCAGGCGACCGATGGCTTCTTTGCATCCTGCCGCCGCCCGCATGGACGGCACCGCCCGCACTTCTCGACCGGCAACGTCGCCTTCGACGACTGGCGCAAGGCCGAGATTGACCGGATCGAGGAAGAGCGCCGCAAGCTCGACGAAATGCGCGAGGAATTTGACGCTTACATGCGTGAACTCCGCCGCGCCAAGGATCAGGAAGAGTTTGACCGCTTCATGCGCGACCGCAAGAACGCCAAGCGCGATGACAACGGCCCGGTCGCTGAATATCAGACGCCGTGAACGCCTGAACCATCAATTGATGACCGGCATCTTCCGATGCCGGTTTTTCCATGTCTGCCTGCCTGTTAAATCGTTTAGATTCCGCGGCGAATCGGATAGAAAACAGCCATGTTTCCGCTTCTGAAGACAAGGCCGAAAGCGCGAAAGCCGGTTGCGCCCGAAACGCGGACGCTCGACGTCGCCGGCCGGCTGATGCCGTTGACCATCAAGCAGCATGACCGGGCGACGCGCATCACGCTGCGTATCGAACCGGGTGGCCGGGCCTTGAAGATGACGGTGCCGAGGGGCCTCGCGACGCGTGAGGTCAATGCCTTCCTCGATCGCCACCAGGGCTGGTTGCTCACCAAGCTTGCCAAGTTTTCGACCGATACCGGCCTGCGCGACGGCGGCCAAATTCTGTTTCGCGGCGTTTCCCATCACATCCAGCATACCGGCGGCTTGCGCGGGCTGACGGAGGCGGTCTTGATAGACGGCAGGCCGGTGCTGCGCGTCAGCGGCATGCCGGAACATGTCGGACGGCGCATCGCGACCTTTCTCAAGAAGGAAGCGCGCGCCGATCTCGCCAGACTGGCCACCATGCATGCCGGAGCGATCCGGGCACCGATCCGCTCGATCTCGATGAAAGATACCCGCAGCCGCTGGGGCTCGTGCTCGTCGGAGGGAAATCTGAGCTTTTCCTGGCGCATCGTCATGGCGCCGCCCGCGGTGATCGATTATCTCGCCGCCCATGAGGTCGCCCATCTCAAGGAAATGAATCATGGGCCGCGGTTCTGGGCGCTTTGCAAGAAGCTTTGCCCGGATATGGAAGAAGCGAAATCCTGGCTGAAGCGGCACGGCAGCCAGTTGCACGCCATCGATTTCGATTAGCCCAAAGCCGCGCTAAATACAGCTTTCCATGCAAATTGGCTCGACTCTTGCCGCATTTCGTGTCACTTCGCTGCCATGAAACCGGATATCAAGATCTGTGGCTTGAAGACGCCCGACGCTGTCGATCGCGCACTGAAACGCGGCGCGACCCATATCGGTTTTATCTTCTTCGAAAAAAGCCCGCGCTATATCGAGCCGGACCTGGCGGCAAAACTTGCCGAACCTGCACGTGGCAAGGCGAAAATCGTCGCCGTCGTCGTTGATCCCACCAATGACGAACTGGATGAGATCGTATCGCTGTTGAAGCCGGACATGCTGCAGCTGCACGGCAACGAGAGCCCCGAACATGTGCTGACCATAAAGGCGGTCTATGGTCTGCCTGTGATGAAGGCACTTCCGGTGCGCACGGCCGACGATCTGAAGCGCGTCGAGGCCTATATCGGCATCGCCGATCGTTTCCTCTTCGATGCCAAGCCGCCGAAGGGTTCCGAATTGCCAGGCGGCAATGGTGTTTCCTTTGATTGGAGCCTTCTCGCTTGGCTTGACGGCAGCGTCGACTACATGCTTTCCGGCGGGCTGAACAAGGACAATGTCGCGGATGCGCTATTCATCACCAAAGCACCGGGCATTGACGCTTCCTCAGGCGTCGAAACTGCGCCTGGCGTGAAGAGCGTCGCGAAGATCGATGAATTTTTTGACGCGGTCGAGAAGGCGAATGCGCCTGTCATGGCCTCAGGGAGTTGAGAGTGAACGAGACGCCTAAACCGAATTCCTTCCGTTCCGGCCCCGATGAAGACGGCCGTTTTGGTATTTATGGCGGTCGTTTCGTTGCCGAAACGTTGATGCCTTTGATCCTCGATCTGCAGGACGAGTGGAACAAGGCGAAGAACGATCCGGCATTCCAGGCCGAATTGAAGCATCTCGGCGCACATTATATCGGTCGCCCGAGCCCGCTCTATTTCGCGGAGCGGCTGACGGCCGAACTCGGGGGCGCAAAGATCTATTTCAAGCGCGAGGAGCTGAACCACACCGGCTCGCACAAGATCAACAACTGCATCGGCCAGATCCTGCTTGCCAAGCGTATGGGCAAGACCCGTATCATCGCCGAAACCGGTGCCGGCCAGCATGGCGTCGCCTCTGCGACCGTTGCCGCCCGCTTTGGCCTTCCCTGCGTCGTCTACATGGGCGCCACCGACGTCGAGCGTCAGGCGCCGAACGTATTCCGCATGAAGCTGCTCGGCGCGGAAGTCAAACCGGTGACGGCAGGCAGCGGGACGCTGAAGGACGCCATGAACGAGGCGCTCCGCGACTGGGTCACCAATGTCGAGGATACTTATTACCTGATCGGAACGGCAGCCGGTCCGCATCCCTATCCGGAGATGGTCCGCGATTTCCAGTCGGTGATCGGCACCGAAGCGAAAGAGCAGATCCTGGCGGCCGAAGGCCGTCTTCCGGATCTGGTCGTCGCTGCCGTCGGCGGCGGTTCGAATGCCATCGGCATCTTCCATCCCTTCCTCGACGATCCCTCTGTTAAGATCGTCGGCGTCGAAGCCGGCGGCAGGGGCCTGCAGGGCGACGAACATTGCGCCTCGATCACCGCCGGTTCACCGGGCGTGCTGCACGGCAACCGCACCTATCTGCTGCAGGATGGCGACGGCCAGATCAAGGAAGGCCACTCGATTTCGGCCGGTCTCGATTATCCCGGCATCGGCCCCGAACATTCCTGGCTGAACGACACCGGCCGCGTCGACTATGTGCCGATCATGGATCACGAAGCGCTCGAGGCTTTCCAGACGCTGACCCGCCTCGAAGGCATCATCCCGGCGCTCGAGCCCTCGCATGCGATTGCCGAGGTCATCAAGCGCGCACCGACGATGGGCAAGGACGAGATCATCCTGATGAACCTCTCCGGCCGTGGCGACAAGGACATCTTCACCGTCGGCAAGATTCTGGGAATGGGACTGTAAGACATGACCGCACGCATGGATAAACGCTTTGCCGAGCTGAAGGCCGAGGGCCGTCCGGCGCTTGTCACCTATTTCATGGGCGGCGATCCCGATTATGACACCTCGCTCGGCATCATGAAGGCGCTGCCGGAGGCCGGCTCCGACATCATCGAGCTCGGCATGCCCTTTTCCGATCCGATGGCTGACGGCCCGGCGATCCAGCTGGCCGGCCAGCGCGCCCTGAAAGGCGGCCAGACGCTGAAGAAGACGCTGCAGTTGGCGGCCGATTTCCGCAAAACCAACGATGCGACGCCGATCGTGATGATGGGTTACTACAACCCGATCTATATTTACGGCGTCGAGAAATTCCTCGACGACGCGCTCGCCGCCGGCATCGATGGCCTGATCGTCGTCGACCTGCCGCCCGAGATGGATGACGAGCTCTGCATTCCGGCGATCCGCAAGGGCATCAATTTCATTCGCCTGGCGACGCCGACGACGGATGAGAAGCGCCTACCGAAGGTGCTGAAGAATACCTCCGGCTTCGTCTATTACGTCTCGATGAACGGCATCACCGGTTCGGCGCTGCCCGATCCGTCGCTGGTTTCGGGCGCTGTCGAGCGCATCAAGCAGCACACCAAGCTGCCCGTCTGCGTCGGCTTCGGCGTCAAGACGGCGGAACATGCAAAGGTTATCGGCGGTTCGGCCGACGGCGTTGTTGTCGGCACCGCGATCGTCAATCAGGTCGCGACCAGCTTGACGAATGACGGAAAGGCAACGGCGGACACGGTTCAGGCCGTTGCCACGCTGGTGCGCGGCCTTTCCACGGGAACACGTTCGGCGCGCCTTGTTGCTGCCGAATAGTTTGCCCACATTGGCACTCAGGCATGTCGCGCAAAACTGTGCAGCGGTTTTCCGTCCGGAATTGCGTACAAAAGGATAGAGCGGTTCGCCGCTTCCGTTAAAAGCTGAACCGCTCTGGTCAATCAGGAGTATTCGAGTTGAACTGGATCACCAACTACGTTCGCCCGCGGATCAATTCCATGCTGGGCCGTCGCGAAGTGCCGGAGAATCTCTGGATCAAGTGCCCGGAAACGGGCGAGATGGTCTTCCACAAGGATCTGGAAGGCAACAAATGGGTCATTCCGGCGTCCGGTTATCACATGAAGATGCCGGCCAAGGCCCGTCTGATTGATCTTTTCGACAATGGTGAGTTCGAATCGCTGCCGCAGCCGAAGGTCGTGCAGGACCCGCTGAAGTTCCGCGATTCGAAGAAATACAGCGATCGCTTGCGCGATAGCCGCCTCAAGACCGAGCAGGAAGATACGATCCTCGCCGGTGTCGGGAAGGTGCGGGGATTGAAGCTCGTGGCTGTCGTGCACGAATTCAATTTTATCGGCGGTTCGCTCGGCATTGCCGCCGGCGAGGCGATCGTCAAGGCTTTCGAGCGTGCGACGGCTGAAAAATGCCCACTGGTCATGTTCCCCGCTTCCGGCGGCGCGCGCATGCAGGAAGGCATCCTGTCGCTGATGCAGCTGCCGCGCACGACGGTTGCTGTCGACATGCTCAAGGAATCCGGCCAGCCCTATATCGTTGTGCTGACCAATCCGACCACAGGCGGCGTTACCGCCTCCTATGCCATGCTTGGCGATATTCATCTGGCCGAACCCGGGGCTGAAATCGGCTTTGCCGGCAAGCGCGTGATCGAGCAGACCCTGCGTGAAAAACTACCCGAAGGCTTCCAGACCTCCGAATACCTGCTGGAGCATGGTATGGTCGATATGGTCGTCAAACGTCACGATATTCCGGAAACGCTGGCGCGTCTCCTGAAGATCCTGACGAAGAAGCCGGTTTCGGCGGCGAACAACATGAATAGCGGCGCAATCGCTCTGGCGGCGAGCGCCTGATAACCGATAAGCAGGCGGGGTGCCGAATTGATACCCAGAGGCCAAACCGCGGTGAGTGAGGCAGCACAGGAGATCGAAAAACTCATGGGATTGCATCCCAAGGGGTTCGATCTGTCTCTCGATCGCATCACCCGTCTTCTCGATGTGCTCGGCAATCCCCACAGGAAACTGCCGCCGGTGATCCATGTCGCCGGCACCAACGGCAAGGGGTCGGTTACCGCCTTCTCCCGCGCCCTGCTCGAAGCCGGCGGCTACAGCGCCCATGTCCACACCTCGCCGCATCTCGTCAATTGGCACGAGCGTTATCGCATCGGCGTCAAAGGCGGACGCGGACAGCTCGTGGATGATGCCGTCTTCGCCGAGGCCGTGCGTCGTGTGGCCGATGCCAATGCAGGACAGCACATCACCGTCTTCGAAATCCTGACGGCAGTCACCTTCATCCTGTTTTCCGAACATCCGGCCGATGCCGCGATCATCGAAGTCGGTCTCGGCGGCCGGTTCGACGCGACGAATGTCATTTCCGATCCGGCCGTCTCGGTGATCATGCCGATCTCGCTGGATCACCAGCCCTATCTTGGCGACAGAGTGGAGCTGATTGCGGTCGAAAAGGCCGGCATCATGAAGCCGGGATTTCCCGTTGTCATCGGTCATCAGGAATATGACGCAGCGCTCGACGTCCTGATGTCGACGGCCGAACGGCTGCATTGCCCGAGCGCCGTCTTCGGGCAGGATTTCATGGCGCATGAGGAATATGGCCGGCTCGTCTACCAGGACGAGTTCGGTCTTGCCGACCTGCCGCTGCCGCGCCTTCCCGGCCGCCACCAATATGCCAATGCCGCCGCCGCCATTCGTGCCGTCAAGGCGGCCGGTTTCACCGTCACCGAGACGATGATGGAAAAGGCGATGAGTTCGGTCGAATGGCCGGGCCGGCTCCAGCGTTTGAGCGAGGGCCGGCTGCTCTCGCATGCGCCTGCCGGCGCCGAAATCTGGATCGATGGCGGGCATAATCCCGGTGCCGGTGAAGTGATCGCCGAAGCCATGGCCAATTTCGAGGAGCGCCAGCCTCGGCCGCTTTTCCTGATCATCGGTATGATCAACACCAAGGATCCGGTCGGTTATTTCAGGGCCTTTGCCGGCTTGGTCGAGAAGGTTTTCTGCGTGCCGATCCGCGGCAGCGAAGCGATGATCGATCCGGTGATATTGTCGAATGCCGCCTATGATGCGGGCTTGGTTGCCGAACCGATGTCGACGGTCGGCGATGCGCTGGAAACCATCAAAGCCGTGCTTGATCCGGAAGCCTTGCCGCCGCGTATTCTGGTCGGCGGCTCGCTCTATCTCGTTGGCGATGTGCTTTCCGACAACGGCACGCCGCCGAAGTGAACCCTGCAAATTGAAAAAGCCCGGTCGAAACCGGGCTTTTCGTCAATGCGATATCATCAGGGCGATATCAATCAGGCAGCGTTCGAAATCCAGTTCGAAAGGGCGGTCTTCGGCTTGGCGCCGACAGAGATATCGGCAACTTCGCCGCCCTTGAAGATCGCAAGGGTCGGAATGGAGCGCACGCCGAACTGTGCGGCGAGTTCCGGGTTCTCATCGATATTGAGCTTGGCGACCTTGACCTTGCCTTCCAGCTCGACGGCGATTTCTTCGAGGCTCGGTGCAATCATCTTGCACGGGCCGCACCATTCAGCCCAGAAATCGACGACGACGGGTTCTGCGGATTCCAGAACTTCCGACTGGAAGTTATTGATATCGACTTTCACGGTAGCCATGGGCTGCTCCTTTACCGGATTGGATGTTGAACCACATGTGATGGTGCGGCGCCGAATTTTCAATGTCCGGTATTTCACTTTGTCTTGACTCCTGCAAGCGCCAAACCGAGCGCCTTTTCGCTCAGCGTGTAGAGCGAGGCGTTCTCGGTATAGACAAGCATGCAGTCGATCCGCTTATCAGGATAGAGCGGCGCCAGGATCTCGCGATAGATCGCGAGCTGCGCCTTGTGCGCGAAGGGGATGGCCTCTTCCGTTGCCGGCGGCACCCGGTTGGTCTTGTAGTCGAGAATGACGACGCGATCGGTAAGGACGGCAAGCCGGTCGATGCGGCCGGAGACGGCATAGCGCCGGCCTTCGAGCGTCAGCGTTCCCATGATCGAGACCTCGGGCTGGGCCTGCGCACCGAGGACGTCCTGCAGGCCCTGCTCGTCCAATATTTTCAGAACCGAATCGACAAGCTTGCGCCGTTCGCCTTCCGGCCAGAACCGAGCCGCCCGTTCGGCATAACGGCTCGCCGCATCGGGCTGTTCGGCAGGTGGAATGTCGGGAAGCGCCTGCAGCATGCGATGGATCAGTCTGCCCTTCTCCAGTGAACGATCGCTGCGCGGCTTCTCGGTAAACAGCGGCGAAACGACCAGCAACCCGCCCTCGTCTTCATCGATGATCGTGCCGGCGCCGGAGGGGCTGAGCGGCCGGGGCAGCGCAGCCTGCGGTGGCAAGGGCCGTAACAGGCCGTCCGGCAAACTCTCCTCGTTGTCACGCTCCTCGCTGCGGTTGACACGCTCGAAGCTTCGTTCCACCCGCGGCACGCGCCATTTGATGCCCGGCCATTCCCCATCGGGACCGGAGAATGTGGTCGCTTCCACAAGTGGATGATCGTCGCTCAGTGCCGTCGAGATCATCATATGCCAGGTGTCGTTGTTTACGCGCACGCCGCGATAGCCGCAGACGACCAGCCGGTCAGCGGCACGCGTCATGGCGACATAAAGCAACCGGCGATATTCTTCTTCCGCCAGCATCTGGATCCGCGCCGCATCGTCCTGCGTCAGCGAATTGGAAAGATCGGAGACAGGAACCCAGACCGGCATCGGCGGCTCGTCGGCGTCCGTCTCGATCAGGCGAAGCTTGGGCAGATGAGTATGGGTGAAGGCCTTCGAACCGCCGTCGACCAGGAAAACGATCGGTGCTTCAAGACCCTTGGACGCATGCACCGTCATGATTCGCACTTCGTTGCGCCCCTTGTCCTGCTCACGCTTCATTACGGGTGCTTCGAGTTCCAGCGTCGAGATGAAGGATTGCAGACCGGGAAGGCCGGAGCTCTCGTGGTCGAGCGTGAAGGTCAGGAATTCGTCGAGAATATCGCTGACCTCGGTGCCGAGACGGGCAAGGAATTGTCGTCGCCCGCCATGGCTGCCCAGCACACGGGCATAGAAATCATGAACCGACAGGCTTCTGGACTGCCGGAGGAACAATTCCAGCCTTTCGACGGCAACGCGGAAGCGTTCGGTGCCGTCGGCGGCGAAGCTTTTGAGATGGCTCCAGGCGCTCTCATTATCGCCGCGCAGGCCGGCAATCGCAAAGATGTCGTCCTCGGAAAGATCGAAAAGTGGGCTCTTGAGCACCGCGGCGAGCGAAAGATCGTCTTCCGGCAGAAGCAGGAAACGGCCGAGCGCCAGCAGATCCTGCACGGCGATATGGCTGGTCAGCACCAGTCTGTCGGCGCCGGCGACGGGAATGTCGCCGCGGCGCTTCAAGGCGCGCGTCAATGCATTGACGAAGGCGTCGCGCTTGCGCACCAGCACCAGGATGTCGCCGGCTTCAATCAGGCGCTCTTTGCCTTTGTCGACGATCGTCTCGCGGCCGACGAGCGTGCCGATCGAGTGGGCGATCCGCCGCGCGAGGATTGCGGCCGGCGCGCTTTCCGGCGTCGCGTCGAAGGGCGCCGTCCAGTCTTCCTCCTTCACCACCGCTTCCGGCGCGACCATCTCCCAGAGGTCGACGGCGCCGGGATGTCCGATGCGGCTGGAGCGGTGCACGACCGGCTCGCCGAGCGCGCTGAGGCCGCGCGCGTTCTCGGGTGTCTTGAAAATATGGTCGACGGCCTCGAGCACGTCGGCGGTCGAGCGGAACGACAGCGGCAGCCGGACAGAGGAAAAGCTCTGCCCGCTATCGGACACGCGCCGCCGCGTCCGGTCGCTCTCCTCGGAAAAACGCTCGGGCCGCGCCCCTTGGAAGGAATAGATCGACTGCTTTTCGTCGCCGACGGCAAACAGCGTGCGCACGATCGGCCGGGCGCTTTCGCCGGAGAAGAAATCTTCGGCGAGCGACTGTATGACGCTCCACTGGATCGGGCTGGTATCCTGCGCCTCGTCGACGAGGATATGATCGATACCCCGATCGAGCTTATAGTGGATCCAGGGGCCGACGCCGCTTTTCGTCAAAAGGTCGGCGGTGCGGGTGATCAGGTCCTCGAAATCAAGCTGGCTGCGCTGCTTCTTCAGCTCCTCGTAGTCGTGGTTCAGCCGGTCGGCGAGCACGAGTGCTGCATGCGTGGCGCCGTACATCCGCATCAGTTTCAGCCGGTCGCGGCTTGCTGCGACATGCGCGCGGGCAATGGCGATGGCGTCCGCCAACTGTGGTGCCTCGGCAAGCATGGCCTTTACGAAGAATTGCGAGTCCGCCTTGGGCTCGCCCTTCACGGTCAGAAAGATTTTTTCGAGAAACTCAGCGCGCCTTGCGTCGTCGCGCTCCCGCCCGGCGAGCCTGAGGCCGTAGGCAACCTCCTGCGCCTTCGCACCACCCTTCTGGTCGGCAAGCGAGAGATAGAGTTCCAGCGTTCGGCCCGAAAGCTCCGGCAAAGGCCAATATTGCGCCGCGATCCGGCTTTCCGTGTCGTCGGCGGCGAGGCCGAGCTTTTGGTGCAGGACCATCTCCATACCGCCCTGCTGTTCGGCCGTCGCGGTGAAACGACGAATGGCGTTGCGGTTGGCGACGATATCGCCGAGCAGGTTCTCCAGCCCGGATTCGTCGCCGAGATTGAGCACGTAGGCGAATGCGTCGGCAAGGGCGCTGTCTTTCTCCGGCGCCGTCGCCGTCAGCAGCGCCCGGCGCGCATCGGAAAGCAGGGACGCCGCCGCGCGATCGTCGAGAACCGAGAAATGCCCGGCAACGTTGGCCTCCAGCGGGAACTGATGCAGCAGCGCCTCGCAAAAGGCGTGGATCGTCTGGATCTTCAGCCCGCCGGGCGTCTCCAGCGCCTTTGCAAACAGCCGGCGCGCCTCGGCAAGCTTTAATCCATCAGGAGCCGTACCCTCGATCTGCATGATCCGCCGGCTAAGGTCGTCATCATCGAGCACCACCCAATCCGCCAGCCGCTCGAAGACCCGGTTCGACATTTCGGAGGCTGCAGCCTTGGTATAGGTGAGACATAAGATGGCCGAAGGCCGCGCACCGGCCAGCAGCAGCCGGATGACGCGCTGTGTCAGCACATGCGTCTTGCCGGAGCCGGCATTGGCCGAAACCCACGCCGAACGCAGCGGATCGGAGGCAATCGCCTGCTGGATGGTCGTCCAGCCGATCCAGGCGCCGGGATCGTCGTCGGTGGGAAGCGCGGTCACATCACTCATCGCCGCCGCCCTCTTCGGTTTCGGCCGTCGACCACTCGGAGACGCGGGCCAAATGATCGTAGTCGCCGCCGAAATCGAATTGCTGGGCCGGGATCAGCCGCGCGGTAAAACCTCTTTCGCTGGATTGCAGCAAACCCACGAATTTGACCAGCTGATCGATCGATTCGGCGGCGAGATCCATCGCGGATTTCGCCTTGTCGCTGCGGGTAGAGTTTTCGTTGTTGACCGTATCGACCTGGAAGCGGCTTCCGGGTCGCAGACGCACATAGAGCAGGTCTTGCGGCACGAGGCTGCCGGCATCGCGGAAGGCGCCGGCGCTCAAGGCCGCCGCTTCAAGCGCAAGCTGCGGATCGAGAAGCACGCGCGCCTGCGCCGGCGAGGGATTGTAGCCGGTCTTGTAGTCGATGATGTCGGCCGAGTGTGGTCCGGTTATGTCGATCCGGTCCGCGACGCCAGTGAGCCGGATATTGATCGGCTCCAGCTCCATGCCGCCCCGCACCTCCGTCAACGTTTTCAGGATGCCATGCCGCCGTCCGGCCTCCCATTCGAGGAAGGCGCGGGCCACCTCGCGAAAGCGCGGCCGCCACACGGCATCGATATGCGGCGGTAGCCGCTCCATGTCGAAAAGTTCGGAAAGGATGCGCTCCATGGCTGCTGCCGCATCCGGTGTCCCGGCAATATTAGCCTCGCGGATGAACCGGTCGACGATCTTGTGATAGAGCGTTCCGCGTTCGGCCGCACCCGGATCGCGGTTGAACGCGTCGACGGGGTCGAGACGCAGGATGCGGCGGGCATAGATGGCATAGGGGTCGCGGCGCAGCCGGCCGACTTCGCTGAAGGAATAGGATTTCGGCTGCAATGCCAGCGGCGGTTTCGGCGAGGGTCGCTGCGCCGGCGTCTGGCTATCTCCCCGATCGATGAGGCCGGCCCATTGCAGGAACCGGTTGCCCCGCCCTTTCAATTCCGCTTCGAACGCCTCTCCGCCGAGCGCCAGCAGCCGCTGCAGCCAGCGCGAGGCGACGGTCGGCGTCGAGCCCTGGCGCAGCGCGCGCGAATAGATCAGATGGCGCGTGCCGTTTGCCATCTCGAAATCATGCGCCAGCTGGCCGATGCGTCGTTCCGGCGGTTCGAGGCCGATCTCCGTCTTCATCATCCGTGGAATGAAGGGGTTATTGGCGGTCTGCCCCGGCCAGGTGCCCTCGTTCAGGCCGCCGAGGATCAGCGTATCGACGCTCTGCAGGCGGGCTTCCAACGTGCCGAAGATGAAGAGGCGGGGATGGCTGAGCGCCCGCGGCTTCACGGCATGACCGGCGGCAAGGGCGGCCATGATGTCGATCCATTGCGGTCCGTCGGCCTCCATCTGGCCGTCCGTGTCGATCACCTCGCTGAGCAGGGTGGCGAGTGCATCTCCCGCTTCACCAGACCAGAGATCGGCGAGATTGCCTTGCGGATCGACCGCGACCGCTTCGAGCGAACGGCCGGTGCGCTCCGCCCATTCGGACAATGTGAAGCTCAGAGTTCTCCCGCGATCTTCCGGCCGGTGTCGCATCAGTGCCGACGCCAGTGGCTCGGTCGCCTGCGTGACCCGCCGGGCAAGGTCGTTTGCGGCGTCGGCTGCATCAGGCGAAAGCGCTTTGCGCCATTGCGGCGCGTGCCTGTCCAGCGCCTGTTCGGCAAGTTGGTGGGTGAGCAACGGCTCGAGCGTGCTGATATCCACCTCGGCCACGCCGCCGCGCAGCGCCAGCAGCTCGAGCGCCTCAGTAGCGGAAATCAATGCGTCACGTTCCAGGCCGAAGCGGGCAAGCGGATGTTTGAGCAAAGAGACGATCGCCACCGGATCGCCCGGTCGCAGCGCTGCCTCGAGCAGCAATTGCAGCAAGGTGCCCTGCGGCATGGCCGCAAGCGGTGTACCCGCCGAATCGTCGGCGAGGATGCCGAAGCGGGAAAGCTCGGCCATGACCCGCCGCGCGAGATTGCGGTCCGGCGTGATGAGTGCTGCCCGGCTCTCGCCGTCCTGTCCCGGCCTCTCCAGTGCAAGCCGGAGCGCGATGGCAATCGCGGTTGCTTCTTCGCGTTCGTTGGCGGCTTCGATCAGCGAAACATCGGCGAAGGCTGAAGACAGGGCGCCCTCGGGCAGGCCGCTCTTCCACGCCCCCCAATCACTGGTCGCCTCCGATGGGGCGAGGGCCCGAGACAGGATTTCGGCGCGCCGGTCAAGATCGCCCTCCGGTCCGTCGAGGGGCGTTACGTCGGCACGCGCCAGCTTCAGCCGCTTGAGCAGCGACGACAGGCCATACTGCGGATGGCTGCGACTTGCCGGATTGGCATGTTGGCCGGGCGCCGGTTCCGGCGCGACCATCTGCCAGTGGTTCTCGGGCATGACGAGATCGAGGCCCGGGAGCACGATGACGCCTTCGGGCAGATTGGCGACGGCGGCGATGAGATCGGCGGTGGCGGGAACGGAACCCGTCGAACCGGCGATGATGATCGGCCCAGCGGGTTTCGTCGCCGAAAGCCGGCTTGCTTCGGCCCGGAGAATGGCGTTTCTGTGCCGCGCCGGCGAGGATTTGCCGAGTTCCGAAAGCCGCTCCGGCCAGAAAGCACTGGCGATCTGCAGGAATTCTGCCGTCAGCTGCCACCAGGCGGCATAGTCGCCGGTGTCGAGTTTCGACAACTCCGACCAGTCGAGATCCTCGGTTTCGATCGAATCGATCAGTTCCGCCAGGTTGCGGGCGAGCCAGATCGCATCCGCCGGGCTTGCGGGTGCGACGAGCGGCGAGTCCGAATGAATGTGGCGGACGATCTCAGGCAGCTTGTTTCGCCAGGCGAGGATCAGGCGCGCCAGTTCCAGAAGACGGGCGGTATTCGACAGTGGTTGGGTGAGATCGATCGTACCCGGCAGTGCCTCGTCGAAATAACCGCTGTCGTCATCGGTTTCGCCGAGCGGACGGATGACCGGCAGAATCGCCGAGCGGCCGCCGAGCAGATCGACGAATTCAGAGCGCAGAACACGCACGGCGCGCCGTGTCGGCAGGTAGATCGTTACCTTGGCCAGCGATAGCGGATCATCGGCCTCGTGCCGGAAGAGTGGCGTCAGCCGGCCGTCGCAAAGCGTCGTCGCCAGCGTTTTCAGGAAGGAGAGACCCGCCGGGATCGTCAGGATGCGTGGCTGGTGCCGCTCCGCCATGGCTTAAGCGAACGCCCGCAATCGTCGGATCGTTTGCTCCGCCTCGCCGATCGCCTCCGGCGTTCCCACAGTCAGCCAATGGCCTTCGAGCACCATGCCGAAAAGTCGTCCGCGCGCGATCGCCTTGTCGAAATAGATATTGAGGTTGAAGGCATCCTTCGGCGCATCGTCGAACAGCGATGGGTTCATGGCGATGGCGCCGGCATAGACGACGGGATTGGATGGATCGTCGCGATAACGCGCCAGCCGGCCATCGGCCGCCAGACTGAAGTCGTTCTTGCCGTTGTGACCCGTCGTATCTTCAATCCCAACGCAAAGCAGCGCCATATCCATGCGGTCGGCATCGAAGAATCCGGCTAAGCGTTGCAGGTTCGTCGGCCGCCCCGGCTGTTCGCCGATCCAGAAGAGATCGGCATTCATGACGAAAATATTGTCGCGGGTAAGCAGGTTGAGCCCCTTCGCCAGCCCGCCGCCGGAATTCATCAGCGCGTCACGCTCGTCGGAAATGACGATGTCGAGGCCGCGATAATTCCCGAGATGATCGAGCATCTGTTCGGCGTGGTGGTGAACATTGACGACGGCGCGTTCGACGCCGGCCGCCACCAGCGAATCCAGCGCGTAGTCGATCATCGGCTTGCCGTCGATCTTCACCAGCGGCTTCGGGATCGTGTCGGTGATCGGGCGCATGCGGGTTCCGAGACCCGCGGCCAGTACCATGGCTTGTCTGATGGTCATCCTGATCCGGAACTTATGATTCGCTCTGGCCTATTCCAGCCCTTGCGCACCAATCGCGCAAGGGGGCAAGCGTTTCATGCTCGAGCGCGACATTCAGATAGGCGAGCGTGCGCGGCATGTGTTTCAGATAACCCGGCTTGCCGTCGCGCTGCAACAGCCGCACCCAGAGGCCGGCAAGCTTGCAATTGCGTTGCGCCGACATGATCGCCCAGGCCTTCATGAATCCGGTTTCGTCGAAACCGCCCTGTGCGTGGCGAAGCGTCAGATAATCAGCCATCAATTGCCGGAAGAGATCCGGCTCGATCGTCACACGCGCATCCTGGACGATCGAGGCGAGATCATAGGCCGTGGGGCCGATCATGGCGTCCTGGAAATCGATGAGGCCGATCCGTTGGATGCCCTTCGCCTGCGGTCGCCAGATGATATTCGGCGAGTGGAAGTCGCGCAGTAGCAGATTGTTCTCGGCCGATGCAAGCTCATCGATGAGCCTATCCCAGATCGCCAGATAATCCGCCCGCTCTTCTTCCGTTGCCGGTGCTCCCTGACGCTTCCAGGGCAGGTGCCAGTCGAGCACCAGCCGCACCTCCATCTTCATCGCCGTGCGGTCGAAATCAGGGATATGATGGACATGCGCCTTTCCAACAGGGATGTCCTGCGGAAATTTCAGGGCGTGCAGTTTGGCAAGGCAGGCAACGCTTTCGCGATAGCGTTCGACAATAGGCTGGCCCCGGGCATCCAGAACGCCGTCGCTGCCGAGATCTTCGATCAGCAGGATACCCTTGTTATAATCCACCTTGTAGATCTCGGGCGCCGCAAAGCCGTCCTTGCGCAGCACATCGGCGATCGCCACGAAGGGATAGGCGTTTTCGGCGAGATGCGCGACTTTGGGATAGGGTTTGCCGTCGAGAACCGGCGGTCCTTCGGCAAGCGGCGGCCAGTCCATCAGGATGACGCGCTGGTTTTCGGCCTTCGGATAGATCGCCTCATAGGCACGTAGCGAGGCATCGCCGGTCAGGAAGCGACGCCTCGCTTCGGGATAACCAGCATCGTCAAGGAAATCGCGAATCGACAGGACACGACGGATGCGTGAATTTTGTGCACCGGTAGCTCTGATTGTCGCCCGGCGGCCATTACCTTCATGTTCCAGCGTCAGCGCGATGCGCTCCGCAGGCAGTTCGCTCTCGGCCATCTCAGGCCATTCGACGAGACAGATGCCGTTTTGCAGAGCCTCGTCGAAGCCCAGTTCCATCAGTTCGGCCGGATCGCCAAGCCGGTAGAGATCGAAGTGAGAAACGGGGATGCGCAGGTCGTAGGATTGCACCAGCGTGAAGGTCGGGCTCGGGACTTCGAGCTCCTCGTCATCGGCGATGGCGCGCAGGATCGCGCGGGCGAGCGAGGATTTCCCCGCGCCGAGATCGCCGGAAAGAGCAAGGCAGTCACCGGCTTTCAGGGCCAGCGCCAAATCTTCGCCGAGGCGGAGGGTGGCCGCCTCGTCTTCCAGAAAAAGCGAGATTGCATCGCCGGTCGTCATTCGGCGGCGGCGGAATGCGGTACATCGACCGAGGGAATACGGCAGACGACGGTCGTACCATTGCCGGGTTCGCTGTCGATCGTCACGTCGCCATGATGCAGGCTGACGAAGCTGTCGACGATCGAAAGGCCGAGGCCGGCGCCGCCGCGTTTGCCGCTTTTCGCTCCCGTCGCGAAACGGTCGAAGACGGTGGCGATCATGTCAGGCGAGATGCCCGGGCCGCGATCGCTGACGGAGAAGACGAAATCCGTGCCGTCGCGATGGCATTCCAGCGAGATCGAGCTGCCTTCGGGCGAGAAATTCGCCGCATTGGAAAGCAGCTTCAGCAGGATCTGTTTCAGCCGCTGCGGATCGGCAACGATCGAGCCGAGATAGGCGGGTGCGGTGATTTCGAGTGCGACGCCGCTTTCCTGGAGACGATCGGCGATCTGCATCGACACGTCGTCGAGCAGATCGTTGAGATCAATATCCGCATAGTTGAGGCGCATGATGCCGGCATCGACGGTCGCAAGGTCAAGAATATCGTTGACCAGCGTCAAGAGAACGGAGGACGAGGTCGAGATGTGGTCGATATATTCGGCCTGCCGTTCGGTCAGCGGGCCGACGCCCGGCGTGCGCAGGAGATCGGTGAAGCCGATGATGTTGGTCAACGGCGAACGCAGCTCGTAGGACACGTGCTGGACGAAGTCGTTCTTCAACTCGTCGGCCTTGCGCAATGCTTCGTTCTTCTCGGTCAGCGCGCGCTCGGCTCGCACGCTGTCGGTCATGTTGACGAAGGTCAGCATGGTCTGGGCGTTCGGCAGCGGGATGACGGCGTAGTCGAGCACGAGGCCGGAGAAGAGCTCCAGCGTCCCCTGGCCCGAGCGGCGTTCGTCGTCGAAGCTGGTGATCAGTTCGGCGAAGGCCTTCCAGCCATCCGGCCGGTCATAAGACGGCGCGCAGGCCTCGCCGAGCGCACGGATATGGGTGCCGGGCTTGGCTTCGGTTTCCGTGATCCCCCAGAGCGCGCGGAAGGCAGGGTTCGAAAGGCGGATGCGTCCGTCAGGGCCAAACACCGCCACACCTTCGGAAAGATGGTCGATCGTTTCGCCCTGCACCTTGACCAGCGTGTTGTAGCGCGTTTCGAGATCGACCTGTTCGGTCAGGTTTTCGAACACCCAGGTGGCGCCGCCCTGCGGATGGGCGGTCGCGAAGACGCGCAGCGTCTGCCCGTTCGGCAGGTGCCAGAGATCGGATTGCGTGTCGAGCGCGCGATAGACGGAAAGCGCGGTTTCCTTCCAGCTTTTCCAGTTGAGCTGGTCCGGCAGTTTCTTCGCTGCCCGCAGCCGCTCGAGCAACTCGCTGTTGTCAGGCCGGCCTTCGAGGAAGGCGATATCGAGCTGCCAGAGCGCCACGAAGGCCTGGTTGTAGAATTGCAGGCGGCGGTCGCCGTCGAAAATGGCAACGGGAGTGGCAAGATGATCGAGCGTCTCGGCATGGCTTTTCAGCGTCCGCTCCAATTCGGCGCGCACGGCCTCTATGTCGGACACATCGATCGCGATGCCGGCCGAGCCGCCGGGAACCCTGACGTCGACGACGTCGAAGAATGTGCGGTTGCCGCGCACGACCGTCGAGATCGTGTCGTGGAAGGGCGATTCCGGCGTCGTCGTCGCGCGAATGCGTTCGCGCGCCACGGTCGTCAGCATCTCGCGGCCTTCATTGATCGCCTGCTGCGGCGAGCGCGCTTCGACCGCCTCGCCATAAGCCTGGTTGACCCAGGTGAGGCGCCCCACCGGGTCGCGCTGCCAAGCCGGCATGTCGATCGCGTCGAGCATGGTCTGGAAGGCCGAGATCGAGGTCATCAGCCGGTCGCGCTCGATCCTGAGCTCTGCGAGTTCGGCGCGCAAATTGTTAAGCGCCACGAAACGGACGAAGGCACGCCCGCCGGAAACCCGGCCCTGCGCCTCGAGGATTTCGTCGCGGATGGTTTCGACCACCATGTCGAAGCTCTGTGCCTCGTCGCGCAGCCGATCGATCGCCTTTTCCAGTTCGGAGGCCGAACGTGACTTCAGCCACAGGCCGAAGGCCAGGAATTCGCCGTCCTGCGGCGCGCCGGTCTCGGGCGGAAGCTGGCCGAGCAGTTCAGGGCGGGCATTGCCGTCCCAGATGACGATCCGCCGATTCTTGTCGGCGATCAGAGCCTGGTATTGGGAAATGCGCTGCTGGGCGTCAGAGAGTGCCGAGCGGATTTCCCGGCTCTCGTTTTCCAGATTGCCGCGCTGGCGCACGAGCCACAGCGTCGAAAGCAGTGCCGCCGATATGACGCCGATGACGACGGAAACGCCGACGACTTGCGAGGATGTGAAGAGGTGGGCCGAGGCCGCCGCCTGCTGCTCCGTCTGTGCCAGAACCGGCCGCGCCAACGCGGCAAGCGCGGTACCGGCCGCGCAGGTTTTCAGGAAGCGCGCCAATGGTCCATGCTCTTGCTTTGCGGCCTCGTGTGCCGTTGCAGATTTATATCCTTGGCCTGCCATGAGCGGGCGGCGACCGGCGCAAGCGCCATCATCCGCCTGACCGGGCAGGCTGCTTTTCATTTCCGACATCCGCGGTATGTCTCCGTCCTTCAATGTGCCGCATTACGACAAGACATCCCATTTTCGCAGCGGTCGGACGGGGTCCGGCGCCACGAATCAAGTCTTAAAACAATACTTCGGAAGGGAATCGGCGGGAAGGGAGCGTCCAAAAAATAAGCCGCGACATTTGTCAATGCCGCGGCTTCTACATCTTGTGGATATTAACGGTCGGATCAATATCTGTAGTGGTCGGACTTGAACGGGCCCTTCGGCGAGACGCCGATATAGGCAGCCTGTTCCTCGGAAAGCTCGGTCAGCTTCACGCCGAGCTTGTCGAGATGCAGGCGCGCGACCTTTTCATCGAGATGCTTAGGCAGGATATAGACCTTGTTGGAATACTGGTCGGGCTTGGTGAAGAGCTCGATCTGCGCCAGCGTCTGGTTGGTGAAGGAAGCCGACATCACGAAGGACGGATGGCCGGTGGCGTTGCCGAGATTGAGCAGGCGGCCTTCGGAAAGAAGGATGATCCGGTTGCCCTTGGGGAATTCGATCAGGTCGACCTGCGGCTTGACGTTGGTCCACTTGAGATTGCGCAGCGCAGCGACTTCGATTTCGTTGTCGAAGTGACCGATGTTGCCGACGATCGCCATATCCTTCATCTGACGCATATGGTCGATGCGGATGACATCCTTGTTGCCCGTGGTGGTGATGAAGATATCGGCCGAGGAAACGACGTCCTCGAGCAGGACGACTTCATAACCATCCATGGCGGCCTGCAGGGCGCAGATCGGATCGGCTTCGGTCACCTTGACGCGGGCGCCGGCACCGGAAAGCGATGCGGCAGAACCCTTGCCGACGTCGCCGTAACCGCAGACGACGGCAACCTTGCCGGCCATCATCACGTCGGTGCCGCGGCGGATACCATCGACCAGCGATTCCTTGCAGCCATACTTGTTGTCGAACTTCGACTTGGTGACGGAGTCGTTGACGTTGATGGCCGGGAAGGGCAGCAGGCCCTTCTGGCTGAGCTGGTAAAGGCGATTGACGCCCGTCGTGGTTTCTTCGGTAACGCCCTTGATGGCATCACGCTGCTTGGTGAACCAGCCCGGCGAAGCGGCAAGGCGCTTCTTGATCTGCGCGAAGAGGATTTCCTCTTCTTCGGAATGCGGATGGGACAGCACGTCCTCGCCGGCTTCGGCGCGGGCGCCGAGCAGGATATACATGGTGGCGTCGCCGCCGTCATCGAGGATCATGTTGGAAAGGCCGCCATCGGCCCACTGGAAGATCTTGTCGGTATACACCCAGTAGTCTTCGAGCGACTCGCCCTTGATGGCGAAGACCGGAACACCGGCAGCGGCGATCGCGGCAGCGGCATGATCCTGCGTCGAGAAGATGTTGCACGAGGCCCAGCGGACTTCGGCGCCGAGCGCGACCAGCGTTTCAATGAGCACGGCCGTCTGGATGGTCATATGCAGCGAGCCGGTGATGCGCGCGCCCTTCAGCGGCTTTGCCTGGCCGAATTCGGTGCGGCAGGACATCAGCCCCGGCATTTCGGTTTCGGCGATCGTAATTTCCTTGCGGCCGAAGTCCGCAAGCCCGATATCGGCGACGACATAATCTTTTTCAGTGCTCATAGAGGTCTCCAGCTGAAAAACGTCTCAAAATTGGCGCAGGCGCGAAGATGACCGCGCGACGGATGGGCCGCGTGCTCATGCATGTCGCCTGGAAGTGCAGCGGTTCCGGGACAACGACAGGCATAACGACGAAGAGCTAAAGTGCATTGCATGAACCAAGTTCGATGCGAACGCGCGTTAGCGCACGGCATGTCGCCGTTTAGCAGGCTTCGTCTGAGATGGCAATAAGGATATAAAGAAGTCTTTATATGTTTATATGAGCTCGGCCGGAGCTCACATTTCTTCGCCGAACCTGTTCTGGATCAGCTGATCCAGCGCCTCCAGGGCTTCCTCGGCCTGACTGCCGCTCGCCGAGACGACGACGCTAGAGCCGGGGCTGGCCGCAAGCATCATCAGGCCCATGATGGAAGTGCCGCCAACCGTCATTCCATCTTTGGAAACGGTGATGGCTGCATCGAAGGTTTCGACCATCTGCACGAATTTGGCGGAGGCGCGCGCGTGAAGACCGCGCTTGTTGATGATCAGGAGTTCCCGGGAGAGCGATGTCATGAAGGCCCGTTATTTTCCGCTGAGCACACGGCTCGCGACATTGATATATTTCCGCCCGGCTTCGGAAGCCTCCACCAGGGCCTTCTCCATGTTGTTCTCGCCGCGTACGCCGGCAAGCTTGATCAGCATCGGCAGGTTGACGCCGGCAATGACTTCGGTATGGCCGCTGCTCATCACTGATATGGCGAGATTGGACGGCGTGCCGCCGAACATGTCAGTCAGGATGACGACGCCATGGCCGTCATCGGCACCGGAAACGGCTTCCAGAATGTCCTGCCGTCTCTGGTCCATGTCGTCTTCGGGGCCAATGCAGACCGTCTCGATGAATTTCTGAGGACCGACGACGTGCTCGACAGCATGACGAAACTCTTCAGCCAGCTTGCCATGAGTGACAAGCACAAGTCCGATCATGATATTACTGCTCCCATATACGCAATCGGTGGCCCCAATATCGCAATGCAGCAATTACGTCCACCGGTGGGGGCACATCTTGGCTATGAAAAGCCGAAGTGCAAGATAAAAATGCGAATATATAAGGCAGATTGACCAATCCGGAAGGCTTCAATGCCCGATATCGGGTGCTTTCGCCATCAGGATCGCAAGCGGTGCGGAAACACCTGTGAGCAACCGCAATGCGGGAAGCGAAAATCCGGCCGCAAGGCTGACGGTTTCGCCTTCGGGGGGCAGGCGGTATTCACCGGAAGCGGTGGCCGGAAGCACGGCATAATGCATGGCTGCGCTCGGAATATGATCCTGCTGAACGATGCCGGTGCCGCGAAGCTCGATCAGCCCGGCGATCGACGGTGGACATGTGGCGATGACCGTGCCGGCCTCTCCCGACAAAAGCACCTGGTCGTCGGCGACCAGTGCCGTGAAAAGCCCGAGCCGGCGCGCCTCGGTCATGCAGGTGAAGGCCAGCATCGATTTGCCCCAGCCGGAAGGGCCGCTGAACAAGAGCCCCGTTCTGCCGACGACGATCGCCGTCGCATGAATGTTCAGAGCGTCGGTCATGCGGCGGCGTCGACGGGCAAAGAGAGGATGAAGCGCGCGCCGAGCACATGTCCGCCTTCGGAATCGGTAATGTTTTCGGCTCTCAGCGAACCGCCATGGGCTTCGGCGATCTGGCGGCTGATCGAAAGGCCGAGGCCCGAATTCTGGCCGAAGCCTTCCGATTCCGGACGGTCCGTATAGAAACGCTCGAAGATACGGTCGATATTTTCCGCCTGGATGCCGGGACCATTGTCTTCGATCGTCGTGACGCAGCGCGAACGTGTCCGCACCAGCCGCACGATAATCTTGCCGCCCCTTTCCGGAACGAAAGAGCGGGCGTTCTCGATCAGGTTGGCGATGATCTGGCCGATGCGCAGATCGTGGCCGTTGACCACGAAGCGGGTCTTGACGTTCGGCTTGCGTTCGATCGCATATTCGATCTCCACCTGCTTCTTGCTGCTCCGGACCTGGCGCGAAACCTCGATCAGGTCGCGCAGCAGCACCTCCATGTCGACGGAGCCGGCATCGACGCGGGCGAGTTCGGCATCGAGGCGGGAGGCGTCGGAGATATCGCTGATCAGCCGGTCGAGACGGCGGACGTCGTGCTGGATGACATCCATCAGCCGCTTCTTGGAATCGTCGGAGCGGGCGAGCGGCAGCGTTTCGACAGCGCTGCGCAGCGATGTCAGCGGATTCTTGAGCTCGTGGCTGACATCGGCCGCGAAACTCTCGATCGCATCGATGCGGTCGTAGAGCGCCGTCGTCATTTCGCGCAAGGCGATGGAAAGATTGCCGATTTCATCCTGGCGGGCGGAGAAGTCGGGGATCTCCTCACGCGCCTTGGCGCCGCGGCGCACACGGATGGCGGCGGCCGAAAGGCGGCGCAGCGGATTGGCGATCGTCGAGGACAACACCAGCGAAAGCAGCACGTTGACGAGCGTCGCGACGCCGAAGACGCGCATGATGGCAAGCCGCTCGGCATGAACGATATTGTCGATGTCGCCCGCCTGTGTCGACAGCAGCAGCACGCCGAGCACGGCGCGGAAGCGCTGGATCGGCACGGCGACGGAAACGATGAGCTCGCCTTTTTCGGTCGTGCGCACGACCGCCCCGCGCACGCCGGTCAGCGCGTTCATCACCTCGGGATAGATCGAGCCGTCGCCACCCGGCGCCTCTTTGTAGACCGGCAGATTGCCGGGCTGCAACGCCTTGTTGAACAGGGTCGCGAACCACTCGCTCCAGGTCTGTTTCTCCTCTTCGACCGGCGGCAGATCGAAGCGCAGGACCTGCCCGCGCGAATAGAGATGGCGCGAATCGAGCAGCAGATTGGCGTCGGCATCGAAGATGCGGGCGCGCGTGCGCGTCGGAGAGATCAGCCGGCGCAGCACCGGGGCAACCTTCTCGGGGTCGATTGGGAATTCCAGGTCCTCGTCGTTCGGCACCGGGGTGATGCTCTGACCGGCCTGCAGCTCGAGCAGCTTCTGCGGATCGATGGTGATCGAGTTGGTATCGACCGACGCGGAAGCCGAAACGGCGCCGGCGATGATCTCGCCCTGCGTCAACAGGCTCTCGACGCGGGCGTCGATCAATCCCTCGCGAAACTGGTTGAGGTAGAGAATGCCGCCGACGAGCACCAGCAGCGCGGCCAGATTGAAGAACAGGATACGCCGCGTCAGGCTCGAAAACACGGCATTGCCGAAGATGCGGCGGATCAGCGTGAAGGGGTGCGACCAACGGCGGCCTCGGACGCGACGGGTGCTCACGCCCTCCGCATCGTCCAGATCCCTTTCCTGCACCAACTGTGCCAATGACAGGCCCTTTCGAAGGGCGGGGCCGGATGGAGCCGGCCCGCTGCCCTCAACAATTCCAACAGCGCCGCGCGTCTTTTCAGACGCGCAAAAGGCGCTGCAACAGTTTGAACCGCTGCATATTTTATTCTTGGATCGGCTCCAAGGAATTATGCAGTCGCGCCGCGCCGTTTAGGCTCAGGCTGCTTCGCGGAAGCGGTATCCCACTCCGTAGAGTGTTTCAATCATATCAAAGTCGGTGTCGACCATCTTGAATTTCTTGCGCAGCCGCTTGATGTGGCTGTCGATGGTCCGGTCGTCGACATAGACCTGTTCGTCATAGGCCGCGTCCATCAGCGCGTCGCGGCTTTTGACGACGCCGGGGCGCTGCGCCAGCGAATGCAGAATCAGGAATTCGGTCACCGTCAGCGTCACGGCCTCACCCTTCCAGGTGCAGGTATGGCGTTCCTGGTCCATGACCAGCTGGCCGCGCTCCAGTGAGCGGGCCTGCTGCACCGCGCCGGCCTTCGGCGCGCCGGCGGGGCTGGTGCCGGCGGCAGCGGCTTCACGGCTGGAGGCGCGGCGCAGGACGGCGCGCACGCGCTCGACCAGCAGGCGCTGCGAAAATGGCTTGGTGATGAAATCGTCGGCGCCCATCTTCAGGCCGAACAGCTCGTCGATCTCCTCATCCTTGGAAGTGAGGAAGATGACGGGAATATCCGACTTCTGCCGCAGGCGGCGCAGCAGCTCCATGCCGTCCATGCGCGGCATCTTGATGTCGAAGATCGCCAGCTGTGGCGGTCGCGCCAAAAGGCCGTCGAGCGCCGAGGCACCGTCCGTATAGGTCTCGACCTTGTATCCTTCGGCCTCCAGTGCGATCGACACAGAGGTAAGGATGTTGCGGTCGTCATCAACGAGCGCGATTGTCGGCATGGTGTTGGTCTCCGTCATCAGTGCGCAATCTCCCGGATTTTGCTCTCCCCAGGCGGTCTCAGTGACCGGATGCGCTTATGGAGGATAAAGGTGGAACAAATTGTGGCAAAGATAAAGGGGAAGATTGTCGTAAAATTCGCCGGCAATCTTAAGTGGTGCGGCAAAATGTTTAAACGCGGCTCCTTAAAACGATTTAAAATGTAGGCCATAAATTTAAATCGATTAAATATTTGATATTACTGCACTTTCTCAATTTCTACATCTTGTGTTTTAAAATTTCTGCCCGTATTTTCGCGCTTAGTTTTAACGGCAACGAGCCTGAGCGAAGGGAACTAGCCATGGAAATGTTCGGAGTTCATAACCCGGCAACAGAGCTGGCAACGGTTGGATTGGGCGGCGCAGCCAGCGCTCGCTACAACTTTTCCGCCGCCGCGCTCTATGAAGAAGCGATCCGCCGGGGCGAAGCCGAACTGACCGCTCAAGGTGCACTGCGGGCTATCACCGGCCAGCACACCGGCCGTTCGCCGCGCGACAAGTTCGTTGTTCGCGATGCCAATACCGATGGCGAGATCTGGTGGGACAACAACAAGCCGCTCTCGCCGGAACATTTCGCCCTGTTGCGCGACGATATGCTGGCGCATGCCGCGGGCAAGGAACTCTTCGTCCAGGACCTCGTCGGCGGTGCCGAGGAAGGCCACGCCCTGCCGACCCGCGTCGTCACCGAATTCGCCTGGCATTCGCTGTTCATCCGCAATCTGCTGATCCGCCCCGACGCTGCAGCGCTCCCCACCTTCGTGCCGAAGCTGACGATCATCGATCTGCCGAGCTTCAAGGCCGATCCGGCCCGCCACGGCTGCCGTTCGGAAACGGTGATCGCCTGCGATCTCACCAACGGTCTCGTCCTCATCGGCGGCACGTCCTATGCCGGCGAAATGAAGAAATCGGTCTTCACCGTGCTCAACTACCTGCTGCCGGCCAAGGGCGTGATGCCGATGCACTGCTCGGCCAATGTCGGCCCGGACGGTGACGCGGCGGTCTTCTTCGGCCTTTCCGGCACGGGCAAGACGACGCTTTCGGCCGATCCGGCCCGGACGCTGATCGGCGACGACGAACACGGCTGGAGCGAGAATGGTATCTTCAACTTCGAAGGCGGCTGCTACGCCAAGACCATCCGCCTCTCGGCCGAGGCCGAGCCGGAAATCTATGCGACGACGCAGCGTTTCGGCACTGTACTGGAAAACGTCGTGCTCAACGAAAGCCGCGAGCCGAATTTCGACGACGGGTCGCTGACCGAGAATACCCGTTGCGCCTATCCGATGGATTTCATCCCGAACGCCTCGGAAACGGGCCGCGCCGGGCACCCGAAGACGATCATCATGCTGACCGCCGATGCCTTCGGCGTGATGCCGCCGATCGCCCGATTGACGCCCGACCAGGCGATGTATCACTTCCTCTCCGGCTACACCGCCAAGGTGGCCGGCACCGAAAAGGGTGTCGTCGAGCCGGAAGCGACCTTCTCGACCTGTTTCGGCGCCCCGTTCATGCCGCGGCATCCGGCCGAATACGGCAATCTGCTCAAGGAGCTGATCAGCCGTCATGGTGTGCAATGCTGGCTCGTCAATACCGGCTGGACTGGCGGCGCCTATGGCACCGGCAAGCGCATGCCGATCAAGGCGACACGTGCGCTTCTCGCTGCCGCTCTGGCCGGTGAACTCGGCAATGTCGAATTCCGTGCGGATCCGAATTTTGGCTTCGCCGTTCCGGTCTCGGTCAACGGCGTCGATGGCAGCATTCTCGATCCACGCTCGACCTGGGCCGACAAGGCAGCCTATGACGCGCAGGCCGAAAAGCTGGTCTCGATGTTCATTACCAACTTCGCCAAGTTCGAAAACCACGTCGACGGCGGCGTCCGCGATGCAGCCCCCGGCGTGAAGGTCGCCGCCGAATAAGGCGCGCAAGCAATTCCAGCAAAAGTGTGCAGCGGTTTTGCGTCCGGAATTGCGCTAAACAGACTCCCTGACTCACGTGAAACCCGGCATCGCAGGATTGCCGGGTTTTCCTTGATGCCGGCCGATATTTTCAATTCATCGTCGATGTGAGATAGAACGCCGCATGGCCAGCGACGCGCTCTATATCGATGACAGGATCACCATCGCGGGATGGGAGCTGACGGAACAATTCGTTCTGGCGGGTGGTCCCGGCGGGCAGAATGTCAACAAGGTCTCGACGGCGGTCCAGCTGTTCTTCAACATTCCGAATTCGCCGTCCCTCAATGATCGCGTGAAAACCAACGCGATCAAGCTTTCCGGCCGGCGTCTGTCGAAGGACGGCGTGCTGATGATCGAGGCGAGCCGCTTTCGCAGCCAGGACCGCAACCGCGAGGACGCGCGCGACCGGTTGAAGGAACTGATATTGGAGGCCGCCAAGCCGCCGCCGCCGCCGCGCAAGAAGACCAAACCGACCAAGGGTTCGGTCGAACGCCGCCTGAAGGAAAAATCCGGCCGCTCGGAAGTCAAGAAAATGCGCGGCCGCCCCGGCGGTAGTGAATGACATGCCGGTACTCCTGACCGGCATCCGCCATCTCCCCGGCTATCTCGACCGCGCGCGTCAGGAGGCATTGGTCGAGGTAATCCGCGCTGTCGTCGCCGAAGCGCCGCTTTACGTGCCCGCCATGCCCGGCACCGGCAAACCGATGTCGGTGCGCATGACCAATTGCGGGCCGCTCGGCTGGGTGACGGACAAGGAGCGCGGCTATCGTTACCAGCCGATGCATCCGGCGACCGGCAGGCCCTGGCCTGATATGCCGCAGCAACTGCTCGATATCTGGAATGACGTTGCCGGTTACGACAAACCGCCCGAAGCCTGCCTCGTCAATTTCTATTCCGACGACGCGCGCATGGGCCTGCATCAGGATAAGGACGAACAGGATCTCAAGGCCCCGGTTGTCTCGCTTTCGCTCGGCAACAGCTGCCTCTTTCGCGTCGGCGGTCTCAACCGCAATGACCGTACCCTATCTTTCAAGCTTTCGAGCGGTGATCTGGTCGTGCTCGGCGGCGAGGGGAGACTGTGTTTCCATGGCGTCGACCGCATTCACCCGGCGACGTCGACGCTCCTGAAAAATGGCGGCCGCATCAATCTGACGCTGCGCCGCGTCAATCCCTGAAGCTGATATTCGGAATAGAATCGTCTGCTATAGTTTTCGCAGCGCGACCTGTTCGATCAGATGATCCTTGCCCTTTTTCAGGATGAGATCGGCGCGCGGACGCGTCGGCAGAATGTTCTGGCGCAGGTTCTTCAGGTTGATATTCGCCCAGAGATCCTCGGCGATATTAAGCGCTTCCGCGTCGCTGATCGAGGCGTAGCGATGGAAATAGGAATTCGGATCGCGGAAGGCCGTCTCGCGCAGCCGCATGAAGCGCGTCACATACCAATTGTGGATCTGATCTTCCGCGGCATCAATATAGATCGAGAAGTCGAAGAAGTCGGAGACCATCGGTACGATCTTGCCGCCGGCAGGCAGATCGCGCGATTGCAGCACGTTGATGCCCTCGAAGATCAGGATGTCGGGCCGGTCGACGATCTTGTATTCGTCCGGCAGCACGTCGTAGACGAGGTGCGAATAGCTGGGCGCCTTCACATCCGGCTGCCCCGCCTTGATTGCCGAGAGGAAGCGCAGGATCGCCGCTGTGTCGTAGCTTTCCGGAAAGCCCTTGCGCTGCATCAGCTTTTCCCGCTGCAGCACGGCGTTCGGATGGAGGAAGCCGTCGGTGGTGACGAGATCGACCTTCGGGCTGGAAGGCCAGCGCCCCAGAAGCTCCTTGAGGATACGGGCCGTGGTTGATTTGCCCACCGCGACCGAGCCGGCGATGCCGATGACGAAGGGCGTCTTCGTCACATCGGACAGGCTGAGGAAGCGGTTGCGCTGTTCAAATAGCATCTGCGAGGATTCGACATGCGCCGAAAGCAACCGCGACAGTGACAGATAGATGCGCCGGACCTCGTCGAGATCGATCGGATCGCCCATCGAACGCAGCCGTTTGACCTCGTCGCCAGTCAGCGTCAACGGCGTGTCGGCGCGGAATTTCGCCCATTGTTCGGAAGAGAAGAAGTGGTAGGGCGAATAGGATTCCGACTGGAAGTGATCCAACGTTTCCGGCACCCCGATAATCTCAGTCGCGATACTCATGAACTCTGCCGGCTGGCCTTTTCCTTGAGGCCGGACTGCGCGGTTCTGCGCTCGAGTTCGGCCATGACATTCTCTAACGGTATTTCAGCAATCTTCAATACGACCAATAGGTGATAGAGCACATCGGCGGCCTCATAGGTCAGATTGTCGCGGTCGCCGGTCACCGCCGCCATCACGGCTTCGATCGCTTCTTCGCCGAGCTTCTTTGCCGCTTTCGGCTGGCCGGCGGCCACGAGCTTGGCTGTCCAGGATTGCTCCGGCGAGGCTTTCGACCGCTCTGCGACAATGCTTTCGAGATCGGAAAGGGAAAATCCGCTCATAGGTCCGCTTTCAAGGTTCAGTCGAGACGCATGTCGATGCCGCACTTCGACATATAGTGCTTCGCCTCGCTGACGGAATAGGTGCCGAAATGGAAGATCGACGCGGCGAGCACGGCATTGGCATGGCCCTCCTTCACCCCGGCGACCAGATCGTCGAGATCGCCGACTCCGCCCGACGCGATCACCGGCACACGCACCGCATCGGCGATCGCCCGCGTCAGTTCCAGATCGTAGCCGACCTTGGTGCCGTCGCGATCCATCGAGGTGACCAGCAACTCGCCGGCGCCGCGCGCCACCATCTTCTGGGCGAATTCGACGGCATCGATGCCGGTCGCGTTGCGGCCGCCATGCGTATAGATTTCCCAGGCGCTGAGATTGTCGCCGCCGACCGCCTGCGTGCGCCGGCGCTTGGCGTCGATCGAAACGACGATGCACTGGTCGCCGAACTTGTCGGCGGCTTCAGCGACGAAGTCGGGATTGCTGACGGCTGCCGAATTGATCGACACCTTGTCGGCGCCGCACAGCAAAAGCTTGCGGATATCGGCGATAGCACGCACGCCGCCACCGACCGTCAGCGGCATGAAGCATTGGTCGGCCGTGCGCGACACGACATCGAAGATCGTCTCGCGATTGTCCGAGGAGGCGGTGATGTCGAGGAAGCAGAGTTCGTCGGCGCCGGCCGCATCATAGGCCTTCGCCGCTTCGACGGGATCGCCGGCATCGACGAGGTTGAGGAAGTTGACACCCTTGACGACGCGGCCGTCCTTGACGTCGAGGCAGGGGATGACACGGGCCTTGAGGGTCATTTACGCGGTCTCCTTCGCCCGGGCCGCTTTGATCAGCGCCAGCGCTTCCTTGGGATCGATACGGCCGTCATAAAGGGCACGGCCCGAGATCGCCCCTTCCAGCTTGCGTGCATCGGGTTCCAGCATGCGTCTGACATCGTCGAGCGAGGCAAGGCCGCCCGAGGCGATGACGGGAATGGAGACGGCATCGGCAAGCTCCAGCGTCGAGCTCCAGTTGATACCGGTCAGGATGCCGTCGCGGTCGATATCGGTATAGATGATCGCGCTAACGCCGGCGCCCTCGAATTTCCTGGCGAGCTCGACGATGCCGAGTTCGGAGGCCTCCGCCCAACCCTCGACGGCCACTTTGCCGCCCTTGGCGTCGATGCCGACGGCGACATGACCAGGAAATTTCCGGCAGGCTTCGATGACCAAAGCCGGATTTCTGACCGCGACGGTGCCAAGAATGACGCGCCGCAGCCCGCGCGACAGCCAGGCCTCGATATGATCGAGTGTGCGGATGCCGCCGCCGAGCTGCACCGGATTGTCAGTTGCCTTCAGGATCGCCTCGACGGCATCGCCATTAGCCGAATGTCCCGCGAAAGCGCCGTCGAGATCGACCACATGCAGCCATTCGAAACCCTGGTCTTCGAAGGATCTCGCCTGGGCGGCCGGATCGGTGTTGTAGACCGTCGCCTGTTGCATGTCGCCGAGCTTCAGGCGGACGCATTGGCCGCCCTTCAGGTCGATCGCGGGAAAAAGGATCATGTCGTCTTACGTCCGTAGAGTGGTCGGTACCATCAGCGCATTCCACGCATCTACGATATCCGAGCGGAAAAAGACAGCGGCAATGGTGGCCGCGCCGAAAAGCAAAAGAAGGAGCAGGATGACGGCAAAGCCGGCCCGGACCTGGCGCCAGAAGCCGAGGCGCCTCTTCATCGATTTCTCGATTTCGCGCACCCGGTGCAGTGCTTCGCTGTTGACGGCGGTGAGCCGGATTTCAGCCTCCATCGCCTCGACATAGGTCTCGGCATAACTCGACAGGATCTGCGAGGCGCGATCGCGCAGCGTGTTGCGCAGGTCGGTGGAGAGATAGTTGCTGCTGACGGCGGCAAGCTCGGCCTCGTTGGGCGAACGGCCGGCGTTGCGCTTGCGATGGCTGAGGACGAAATCGCGCTTCTGCCGCTCATAGAGTGCATAGGCAAGCAGGCCGATCAGGTCATCCTCGCCCTCGATATAGAATTCCAGCACCGCTTCAGTGACGTCGCCGGCGTTGACGCCGTTGGCGCGCAGCAGCGAATTCTCGTTGCCGGCAAGAAATTCATGGATCATCGGTCCAGCCTTTCTTTCAACACCTTGGCCGCATTGGAGAGCGCTTTCTTATGGATGGTTTCGTCGACACGACGAATGATCGTTCCGTCGGGAAGCCGAATATCCGAGAAGGGCGGCAGGCCTTCCCTGGAGGGTCTCAGCGTGTAGAACACCTTGCCTGATTTCCGCGAAGTCGGCATCGAGCGCACTCCTGTTCCGCCGTTTCCATAAAGGGGAAATAAGGCGGCGGTATTACGGGTTCCAGCGCAGGAAATTGGCGATCAGCGCCAGGCCGAGCTTCTGGCTCTTTTCCGGGTGAAACTGCGCCCCGACCATGTTGTCGCGCCCGACCAAAGCGGTCATCGGGCCGCCATAGTCGACGGTCGCGATGACATCCTCAGCGTTTTCGGCGGCAAGATGGTAGGAATGCACGAAATAGGCGTGCAGCCCCTGCGAGCCGGTGGGAATGCCGTCGAAGAGCGGATGTTCGCGTTTCAGGTCGAGCGTGTTCCAGCCGATCTGCGGGATCTTGAGCGTAGGATCGTCAGGAGTCATTTCGATGACGTCACCGGGAATCCAGTTAAAACCATGCGTCACGGTCTTCTCGAGGCCGCGCGAGGACATGAGCTGCATGCCGACGCAAATGCCGAGGAACGGCCGTGCCTTCTTCTCGACAGCCTCGATCAGCACCTCGGCCATCCCAGGCACGGCATCGAGGCCGCGCCGGCAATCGGCATAGGCGCCGACGCCGGGAAGCACGATGCGATCGGCCTCGGCAACATCCTCCGCCTTGTCGGTGAGATTGATATGCGCATCGATACCCGCCTCACGGGCCGCTCGCTCGAAAGCCTTGGTCGCCGAGCGCAGATTGCCGGAGCCGTAGTCGATAATCGCGACGCGCATCGTCAGCGTCCTCCATCAAAACCAAAGAGACCAAGCGATGTGGCTTGGCCGTGCGGGCTGTTCGAACGGGCCTTGTTGTCCCAGTCCGGTGCCGCGGTGTCGTCACTCGCCGCGACGCCCGTCCTGTCTGCGAAATAGACCTGCTCGGCAATGCCGATCGTATCGGCTGCAATGAGCGCGTCTTCGTTCCAGCCCTTGGCGGCAAGGCTGCGAATACGGAAGTTCTGGCCCTCGAGACCGACCAGCATATTCACGCCAAGCATGATTGCCGCTCCCGCCGGCCCGAGGCCCGGTTCGTCCATCAGCGCCCCGCCAATCCCCTGCAGCAGAAAGGCTGCGGCCGCATGCAGCCACAGCCGATGCGCCAGCAGCCAAGCCCATGGAAACAGGAAGCCGAGCAGCGTGAAGCCGTCACGGATGGTTCGCGTCTCGTTGACCGTGGCGCTCGAGCTGCCAGGCGGTGTCAGGAAAATATAGCTGGATGTCATTGTCGCCGCTCCCTTGAGGGGCTCAGACGAGCGTGCCCTTGGTCGAAGGGACGCGGCCCGCCTGTCTCGGATCGATCTCTGTCGCCGTGCGCAATGCGCGGGCAACGGCCTTGAAGCATGTCTCGGCAATATGGTGGTTGTTGGCGCCATAATGGTTGAGAATATGCAAGGTGATGCCGGCATTTTGGGCGAGCGCCTGGAAGAATTCGCGAACGAGCTCGGTGTCGAACGTGCCGATTTTCGGCGCGCTGAAGGCGACGTTCCAGACGAGGAACGGCCGGCCGGACAGATCGACCGCGGCCTTGGTCATCGTCTCGTCCATGGCGAGATCGATCGAAGCGTAACGGGTGATGCCGCGCCGGTCGCCGAGCGCCTTTGAGATCGCCTGGCCGATGGCGATGCCCGTATCCTCGACCGTGTGGTGGTCGTCGATATGCAGGTCGCCCTTGGCTTCGATCTCCATGTCGATGAGGGAGTGTCGCGAAAGCTGGTCGAGCATATGGTCGAAGAAGCCGACGCCTGTCGAAATCGACGATTTGCCGGTGCCGTCGAGATTGACGGAAACGGAAATCGAGGTTTCGTTGGTCTTGCGGGAAACGCTGCCCGTGCGGCTTGTTACGGTCTCGGCCATATGGCCCTCCATCGGGAATAAGGCCGTTCCTTATCAGGCGCATCGGGAAATATCCAGAAGCCGGGGACGAGAAAAGCCGGCCCATTTGCAATCGGCTCCGGCCCACTTACATAGGGCTCAACACGGCTGGTAACGGCCTGGCCCGGATGACTTTAGGCCTGACTGACCTAAAGTCGGAATCCGGATCGAAATCAACGAATGGCGTAACGCCCGTGTCATGGGCAGACAGGTGTTTTATGACAACAATCATTACAGTTCGAAAAGGCGGCAAGGTGGTGATGGCAGGCGACGGCCAGGTGAGCCTCGGCCAGACCGTCATGAAGGGCAATGCCCGGAAGGTGCGCCGCATCGGCAAAGGCGAGGTGATTGCCGGTTTCGCCGGCGCCACAGCCGATGCCTTCACCCTGCTCGAAAGGCTTGAAAAGAAGCTCGAGCAATATCCCGGCCAGCTGATGCGTGCTGCCGTCGAACTCGCCAAGGACTGGCGCACCGACAAATACCTGCGTAATCTTGAAGCCATGATGCTCGTCGCCGACAAGTCGATCACGCTGGCGATCACCGGCAACGGTGATGTCCTGGAGCCTGAGCATGGCACGACGGCGATCGGTTCCGGCGGCAATTTTGCTTTCGCGGCTGCCCGCGCTCTCATGGATACTGACAAATCGGCTGAAGAGATCGCTCGCCGCGCCCTCGATATCGCTGCCGACATCTGCGTCTATACAAACCACAACATCGTGGTGGAATCCTTGGATGTCGAAGGCTGAACCGCATGCCTTCTAGGCGCTTGGCCTAGACCAGACAGGCCTTCGAGGACTTGGCGAAACAACGACGAATTACGGCCGGGTGCTGCTGAAGGCCCCGGACCGCCAGGAGAATGACACCCAATGACGACTTTTTCCCCCCGCGAGATCGTTTCCGAACTCGACCGTTACATCATCGGCCAGCATGACGCCAAACGCGCCGTCGCGATTGCGCTGCGCAACCGCTGGCGCCGCCAGCAGCTCGACCCGAGCCTGCGCGACGAAGTCATGCCGAAGAACATCCTGATGATCGGCCCGACCGGTGTCGGCAAGACCGAGATCTCGCGCCGCCTGGCAAAACTCGCCGGCGCACCCTTCATCAAGGTGGAAGCCACCAAATTCACCGAAGTCGGCTATGTCGGCCGCGATGTCGAGCAGATCATCCGCGATCTGGTCGAGGTCGGCATCGGTCTGGTGCGCGAGAAGAAGCGGGCCGAGGTGCAGGCCAAGGCGCATGTGAGCGCCGAGGAGCGTGTTCTCGATGCGCTGGTCGGCACGACAGCGTCGCCCGCCACCCGCGAAAACTTCCGCAAGAAGCTCAGGGACGGCGAGCTCGACGACAAGGAAATCGATATCGAGGTGGCCGATGCCGGTTCCGGCATGGGCGGCTTCGAAATTCCCGGCATGCCCGGCGCCAATATCGGCGTTTTGAACCTGTCGGAAATGTTCGGCAAGGCGATGGGCGGCCGCACCAAGAAAGTCCGCACGACGGTCAAGGCCTCCTACAGCGATCTGATCCGCGACGAATCCGACAAGCTGATCGACAACGAGGTGATCCAGCGCGAGGCCGTTCGCTCCACCGAGAATGACGGTATCGTCTTCCTCGACGAAATCGACAAGATCGCCGCCCGCGACGGCGGCATGGGCGCCGGCGTTTCGCGCGAAGGCGTCCAGCGCGACCTCCTGCCGCTCGTCGAAGGCACGACCGTCTCGACCAAATACGGGCCCGTCAAGACCGACCATATCCTCTTCATTGCCTCCGGCGCCTTCCATGTCTCCAAGCCCTCGGATCTCCTGCCGGAATTACAGGGCCGCCTGCCGATCCGTGTCGAATTGCGTCCGCTGAACAAGGATGATTTCCGCCGGATCCTGACAGAGACCGAAGCGAGCCTCATCCGCCAGTACCGCGCGCTGATGGAAACGGAAAGCCTGAGCCTCGAATTCACCGACGACGCGATCGACGCGCTTGCCGATGTCGCCGTGCACTTGAACTCCTCCGTCGAGAATATCGGTGCCCGCCGCCTGCAGACGGTAATGGAGCGGGTCCTGGACGATATTTCCTACAACGCGCCGGATCGGGGCGGGACGGCCGTGACGATCGATGCCGCCTACGTCCGCGAACATGTCGGTGATCTCGCGCAGAATACCGATCTCTCGCGCTTCATTCTGTGATATCGGCGCACCGGTTCATGTCTTTACCGATGTGAATACCGGATTGTGACGAACTCGACTCTCGACAGCGGGCCCTTTACTTTTTAGTGAAGGCCCGTTTTGTTTTCCGCTCCGGCTTTATTCGGCCAAGATTCTGGTCCAGTCAGCCGCATCGCAAACAGGACGATGAACGGACGGGATAGCGGATCGTGCGACGCCTTTTGACAAGCCTTTTGATTGCCGTTGCCCTAGTGAATTCGGCGCCCGCCTTCGCCATGCAGACGGTGCCGGCCGGCAATCGGCACGCCGAGCAGCCCGATATTCCCGGCGCCTCGGTCAGGCGCACCAAGGGCACCAAGAGCAGCTTCGACCTGAAATATGAAAAGGTCCATGAGCTGCTGGCGACCGATCGCGAGCTGATGGGCAAGATTCGCAAGGTCTCCAGCGCTTACGGCATCAATCCCATCCATGTCGTCGGCGCGATCGTCGGCGAGCACACCTACAATGTCGACGCCTACGACCGGCTGCAGGCCTATTATGTCAAGGCCGCCTCCTATGCCGGGGAAAGCTTCCGCTTCGCCTATGACGGCGAAAGCGTCGATGAATTCGTGGCGCGGCCGCAATTTGCCGAATGCAATGGCAAGAGTGATTCCTATACGCTTTGGTCCTGCCGCGAAGATGTCTGGGAAAGCGATTTCCGCGGCAAGTCGGTGGGCGGCAAGAGCTTCCCCAACAACCGCTTCAGCGCGGTGTTTTTCCAGCCCTTCTATGCCGGTCAGACCTTCGGCCTCGGCCAGGTCAATCCGCTGACGGCGCTGATGCTCTCCGATCTCGTCTCCCGCGTGTCGGGTTATCCGAAGCTGAACGAGAAGAATGCCGGCGCCGTCTACAAGGCCATCATGGATCCAGATATCTCGCTCGCCTTCGTCGCGGCCTCGATCCGTAGGTCGATCGACGATTACAAGGAGATTGCCGGCATGGATATTTCGGGCAATCCCGGCCTGACCGCGACGCTTTATAATGTCGGCAATTCGCGCCAGCGCGCCGCAGCCCTTGCTGCGAAAAACCGTGGCGCCGGCACGACCGCCTGGCCGGAGGAGAATTATTACGGCTGGCTGATCAACGACAAGCTGGACGAACTCAAGGGCCTGCTCTAGCTTCAAGCCTGACGGGAAGCGTAGATCTTCCCCGAAAGGCTTTTCCGATGGACATGCGTCCTGACCCCTTCGTTCCGCCAGCACCCTTGCCGCGTACCGTGCCGCCGAGCCGGCTGGAAATCATCCGCATTATCCTGCGCAATCCGCTCGAACTCTGGGGCGAACCGTCCTACACGCTGCCCTGGATCCGCACCAATTTCTTCGGCCAGAGGACGCTGATCGTCAACGATCCCGGCCTCATCAAACATGTGCTGGTCGACAATGCCAATAATTACCGCATGTCGGATGTGCGCCAGCTCGTCCTGCGTCCGATCCTCCGCGACGGACTTCTGACCGCCGAAGGTCCCGTCTGGAAAAGATCGCGCAAGGCGGTTGCGCCTGTTTTCACCCCCCGCCATGCCCAAGGCTTCGCCGGGCAGATGTTACGCCAATCCGAAGACTATGCCTGCAAATATGAAAGCGCAGGCGAGGCAGGCACAATTTTCGATATCAGCACCGACATGACCGAGCTGACCTTCGCGATTCTCGCTGATACATTGTTCTCCGGTGAAATCGTCACCTCGAGCGGCCATTTCGCCGATGACGTCAACGAACTCCTGCATCGCATGGGCCGCGTCGATCCGATGGATCTGATGCGCGCTCCGTCCTGGGTTCCACGTGTGACACGCATCGGCGGCCAGAAAGTGCTGGAGAAATTCCGCGCTATCGTGCGCAACACGATGGATATGCGGCTCGCAAAGATGAAGGCTGACCGCAGCGCTGTGCCCGAAGATTTCCTGACCCTGCTCTTGGAGCAGACCGGCCCCGAGGGGCTGACGAAGGAGGAGATCGAAGACAATATTCTGACTTTCATCGGCGCCGGCCATGAGACGACAGCCCGGGCTTTGGCGTGGACGCTGTATTGCGTATCGAACAGCCCGCATATCCGCGAGGCGATGGAAGCAGAAATCGACGCGGTGCTCGCCACCGGGGCCGAACCTGTGGAATGGCTGGATCTAATGCCGCAGACGCGCGCCGCCTTTGAGGAAACTTTGCGCCTCTATCCGCCGGCGCCATCCATCAATCGAGCCGCCATATCGGATGATTCCTGGACAAGCGCCAAGGGCGAGCGGATAGAGATCGAGGCCGGTGTCACGGTGCTCATCATGCCCTGGACGTTGCATCGCCACGAACGTCATTGGGATAGGCCGCGCGCCTATATGCCCGAACGCTTCCTGCCGGAAAATCGCGGCTCCATCGGTCGCTTCCAGTTCCTGCCTTTCGGCGCCGGTCCACGTGTCTGCATCGGCGCAACCTTTGCGCTTCAGGAGGCGGTGATCGCCCTTGCCGTTCTGATGCATCGCTATCGTTTCGATTCCACCGATCAGACCAACCCTTGGCCGGTGCAAAAGCTGACGACGCAGCCGCAGAATGGATTGCCGATGCGCGTAACCCCGCGCATAATTTCCGCGAAAGCATAAATCTTTCGAATTATTGCGGAATTGACTGTGAATGAAAGCCGGGCAAAGTGGCAGCATTCAAAGTCGTTGCCAGGGAGAATGCCGCATGAGCCGCGTTGATAAGAACGGTCTTGCCGTCGAAACCGTCCTTCATGATTTCCTCGTCAGCGAGGTGCTGCCGGGCTTGGCGGTCGATGCGGACAAGTTCTTTGCCGATTTTTCGGCGATCGTTCACGATCTCGCTCCGAAGAATCGTGCGCTGTTGGCAAAACGCGACGAGCTACAGGTCAAGATCGATGACTGGTATCGCCGGCATGGCGCGCCGACGGATATGGACGACTACCAGTCCTTCCTCCGCGAAATCGGCTATCTCCTGCCTGAGGGATCGGACTTCCAGGTTTCGACCCAAAATGTCGATCCGGAGATCGCCTCGATTGCCGGACCGCAGCTCGTCGTTCCCGTCATGAATGCCCGCTATGCCCTGAACGCCGCCAATGCTCGCTGGGGCTCGCTCTATGATGCGCTCTACGGCACGGACGCCATTGCCGAGAACGACGGCGCCGAAAAAGGCAAGGGTTACAATCCGAAGCGCGGCGAGAAGGTCATCGCCTGGGTGCGCGATTTCCTCGATACGTCAGCGCCGCTGCAGGATTTGCGCTGGAAGGATGTCGGGAGTTTCGCCGTCAAGGATGGAGTGCTCGCTGTCAGATCGATCGATGGCGAGCAGGCCACGCTGACGGACGCCCGCCATTTTGCCGGCTATCGCGGCGACGCCGCCGCTCCGACGCATATTCTCCTGAAGAACAACGGCATTCACATCGAGATCGTCATCGATGCGGCGACGACGATCGGAAAAGTCGATCCGGCGCATATTTCCGATGTCTGGCTGGAATCGGCAATCACGACGATCATGGACTGCGAGGATTCGATTGCGGCTGTCGATGCCGAGGACAAGGTCACCGTCTATCGCAACTGGCTCGGCCTGATGGAGGGCGATCTGCAGGAAGAGGTGGCAAAGGGCGGAACCAGCTTCATCCGCAAGCTCAATCCGGATCTGCAATATGCCGGTCCGGACGGAACCTCCTTCGAGCTGCATCGCCGCTCGCTGATGCTGGTGCGCAATGTCGGCCACCTCATGACCAACCCGGCGATCCTCGACCGCGACGGCAATGAAGTGCCCGAGGGCATCATGGATGCCGTCATCACCGGCTTGATCGCGCTTTACGATATCGGCCCGGCCGGCCGGAAGAAGAATTCCCGCGCCGGCTCCATGTATGTGGTCAAGCCGAAGATGCATGGACCTGAAGAGGTGGCCTTCGCCGTCGAGATTTTCTCGAGGGTCGAAGATGCGCTTGGTTTGGCGCGCAACACCATCAAGATGGGCATTATGGATGAGGAGCGCCGCACGACCGTCAATCTCAAGGAATGCATCCGTGCCGCCCGCGAGCGCGTCGTCTTCATCAATACCGGCTTCCTCGATCGGACCGGCGACGAGATCCACACCTCGATGGAAGCCGGCCCGATGATTCGCAAGGGCGACATGCGCCAGGCGGCCTGGATTTCCGCCTACGAGAACTGGAATGTCGACATCGGGCTCGAATGCGGCCTTGCCGGCCACGCCCAGATCGGTAAGGGGATGTGGGCGATGCCGGATCTGATGGCGGCGATGCTCGAACAGAAGATCGCCCATCCGAAGGCCGGCGCCAACACCGCCTGGGTACCGTCGCCGACGGCTGCAACCCTGCATGCCACCCATTATCACCGGGTCAATGTCGCCCGCATTCAGCAAGGATTGAAGGATCGCGCCCGCGCCAAGCTCTCCGACATTCTCTCCGTGCCGGTTGCGGTGCGGCCGAACTGGACCCCGGAGGAAATCCAGCGCGAGCTCGACAACAATGCCCAGGGCATCCTCGGCTACGTCGTGCGCTGGGTCGATCAGGGTGTCGGTTGCTCGAAGGTGCCCGACATCAACAATGTCGGCCTGATGGAGGATCGCGCCACATTGCGCATCTCGGCTCAGCACATGGCGAACTGGCTGCATCACAAGGTCGTCACGGAAGCGCAGATCGTCGAGACGATGAAGCGCATGGCCGCTGTTGTCGACCGGCAGAACGAATCGGATCCGGCCTATCAGCCGATGGCCGGCAATTTCGACGATTCGATCGCCTTCCAGGCCGCCCTCGATCTCGTCCTGAAGGGCAGGGAGCAGCCGAACGGCTACACCGAGCCGGTGCTTCACCGCCGCCGCCTCGAGCTGAAGGCGAAGCAGGCTGCGTGATAGGAAGATACGAAAAGGCCGCCGGAACGACAGTCCCAGCGGCCCTTTTTTTACCGAATTCGATATCTAGCTTACTGAATGACGACGACCTTTGATGTGCCCTTGCCGGGACGAACGCGGCTGTAGAGGTCGATAACATCCTGGTTCATCAGGCGAATGCAGCCCGAGGAAGCGGCGGTGCCGATCGAAGCCCATTCCGGCGTGCCGTGCAGGCGGAAGAGCGTGTCCTTGCCGTCCTCGTTGAAGAGATACATGGCGCGTGCGCCGAGCGGATTGCTGAGACCCGGGCCCATGCCGTCTTCGACATATTTGGCGACGTCGGGCCGGCGGACAGCCATTTCCTTCGGCGGGTGCCAGGTCGGCCATTCCTGCTTCCAGGCGACGTAGGCGGTGCCGGCCCATGCGAAGCCCTGCTTGCCGACGCCGATGCCGTAGCGCATCGCCTTGCCGTTGGCCAGGATGTAATAGAGGAAGCGCTCGCGCGTGTTGACGATGATCGTGCCGGGGCGCTCGGTGGTCTCGTAGTTGACGACCTGGCGGCGGAACTGCGGCTTGACCCGGCTGATCGGGATCGCCGGCAGCGAGTATCCGGCATCCTTCGTCACGCCGTAGGCGTCATCGAAGATCTGGGCCGTCTGTACTGTCGGGCCTGCGCCCTTGTCGTCGACGGACGCGCTGTCTGAGCTCGTGGAGCAACCGGCCAGAGCGAGCGTTGTCAGCAGGCCAAATACAGGGAATGCATTGCGGATGCGCATGGATGACTCTTGAAGTTTTGGGGCAAGGAGAACGGTCTCTCGACCATCGTTGATTATGGTTTATTTTCGATTAACTTGCGCTTTGCAAGGCTACTGCAGCGCGACAAATCCGTCTGCGGCGCAAATTAGAAGCGCATGGTTTTTTTGCAACAACACGCCAGCCCCTGCGGTGGTTATCCATGACGATTTTGAGTGTTTACAATAACAATCCGTTAATCGATGGCCGGCAATCGGACAGGGCCATGATGGTGCGGCGGGGAACGCAGATATTGCTGCATGAAATGCGCCATGCCGTGCTGCCCGAACTGCCGCTCGCCAGCGGCCGCCGCGCCGATCTGATCACGCTTTCGGAGAAGGGCGAGGTCTGGATCATCGAAATCAAGACATCGATTGAGGATTTCCGGGTGGATCGCAAATGGCCGGAATACAGGCTGCATTGCGACCGCCTGTTCTTTGCGACTCACCAGGATGTGCCGCTAGACATATTTCCCGAGGAATGCGGTCTGTTCCTGTCGGATGGTTATGGCGCCCATATGATTCGCGAGGCGCCGGAACACCGCATGGCGCCGGCCACGCGCAAATCCGTCACGCTCAATTTCTCGCGTGCCGCCGCCCAAAGGCTGATGATGGCCGAATGGGCGAACGGAAAACCGTTCACCGTGGACGATGTCTGATGCTGCGCCTGCTTATTTTGGCGCGCGCTTGGCAAGGATGCGCTGCAGTGTGCGCCGGTGCATGTTGAGCCGGCGCGCCGTTTCGGAAACATTGCGCTCGCACATTTCATAGACCCGCTGGATGTGCTCCCAGCGCACCCGGTCGGCCGACATCGGATTCTCGGGAAGTTCCGCCTTTTCGCCCGGCCGCTGCGTCAGCGCCGAAAACACGTCGTCGGCATCCGCAGGCTTTGCCAGATAATCGACGGCGCCGAGCTTCACGGCCGTGACCGCCGTTGCGATATTGCCGTAGCCGGTCAGCACGATGATCCTGGTGTCGTCACGCCGCTGGCGGATCGCCTCGATGACGTCGAGCCCATTGCCATCGCCGAGCCGCAGGTCGACCACCGCATATTTCGGCGGCCTGCCTCTCGATTTGGCAACACCCTCCGCCACTGATTCGGCCGTCTCCACCTGGAAGCCGCGCGTCTCCATCGCCCGTGCCAGGCGGCGCAGGAACGGCCCGTCGTCGTCGACGATCAGCAGGCTGGCGTCGGGACCGATATGATCCTCATCTGACGCGGCGAAATTGTCATGGTTCTGTTCTGTCATCGTTTCGGTCCCGGCGGTTGAACGCCCGATCTGCGTCAGCCGCTCTATCCTGTTTATGCCGACAAAGTCATTTTGTCGAATTTGCGTCGATCAGCATACGTGGCCATTCGATTCGGATACGCGCGCCCGCACTTTCCGGATCGCGGTTCTCGAAAATCAGCGACGCGCCCGAGCGCTCCAGCAGCGTCTTGGCAATGAAAAGCCCGAGCCCCAGGCCGCCGGCCGTATCCTCTTTCTGCCGCTTGGTCACATAGGGCTCGCCGATCCGCGTCAGAATATCGGGCGCATAACCGTTCCCATCGTCTTCAATGACGATCAGCACTTTGTCGTGATTGTGCTCGATGGTGACGGTCACTTTCTCGCGGGCATAATCGACGGCGTTTTCGATCAGGTTGCCGAGCCCGTACATGATGCCGGCATTGCGGTCGGTCACCGGCTCGCCCTTGCGTGGGCTCTTTTCGATGAGTTCCAATCTGATGCCGAATTCCCGGTGCGGCGCGACGATCTCCTCGATCATCGAGGAAAGCGGCAGGCGGCGCATATGCGCTTCGCCCTCGGAGGAAAGTGTGGTCAGCCGCCGCAGGATATCGCGGCAGCGTTCGCTCTGGCTGCGCAGCAGCATCACGTCCTCGCGGAAACGATCGTCGTCCTTGAGTTCCCGCTCCATTTCCTTGGCGACGACGCTGATCGTCGCCAGCGGCGTGCCGAGCTCATGGGCGGCGGCGGCCGCCAGCCCATCGAGTTGCGAAAGGTGCTTTTCTCGCTGCAGCACCAGTTCGGTCGCAGCCAGCGCATCGGCAAGCTGGCTCGCTTCCATCGAGACCCGATAGGCATAGAAGGCGGCGAATGCCATTGTCGAGGCGATCGAGCACCAGACGCCGAACTGCATGACATTGTGCACGTTGATCTCGACCCCGTCGAACCAGGGCAGCGGAAAGGGCGAAAAGGCAAGCACCGTGATGCAGACCATCGCAAAGCCGATCAGCGCGGTGCTGTAGCGGATCGGCTGCGAGGCAAAGGAGATGATGACGGGCACGCAGACGAGCGCGGCGAAGGGATTGGCCAGGCCGCCGGTGATGAAGAGCAGCGCGCAGAGCTGCAATAGGTCGAAGCCGAGCAGAGCGAAGGCGGCCGGCGCTTCCAGTCGGTGGGTCGGCGGATAACGGATCGTCAGGTAGAAATTCACCCAGGCAAGGGCAGCGATCAGCGAAGAGCTGGCAATCAGCGGCAAGGGAAATTTCAGCCAGAAGGCAACGATGAACACCGTCAGCGCCTGTCCGCCGACGGCAAGCCAGCGCAGCCGCACCAGCGTCTGCAGGCGCAGCCTGCGGCTATTATGCCGGTCTTCCAGCGTATAGCCTTCCGTCTTGTCGATCATGCCAGGCTTGTCGATCATGCCGCGGGCTCCTTGAATGGGCCTCATGTACCACGCGGTTTTGCCCGTGTCGTCGGCAACGCATCTTCCGGCCGCTCCGGCCAGGGATGACGGGGATAGCGGCCGCGCATATCCGCACGCACATCCTTCCACGAGCCGGCCCAGAAGCCCGGCAGGTCGCGCGTGGTCTGGATCGGCCGGTGCGCCGGCGACGTGAGTTCGAGCAGCAGCGGCAGGCGGCCGCCGGCAATGGCCGGGTGCTGCTTCAGCCCGAACAGCTCCTGCACGCGGATCGTCAGCACCGGCTCCTCGCCCTCATATTGGATCGGATGCCTTTGGCCGGTCGGCGCTTCGAAATGGGTCGGAGCCAGCCGGCTGAGGTCGCGTTGCAATTCATGCGGTACCAGGGACATCAGGCCGTTCGAAAGCCCGGCTGCGGAAATCTCGGAAAGGCCGCGGGCCTCCATTTGGAAGGGTGCGAACCAGTCGTCCAGCCGGGAAAGCAGGGCGTCATCGCTGACATCGGGCCAAGGTTCGCCGATTGTCCTGTGGAGGAAGCCGATCCGCTCGCGAAGCTGAATGGCTTCCTTCGAGAAGGCAAGTTGATCGAGCCCCAGCTCGCGCACCCCATCCACCAGCGCCTGGGTGACGGCTGCACCGGAGGGGCGCGGCAAGGGCGTCTCGTCGAAGATAATCGCGCCGAGCCGGGTTGCTCGCCGCGCCCGTATTTGCCGGCTTTGCCGATCGAAGAATATTTGATCGCCGGATTTGATCTCGCCGGGCAACTCGGCTTCGATGTCGCCGCGTGTCACTTCGGCTGCCGCCAGAACCCGCGCCTGCGCCGCTCGTCCGGTGAGATCGGCAATCACCAGCATCTGGCTGCCCGCCAGCCTCTCGGTTTCCGGCAGCTCCGCTCCGCGCCCGTTCGCCATCACGAATCGGCCGCGTCCGCCGCGCTGAAGTGCGATTCGGTCCGGGAATGCGTGCAACAAAAGCTGGCCCGCAAGCGCCGGCGCCGTTGCCGCACCGCTGTCGAGGCCGCTCGCCAGCCGTCCCGCCAGCCGGCGCGAGGCCTCTGCTCTCTCGCCACGCTCAGCCTTGAAGCGCCGCAGCCGTTCCTCGATATCGACGCTCGTTCCGCCAAGCCCCTGTTCGGTGAGAAGCACGGCGATCATCGCCGCATCCCGGGCATATCCGGCTTCCCCCGCCGAGACGACCATGGCGGCAAGCCGCGGTGGCAGTGCCAGATCGCGCATCACCTTGCCGCGCGCCGTCAGCGCTCCGTCCTTGTCGAGCGCGCCGAGCTGGCCGAGCAGAACCCGCGCTTCCCTCAGCGTCGTTTCCGGCGGCTGATCGACGAAGGCAAGGGATGCCGGATCTTGAACGCCCCAATGCGCGAGGTCGAGCACCAGCCCCGAGAGATCGCTGGAAAGGATCTGCGGCGGTGTGAAGGCCGGCAGTGCCGCCGTCTGTCCCTGGTGCCACAGCCTGACGGCGATACCCGGTTCCGTTCGTCCGGCACGACCCGCCCGCTGATCGGCGGAAGCCCGCGATACGCGCACCGTCTCCAGCCGCGTGATCCCGGTCGACGCCTCGAACACCGGCAGACGCTGCAGCCCGCTGTCGATAACGATCCTGACGCCGTCGATGGTGATCGAGGTTTCGGCGATCGATGTCGCAAGCACGATCTTACGCGTCCCCTGGGATGCCGGTCGAATAGCCGCATCCTGCTCCTTCTGGCTGAGATTGCCGTAAAGCGGCGCAATCAGCGTTTCGGCTCCGAATCGTCCCTGCAGGCGTTCCACCGTCCGCGTGATTTCCGCCTGGCCGGGCAGGAAGGCGAGGATCGATCCGGCCTCGTTGGCATGCGCATCGAGTATCGCCCGAGTGACGGCATCCTCGACGCGTTCGCCGCCCGGCCGATCCTGGTAGCGGATATCGATCGGAAAGCTGCGCCCCAGGCTTTCGATGACGGGCGGATGGTCGAGCAGGGCGGCCACACGTTCGACATCGAGGGTCGCCGACATGACGAGGATGCGCAGATCCTCACGCAGCGCCGATTGGACGTCGAGCGCCAGAGCGAGTCCGAAGTCTGCATCCAGCGAACGCTCATGGAATTCGTCGAAGATCACCGTCGAGACACCGGTCAGTTCCGGGTCGTCGAGGATCATCCGGGCGAAAACCCCTTCGGTCACCACCTCGATCCGTGTCGCTGCCGATATCAAGTTGTCGAGGCGCATGCGGTAGCCGACCGTCCCGCCGACCTGTTCGCCGATCAGCGATGCCATCCGGCTTGCCGCTGCCCGCGCCGCCAGACGTCGCGGCTCCAGCAGGATGATTTTGCCGTCACCGCGCCAGGCCTGGTCGAGCAGGTAAAGCGGCACCAGCGTCGTCTTGCCGGCGCCCGGTGGTGCGGAAAGAACGGCGCGTCTCCGCTCGGCCAAGGCGGTACCGACGGCCGGCAGGATATGTGAAACCGGAAGGTCCGGCAATGATGCACTGATTGTCACTTACGGCCCGTCACGGTCTCATAGGCAAGAATCGCCCCGGCGAGATCTTCCAAAGCTGCGCCGACCGACTTGAACAGCGTGATCTCAGCGTCGTGGCTTCGTCCGCCATGGGCGCCGCTGACGAGTTCCGCAAGCTCGGCCTTGATGTTGCCTTCCTTCAGCACACCGCTTTTCAGCGGCTGGACGATGTCGCCCGCCTCGCTGATGGCACCGGCGCGGGTATCGACATAGACTGAAGCACGGCGGATGGCCTCGTCGTCGCTTTCGCGCATGTTCGGTTTGAAGGCGCCGACGAGATCGAGATGGGCGCCGGGCTTCAGCCATTCGCCTGATATCAGCGGCTCGCTGGAAAGCGTGGCGCAGGAAATGATATCGGCCGTCCGCGCCGCGGTTTGCGCATCCGCGACCGCCTCGGCATCGAGGCCGAGCGCTCGTGCTTCGGCGGCGATCTTTTCCGCCGCTTGGCCGTTGCGGCCCCAGACCCGATAGCGCTTGATCGGTCGGGTCGTGCCGTGCGCAAACATCAGGTTGAGCGACAGACGGCCGGTTCCGCAGACCAGCATCTCCTCCGCGTCGGGACGGGAGAGATGACGGGCCGCCAGAGCCGATGCCGCCGCCGTCCGCCGCGCGGTCAGTTCGCCGCCGTCGATTGCGGCAAGCATCTCGCCGGTAGCGCCGGAGGAAAGAAGATAGGTTCCGAAGATCGCCGGCAGGCCCCGCCGCACATTGCCTGGGAAGACCGAGACCGTCTTCACCCCGGCATAGCGCCCGGGAACCCAGGCCGGCATGAGGAGCAGCGTCGCGCTCTCCTCATTCGGCACATCCATTTCATGGTGATGGCGCACCGGCATCACGCATTCGCTCTGGAACATCCGGGCGATCGCCTCGATCAGCTCCGGCCAGGGCAGGGCCGCGCGCGTTTGTTCTTCATCGAGGACAAGCATTCTTCACTCCGCCGTATCGTTCTTCATCGCCAACCTAGCGAGTGAGGCGCGTCATAGGCAAGCACCCTGGAATTCCGCGTCGGGCACCCCATATATGGCTTGTCTCCCCGGCCGAAGCCTTTCTTTCAGGATTCGGCAAAACGAATCTCAAAAACCACCCAATCGGGCGGGAGATTTGCTTGTTTTTGAAGGCTACCCCTAAAAGCCCTTCATTTTCAACCTGTTACAAAAATGTCAAAAAACTTTGGCTAGGTGTGTTGACTTGGAAAAGGGGTTAGTTCTATAAGCCCCCTCACTGAACGAGGGCGGC
>NZ_JACHYZ010000014.1:0-146560 GCF_014193215.1 Rhizobium sp. BK112
GGCGGCATCATCTCGGAATCAGGGGGCGACTATTTCTCGGAATTGGGGGGCGAGATCATTTCGGAATCAGGGGGCGGATTGCCTCGGAATTTGCAGTCAATCAGATACTGTATCCAAATAACCCTGGTGCGATGGCATATTAGCCAGCGGGCTTTGGAAAGCCCGTAACAATAAGACAAAGGGAACGAAGAGATGCTTAGACGCAGTATGCTGCTTGCCCTTGCCACAATGCCGCTCCTGGCCTGCGTGGCAGCCGCCCAAAATCTACCGGATCACATCACTATCGCGACCGAAGGTGCGTATCCTCCGTGGAACTTCACTGCCGCTGACGGCTCCCTCAATGGCTACGAAATTGAACTGACTCAACTTCTCTGCGAGCGAATGAAGGTGAAATGCGACCTCATCGCCCAAGAGTGGAATGGCATTATTCCCGGCCTGACCGTTGGGAAATATGATGCGATTATCGCTTCGATGGGTGTGACCGAAGAGCGCAAGAAAGTTGTCGCCTTCTCCAAACCCTATGCGAAGGCGCCGAACGGGTTCCTGACTGGGAGCGACAACACCCTCAAAGACTTGCCAGATGCAGGTCAATCCTTCGATCTGGCGAATTCTCCCAAGGAGTCCGAAGGTGCCATCGAAGCGCTGAAGGCGAAGCTTGCCGGAAAGGTAATCGGCGTACAAACCGGTTCCACAGCGGCGACCTTCACAGGACAATATTTCAAAGGACTGGATATCCGTGAATATCCTTCGTTCGAGCAACTAGGTCTGGAACTGACCGCCGGACGCATCGATCTGGCCGTCGCTAACGTCACGGCTTTCAAGGCTGTCATTGACGCCAACCCTGAGGGAACGCTCGTCTTTACTGGCCCAACCTTTGCTGGGGGCGTTCTTGGCCTCGGCACGACCAACGTTGCCTTGCGCCCCGGTGATGATGCGCTGCGGGCCGCGTTCGATGAGGCGATTACGGCCATCAACAAGGATGGCACAAACAAGACCCTCACCGAAAAGTGGTTCGGGACGGATATCTCCATCCACGAATGATCGGCTCTATCCCCTCCTGTCAGAGAGGAGGGGATCATCAGCGCACGGCCTAGGATGATCGTGTCGAAGCGATCTGGCAAAACAATCGAACAGGGGCTGGCATGTTTACGTCCATCGGGTCAACCGAGGCAACGATCACTGTTTTTCTCGACGACAAGCCCATCCAGGCCCGCGAAGGGGAAACAATAGCGGCGTGCCTTTTGAGGGCGGGCGTTCCCTATTTCCGCACTACACCAGTCAGCGGTGCCGCCAGACTGCCCTATTGCATGATCGGTCATTGTTTCGACTGTCTGATCGAGATCGACGGCATTGGAAGCCGTCAGGCCTGCCTCTCGCAGGTCCGGCACGGCATGAGGCTTCGGACACAAGAAGGTGCCGCGGCCATTGCTGGAGAATATCTGCAATGAACACCCCGACAAATCCGGCACCGCATGGCCAAGGGCGGGACAGGCCTGCGCCCGACGCGGATGTAATCGTTATCGGCGCAGGCCCCGCCGGTATGTCCGCTGCGGTCGAATTGGCTTCCGCAGGTCGCCACGTTATCGTGCTCGACTTGCAGCCTGCACCCGGCGGCCAGATTTTCCGCGCACTCGAAGCGAACCTCGAGGCGCGTCCAGGCACCGACGACCTGCTGGCCGCTCTTGGTTCCACATACAATGCTGGTCGGACACTGATCCAACAATTCCGGGCAACGCCTGGCATCGACTATCGGCCTGAAACCACAGTCTGGGATCTGCGCGCCGACGGCACAGTCGGTTGGCTTAAAGACGAGTCGGCGGGCTATTTGCGTGCCCGGCATGTTGTCGTCGCCAATGGCGCAATGGAGCGGCCGGCGCCATTTCCAGGCTGGACCCTACCAGGCGTGATGACCGCGGGAGCCGTGCAGACGCTCATCAAAGCGGGTCGCCTCCAGCCCGAAGGCCGGATCGTGCTGGCCGGTACTGGTCCGCTGATTTTTCTCCTCGCCGATCAGTTGCGGCGCCTCGGCGTCAAGCCAGCCCTCATTGCCCGCACGGACCAGCTTAAAGACAAATTTCACGCCCTACCTCATCTACGCCCGGCAGGCATACCGGCACTGTTGAAGGGATTGGGCTGGCTTTCCCGACTGCGATTGGCGGGTATCCCGATGCGGACCGGGGTCTCCGACCTTAGGGCACGGGGCCAGAACCGCGTCGAAACCGTAAGCATGAGCATCGCGGGCGGGGAACTGGAACTTCCCTGCGATCTGCTGGTGGTGCATGACGGCATCGTTCCATCCACCGATTTGGCGCATTGCGCAGGCCTCGCGTTGGAATGGCAGCAAGCGGATGCAAGCTGGCGACCAAAAACATCGCAGGACGGTCAGGCACAAATGGCGCCAGGTCCGTCGTTGACGTCGGAGGCTTGCTGCATCCACATCTCGGGCGATGCTCGCCAAATTGGAGGAGCGGACGCCGCCATTGCACATGGTCGCCATGCTGCAAAAGCCATTCTCGCCAAACTTAATCGTGCATCAGATAAGCCCGTGACCGGCGCAGCCGGGCGAACTGCGGCCGCGGTCAAACGCACCATGGCCGGTCGCCCGTTTATCGACGTGGCCTTCGCACCGGGCCTCGCCAAACAACTTCCCGATGACGCGACGATCGTCTGCCGTTGTGAGGAGATCACAGCCGGTTCGCTCCGTAAAAGCATTCGTGGAGGCGCCACCGACATGAATCTGATCCGGGGTCTCCTTCGCTGTGGCATGGGTCCTTGCCAGGGTCGAAGTTGCGCCGTCACGGTGGCCCGCCTGCTTGCGGAAGCAACCACGCAAACACCGACATCGCCAGCCCCCTTTCGTGCGCGGCCGCCGCTGCGACCTCTGCCGCTTGGGGCGCTTGCCAACCTCACCGGCCTTGACCCTGAGTTGGCAAAAGTCGTGTCGCTCGACGATAAGCCCCAAACTGCCGGGGGAGGCGACGATCATGCGTAAGCAGGTTGACGACGTTCTGATCATCGGTGGCGGCTTACAGGGCTGCGCGATCGCAATGTTCCTCGCTCGGGCTGGCTGGCAAGTAACTGTCGTAGAGAAAAACCTTGCCGGTCGACATGCGTCGGGTGTGAACGCCGGTGGGCTTCGCCTTCTGATGCGGGATGTGCGGGAATATCCGCTGTCTCTACGCGCAATGGAGATGTGGGCCAATCTCTCGGACCTGGTGGGGGCAACTGCCGCCGAAGCCTGCGAAGTTGGTTTGGGAACATCGCAGATCGCGCTGGCAATGGATGCGGCGGAACTCGAATGGGCCAGCGCGCGAATCCGGGACATGCAAGGTCGTGGCATCTGTTCGGAAGAGTTGATCGGCCCGGAAGAATTGCACCGGCTATTGCCCGGCCTGGCGAGCTCGGCGCTCGGTGGTCTTATTTCTCGTCGCGATGGTCACGCAAATCCCGCCAACGCTGCTCGCGCCTTCCGCGATGCAGCCGAGGCAGCCGGCGCGCGAATTCTCGAACGCTGTGCCCTGCGTGAGCTAAAACCCAAACCCGTGGGCGGTTGGTGTGCTGACACCGATGCGGGCCTTATCGAAGCCGAATGGGTTGTCAATTGCGCCGGCGCATGGGGCGCGAATGTCGCCGCCCTGCTCGGAGAAACGCTGCCAATCAAGGTTCTGGCATTGACGATGATGGTGACGGCGCGGGTAAAGCCCTTCATCACACCGGTAGTGATCGGCATCGATCAGCCGCTGTCGTTCAAGCAGAGCGCCGTCGGCTCATTGGTCATCGGCGGCGGCATCTCGGGCAAACCGTTCTTGGATCAGGACACCTCTTTCACAGTCATGGACCGCATGGCTTCAAGCGCCGCCGCCACTGTCTCAGCCTTTCCTGCATTGGCCGGAGTGCCCGTCCTGCGGACCTGGACCGGACTGGAAGGTGCGATGCCAGATGGAATTCCGATTATCGGTCCTAGTCGCCAGCATCACGGTCTGTGGCATGTGTTTGGCTTTTGCGGTCACGGCTTCCAGCTTGCCCCGGCAGTAGGAGAGATTGTCGCCCAATCGCTGATCGACGGAATTGTCGATCCAAGGCTTGCACCGTTTGCCGCGGACCGTTTTGCCCCCCGATCACCGCGCAACGATGAGGCCTTACAATGACACCGGGTATCATAGACTTGTTGGGCTTCGGGTCGCAGGGTTGGGGGGTGCCTTTGCTGAAAGCGGCGGGAGTAACCCTTGCAGCCGCGATCTGTGGATTTCTTCTTGGGAGCCTGCTTGGGGTCTGCGGCGCAAACCTGAAGCTCGCACGGTCGCGCCTGCTGCAAGCAATTGGCCAGTTCTACACGACGGTCTTTCGCGGTGTCCCGGAAATCCTGGTCGTCTACCTCTTCTACTTTGGCGGAAGCGTCGTCCTGACAAAAGCAATGAACTCTGGCGGCTTGCCTGGCTTCTATTCGTTGCCAGCCTTCGCGATCGGCGTGATTGCTGTGGGTGTTGTCTCTGGTGCTTACCAAACGGAAGCCTATCGGTCAGCGTTCCTGCGGTTGGACCGCGGGCAGATCGAAGCTGGCGCCGCCCGTGGCATGTCGAAGCTTCTGCTATTGCGGCGGATCATTGCTCCGCAAACGCTGCGTATCGCGTTACCCGCGCTTGGCAACATCTGGCAGTCAGTGCTGAAGGAAACATCCCTTCTGTCAGTCATCGGCCTGACCGAGTTGCTGCGCCAGGCTGGCACTGCAGCCGGTTCGACCCGCCAGCCACTTCTGTTCTACGGCGCCGCCGCTGTGATGTTCCTGATCATCGGACGGACGACAGGCTTTGCCTTAACGCGGATGGAAAACCACCTCGCCAAACCCTGGAGGCGCTGATCATGGATTGGCCTTTTCTTTTGGACGTCCTCCGTCAACTCTTGTCGGGCTTGCCGCTAACGCTGCAACTCGCGGCGCTGTCTCTCACGATGGGCTTTGTTTTGGCGGTGCTAGTAGCCGCCGCCGCTAGTAGCCGGGTTCTTCCATTGCGATGGATCGCACGCGCTCACGTCGAATTGTTTCGCGGGACACCGCTACTGGTGCAGATCTTCCTGATCTACTACGGACTTGGACAGATCACACCGCTGCGGCATTCCTTCCTGTGGCCTTTCCTGCGCGAACCCTATTGGTGTGCGATCCTGGCTCTGGCCCTCAACACGTCCGCTTATACCGCCGAGATCATCCGGGGTGCCGTCCAGGCGGTGCCAGCCGGTGAGATTGAAGCCGGTCGCGCGTGCGGCATGTCGGGTTTCTTGCTTCGTCGCCGGATCGTCTGGCCGATTGCCTTGCGCCAGGGTCTTCCCGTCTACGGCAGCGAAGCGATCCTGATGATCAAGGCAACGTCGCTGGCCAGCATCATCACCCTCACCGAGGTCACCGGTATCGCCTACAAGATGATTTCCTCAACCTATCGCGTACTCGAAATCTTCGTTGTCACCGGCGCGATCTATCTGACGCTGACCTTTCTCCTCAGCTCAGCATTTTCGCTGGCCGAATGGCGGCTCCATGCACACCACGCCCATCGTCGCGCCTGACTGGGCATAAATCGGAGATTCTCATGGCTTCCGCCTCTCACTTCGCTGTCGCGGACAGTATCGCAGCAATTCCTGCCATCTCGACCGAAGGTCTTCACAAGCACTTTGGCAACCTTGAGGTCTTGAAAGGCATCGACTTCCGCGCAAATGACGGGGAGGTGGTCTCAATCCTTGGGGCATCGGGCTCGGGCAAGTCCACATTTCTGCGGTGTTTAAACCTGCTGGAACTGCCTTCGGCCGGACGACTGCGCGTCTTTGACGAAGAGGTGAAGCTGCGGCCGGGCGGCGGCAATCTTCGCATTGCCGATCGGAAACAGGTCGATCGCCTTCGCACGCAAGTTGCGATGGTTTTTCAGAACTTCTGCCTCTGGAACCATATGACCGTTCTCGACAACTTGCTGGAGGCGCCCGTCCACGTGCAGCGCCGAAGCCGGGCAGAGGTGCGAGACGAGGCTGAGACGGTCTTAAAGCGCGTAGGGCTGTTAGACCGAGCCAAATTCTATCCGGCGCAGCTATCGGGTGGCCAGCAGCAGCGTGCAGCAATTGCCCGGGCCTTGGTTATGAAACCGCGTGTTCTTCTTTTCGATGAGCCGACATCTGCCCTCGATCCGGAACTGGTTGGCGAAGTCCTTAAAGTCATGCGGGATTTGGCGGCAGAGGGACGCACGATGTTGATCGTAACCCACGAAATGGCCTTCGCACGTGATGTATCGAGCCGGATCTTGTTTCTGGAAAAGGGGCGGGTCGAGGCTGAAGGTTCGCCGCAACAACTGTTCGGGGGCGGCGTGAACGAACGTTTCGATCAGTTCATCTCCCGATTCAATCAAGGCTGAAATACCGCGTTTGCCATCTCATGAGGGGCTCAATTTGCCTGGAGGAAAGATGCCTGTTGATCCGAAACTGAATGTCGTCCCGTTCATCAGCGTGGACCACATGATGAAGCTGGTACTCGCGGTGGGTATCGACAGGTTCCTGACGGAGCTCGCAGCCGCCATCGAAGAAGACTTTCGGCGTTGGCCGGTGTTCGACAAGACGCCCCGCGTTGCATCCCATTCTAAGGAAGGGGTCATCGAACTGATGCCGACCAGCGACGGTACGCTCTACGGCTTCAAATATGTCAACGGCCATCCGAAGAACACCCATGATGGCCGCCAGACGGTGACTGCGTTCGGTGTGTTGTCGGATGTCGGCAACGGCTATCCGTTGCTGCTATCGGAGATGACGATCCTGACGGCTCTTCGCACGGCAGCGACATCCGCGCTGGCGGCCAAGTATCTGGCTCGACCCAATTCGCGAACGATGGCCATCATCGGCAATGGCGCGCAGAGCGAATTCCAGGCGCGGGCTTTCAAGTCTCTCCTCGGAATCGACGAACTCCGCCTCTTCGACATCGATCCTGCAGCGACCCGGAAATGCACCCGCAATCTCACTGGCCTTGGCTTCAACATCGTTGAGTGCCGTTCGGTTGCGGATGCCATCGAGGGCGCCGACATCATCACGACGGTGACCGCGGACAAGCAATACGCCACCATCCTCTCCGACAACCATGTCGGCCCGGGCGTCCATATCAACGCCGTCGGCGGCGACTGCCCTGGCAAGACCGAGATCAGCAAGGACGTTCTGCTGAGATCCGATATCTTCGTGGAATACCCGCCGCAAACGCGCATCGAAGGCGATATCCAGCAACTGTCGGCGTCTCATCCGGTCACCGAGCTCTGGCAGGTCATGACCGGCGAAGCCCGTGGCCGGATCAACGACACCCAGGTCACGCTCTTCGACAGCGTCGGTTTTGCGATCGAGGACTTCTCCGCCCTTCGCTATATCCGCGACAAAATCGTGGACCTCGGCATGTTCACCGAACTCGATCTGCTGGCGGATCCGGACGATCCCCGCGACCTCTACGGCATGCTTCTGCGCTGCGAAAAGACCTTGGAAGCGGCCTGAAGGATCCATGTTCATGGGCCTGAGACGAGGACGAGGGAAACACTCTTCTCGAGCACCTGAACCGCGGCGGCACCGCTGCCAAACAGCGCGTGCCGCCGTTGGCTCTGAGGGCCGTGATCAACTTTCCTATTGTAAGAACAGGTTGGGACCTGGCACGGCGAAATGAAACTCTCGACGGCCCAAACGATATATCTTCGATGGATTGCTCAGGGCAAAATCCTAGCCGATATCGCTGAGATCGAGAAGAAACATGTGAGCGAGATTCAGAAGCAGTTGGACCTTTCCCTGGTGGCACTCAACGTGACCTCCGTCGCCGCCGCTGTTGAGAAAGCTGAAGTTCGCAAGCTCATTTAGCGGGCTAAAGACACTCTGCTCAGGCTCCGGCTTTGGCCTCAAACAACTGCCGCGTATTGTGCGATGATTTCACGCTCAAGATTTGGGTCGCCTTCGGCAGGTCCAATATTGTGCTTGTTCATCGTAGCCATCGAATGCAGCCAGATCAGAAGTAAGTGGCACGAAACGGAACGACAGCCGCACCCATTGCCGACGCGTCGCTTGCGATTTCGGTGATCATCAGCTTGGGGACGGGCCTTGAAACTCCATAGCGCGAACGTTCGTAGATGCGCGTTTCCGCAATTAACATTTGTGCAAGACCTTCCGGAATCTGACCACCGAATACGATTGCTTGAGGATCGAAGATTGCGCGCAGAGCATTGACAAGCCGATTGTAGCCCGGCGCGATTTCGTCGATCCATTCGCTGACGCCCGGCCAGTTTCGATCGAAGTTTTTTCGCATGTATTCTATCGATGGAACCTCAACTCCCTTCTTATTGACGAGTTCCATCAGGAACTGCAGCGCAGGCCGGCGTTTCGACTCGTCATCGTCGTACATCTGCGAAAATGAGCCAGCATTGCCGTTGCCGCCAAGCAACAACTCGCCATCGCTGATCAGGCCGCCGCCAAATCCATAGTTAAAACTGAGATAGGCAAAGTTCCGCACATGCCGGCCGACCCCGAACATGGATTCCGCGACAGCGGCGGTGTTCGCATTGTTGTTGACCCAGACAGGTAACTGGAAGAAGTCCGACAATAGCGGCCCGAGTTCAATCAGGGACCACTCGTGTAGAGGAAGCGGTCCATTGTATCGGGTGCCTCCGACATGGAAGGCGGCAATCGCGAACCCTATCCCGAAGAAGTTCTTGGCGGACAGACCAGCGGTTCCCTGCAATCGGGCGATCTCCCCTCGGACCTGTTCGAGAGCGCGTTGCATATCCTGCCCGCGAAGTAGAACACTCCCTTCGGCGATAACGTCTCCAGCGAGATCGATTAGGCAAATTCCAACGATGTCGGTGTTTAGTGAAATTCCGCACGCATAAGCGAACTCGCCATTTAGTTTCAGAGTTGGGCTTGGTTGGCCGCGCCCTACTCCTGGCTTTGGAGTTCCTATCGACACCAATCCGCGTTCGGCGAGTTGATCGATTATTCTGTAAACTGATTGCTGGGAGAGGTCGGTGAACGACGTGACCTCTGATCTGGCGAGATGCGGCTGATTCCACAGAAGCTTCAAAATGGCCCGTTCACTGGGATGAACGACCTCGCCATCTCCACGCATAAACTGCGAGCCGATCAAAGCTTGGGGGCGATAATTTCCGACATACATGACCAAAATCTACCTTCGGCGAGTATTTTATGCGGAGTCTATCCGACGAGAGGGGACTAGAAAAGGATTTTTGCGGCGACCATCTTGCCAAATGTCATAAATTTGTTACTCATGATGAGTAGTAATCGTCGCGATGCAAACTTCAAGGTTTTCACCGCGGCGACGTGGGAGGGAAAATGAGCGTATTGAATATCGAAGGAGCCAGAATCCGTTTTGGCACCTATGAAGCCCTAAAAGGTATTTCCGTCGCGGTGCAGGAGGGTCAACTGGTTACCCTGCTTGGCCCTTCGGGATGCGGCAAGACCACACTGCTTCGCGCCATCGCGGGCTTCATTTCTCTGGACGAAGGCTCCATCACTATTGATGGAGCCGACATGCGCAACGTCCCACCTGAGCGCCGCAATACGGCAATGTGTTTTCAGTCCTACGCTCTGTTCCCTCACCTGACGGTTTTCGAGAACATCGCTTTCGGGCTTCGCCAGAAGGGGGTTCGCGCAAGCGAGGTCGAAAGCCGTGTGCGGGAAGCGGCGGCGCAGGTTTCCCTCGAGGCCCAGCTTCAAAAGCTCCCGACGCAACTTTCGGGCGGTCAACAGCAACGGGTGGCCCTGGCGCGAGCGCTTGCCGTTCGTCCGGGCGTGATCCTTTTCGACGAGCCCCTGTCGAACCTCGATGCACGGCTGCGCGATCAGGTCCGCTTCGAAATCCGTCAGTTGCAGCGCGCCCATGGCTTCACCGCGGTCTACGTGACGCACGATCAGGCGGAAGCCCTGGCGATGTCGGACTTGGTGGTCGTGATGAATGCCGGCCAGATCGAACAGGCGGGAACGCCGCACGAAGTGTACTACCGACCGGTCAGCCGGTTCGTGGCGGACTTCGTGGGAACCGCGAACATCATGCCGGTCCAGGTCAGACAGCGAGACGCCGGGAAAGACGTCTATCGCGTGGATAGCCCAATGGGCGAAGTGGAAATCCACTCCGATGAACCGCCGGTTTCCGACTACGTTTATGCAATGTGGCGGCCGGAAGACGCCATGGCCTGTGAACAGGATGGATCGGCAAATCGGTTTGATTTCACGATCAAAGCCCAGAGCTTCCTTGGCAATCTGACCGATCTTTCAGTGGCCGCAGCGAACTCCAACACGGCGTTACGGGTGCAGGTTCTCGGCCAGGCGGCCGTCAGCGAGGGCAGCACCCGGACCTTTCGCATTGACCCCAAAAAGATTCGTTTCCTGAAGGAGAGCGTCCAATGAATGCGCGCGCCTCCATGCATGCCTATCTCCTCCTCATCCCCGGCCTTGGATTGATCGTCGCGTTCACAGGCGTGGTGATCGGAATGGCCATCTCGCAGTCCTTCGGCTATCTCAACTTTTCCGGTGAAGGTCGCTTCTCAACGCAGTTCTGGCAGGCGACCACTGCAGACCCACAGCTCTGGAAGGCCTTCCGGTATTCGGCGAGAATCGCTTTGATCAGCACTATTCTCGCGGTCGCGCTCGCCTACCCGCTCGCCCTGTGGCTGCGTAAGCCATTTCCGGGATCGAGCCTGATCAGCGCCGTACTCAAAGCGCCCCTGCTGGTGCATGGCCTCGTTGTGGCGTTCCTGTTCATCAACTTCATATCCTTTCAGGGCTTTTTCAACCTCGCGCTTGTGAAGCTCGGGATCGTGGCACGGCCGTTGAGGTTGCAAAATGATCCCTACGGGATTGGCGTCGTCGTCTTGCAAGTCTGGAAACAGATGCCGTTCGCGCTTCTCATCTTGACGGGAGCGGTTCAGGCGATCGGCGATGACATTCTCAACGCCGCCCGCGATCTGGGCGCTGGATCCTGGTCCCGCTTTAGAAAGGTCATCGTACCGCTCACGCTGCGGTCGCTGCAGGCGGCACTGATCCTCATTTTCATCGGCGCTGCGGGCGACTTCTCGTTTCAGGTGGTCGCCGGTCCCACGAATGTAAATTCCATGGCGCAGTTCATGTTCCAGGTTCAGGAGGCCGGGAATGAAGGCTGGAACACGGCGGCCGTGGTCGCTGTGCTTCTGATGTCTCTTTCGCTATTCGGGTGCGTAATCCTGGCAGGCGTCACCCAGCTTGTGGCTCGGCTCGGGAGGGGCGCTTGATGGGTTACGCAGAATCCACTTCCAGCATATGGACCAATCGGGTCCTGCTCTCCGTTCTGTTCGTCGTCGGCCTATTGTGGCTGGTGATGCCATTTGCGCTGGCAGCGCTATGGTCCCTCGTGGATGTAAACCACCCTTGGGCTTATCCCGCCATGTTCCCGCCGGTTCTCTCATTCTCGAGGTGGATCGAGGTCTGGAACACAACGGCGCTCCCCCAGGCGATGATCAACAGCTACACGCTCGCACCATGCGTTGCCACACTGGCTTTGATCCTCGCAATGCCGACCGCCTATGCCTTCGGGCGGATGGAATTTCCAGGTAAATCCGTCATGCAGGTGTTGACACTGCTTCCTCTCGTTTTGCCCGGCTTTGTTGTCGCGATCTTCTTCTCGTCGCTCCTCATCAAGCTTGGGATCTATTCGAGGTTTCTGGGAATTCTCATCGGCCACACGGTGATGTTCCTGCCGTTCGCAATCAGGCTGCTGACCGTCTCCTTCACACTGATCAGGCAGGATCTCATAGATGCTGCGCGGGACATGGGGGCGTCACCCATTGGTGTATTCCGCGCCGCCTATCTTCCGATCCTCAGGCCGGGCGTGATCGCCGCCTTCATCATCGTGTTCATTCAGTCGATCGAGGAATTCGCCTTGTCCTATGTGATCGGCGCCCCGGACTTCACGACGGTCCCGACGATCCTGTTTTCGTATCTCGGTTACAACTTCATTCGACCGAATGCCGCGGTCGTTTCCCTGATCCTCGTCGTCCCGAACGTGCTGCTGATGCTGCTGGTCGAGCGCTTCCTCGGAAGGGCGAACCCGGCCGCGATCACGGGCAAGGGATGATGGCGATGTTCGCATACTCCAACCACAACGCAATTCGTAGGAAACACCTCATGTTGAAGAAAATCGCGATAATGAGCTTGGCGGCGATTGCTATGGCGCTGCCCGCACACGCCCAGGACCTGACTTCGATGTCCTGGGACCAGATCGTCGCCCAGGCGAAAACAGAAGGGCAGGTGAACTGGTTTCACTGGTACTTTCAAGACCGCTTCCGGGAACAGATAAAGGCGTTCGAGGCCGAAACAGGCATCAAGGTCACCATCCCCGATGGAAGCCACGATGCCAATTTCAACAAGCTACTCGCCGAAAAGGACCGTGCGGAGGGAGACATCGACGTCCTCTCGCTCACCGGCGCCGATCTGAAGAAGCTGGATGTTCAGAACTTCCTTTACGGCCCGATCAAACAAACGCTGCCCGAGGGCGCGAAGCTTCGTTACGAGATCGACGGCGGCGACAGCAAGGGATATGCACCAGCCTTCTGGGGCAACCAGATGTGCATTGCCTACAACCCCGATCGGATCAAGGAATCCGACCTTCCCCGCACGCTGGAGCAGTTCGAAGCCTTCTTCGAGAAGAACCCCGGCGAGTTCGGCTTCAACGCCTCCTCGGCAGGAGGTGGCTCCGGCCCAGGTTTTATCGAGGGTGTCACGCGCGCACTCGTTCCTGGCGTCGACTATACGGACGGAACCGTCAAGCCGGAAGTGCTCGCAAAATTCGGTCCTTCCTGGGAATGGTTCAAGAAGCACAAGGACCAGTACGTCGTCACCGCGTCCAATGCGGACAGCATCACCCGCCTGACGTCAGGCGAGTTCATGATGGTCACCACCTTCGAAGATTTCCTCGCAGGCTTCCAGAAGAAGGGCGAGGTCCCGACGACGTTCAAAGTCTATGTGCCTGACTTTGGGATGCCGCGTGGCGGCAACGTCGTTTCGATCCCTGCCAATGCCAAGCACAAGGCGGCGGCACTGGTTCTCATAAACTGGCTGACCAGTGGCAAGACCCAGACGGCCTTCAGCCGCGACTTCGGCGCTGCCCCGCAAAACCCCGACGCCGACACCAGCGCAACTCTGATATCGGACGCAGATCGTGGCAAGGGCTTCACCCGCGCTGCACGGCCCCTTGGCGACGAGATTCCCAAGGAGTTCATGAAGAACGTTCTCCAGCAATAGCCTCCCAAGGCTCCCGGCGAGTGGCCGCCAGCATTGGCGCGCCCTCGCCCCTTCTATTTCCAGGAACCACAATGCAAGCATCACATGCACTTCGCTCGGCCGCGAACGGCCGCAAACCAGTCGTAACAGAGTCAATCATCGCACATCGCGGGGCACCCCGGCTGGCGCCGGAGAACACGCTCCCCGCAATGCGGGCCGCCGCAGAGCAGGGTGCGAATTGGGTTGAGATCGACGTCAAGATCACCAAGGATTCTCGTCCTGTTATCATCCACGACGACAAGGTTGATCGCACCACGAATGGAACCGGCTACGTGGCCGGACTGACCTTCGATGAGATCCGGGCGCTGGATGCGCGCAACGGTTTCGGCGAGCAGTTCGCGGGAGTCCAGATCCCGACGCTCGAAGAACTGATCGAAACAGTTCTCGCGCTCGACGTGGGCCTCCAGCTCGAATTGAAGCCGACGCGCGGAGATGACATCGAAACCGCCGAAATCGCCTTGAAGGTCCTCAAGGACCTCTGGCCGCGCAACCGGGAACGTCTGTTCATCAGCAGCTTCTCGATCCGTTCGATACATGCGGCTGCCCGCCTGCTGCCGGACGTTCCGCGTGCCTTCGCTGTGGTTGTTCCCCCACGCAATCCGATCGCTCTTCTCGAAGAGTCGAGGTGCCAGGTCCTGCACGTAACGCAGGCGCTTCTCACCGATGTTGCCTCGAAGATCCTGGCAGATAGTGGCGTCGAATATGCGGTTGCTGTCGTCAACGATCCGGATCGTGCGCGTCAGTTCCTCGAAAGCGGCGCCCAGACGATTTCGACAGATATTCCTACCCTTCTGGACGCCTGAGGAAGACCGATGATCACTCCTGAGATTCGCCTGCGCGGCGCTAACGAGCTTATGATTGAGGCTGAGGCCTTGGCGCTAGAATTCTTCAACGAGCGTGATCGCTTCGTCCTGGAAGAGAAGAAGGCCAATGAGTTCGTCTCTGAAGCCGATCGCGAAGTCGAGCAGTTGATCCGCGGCCGGCTGGAAAGTCTGTTCCCCGGCGACCCTGTGATGGGTGAGGAAATGGGCGGCGATGGCGCGGAGGCATTCTGGTCTATCGACCCCATCGATGGCACCGCAAACTTTCTCCGCGGTACGCCACTATGGGGCGTGTCGCTCGGGTTCGTCGAAAACGGCAAGTCGACTGTTGGCGTCATTTCCTATCCCTCGCTCGGTCTCAGGCTTAGCGCCGGCACGGGGCTTGGCGTCTCGAAGAATGGCGAGCGCTTCGATCGCAAGGTCCATTTTCCCTCGGTCCGCGTTGCCGCCGTAGGAGAGAGCCCGCGCTGGTCTGCGGAAGGCATTGCCGAAGTCGAGCTGGCGCTGCGCAAGGCGGGCTGGGGCGTTGCGGAATACCGGTGCGCAACGATCGGGCTGGGCTTCGCCGCCCTCGGCTACACAGATGGTTACGTCGAGAAAAACACGAGCATCTGGGACATTGCCGCTGGCTCTGTGATCTGCGCCGAGGCGGGACTCGAGGTGTTCTCCGAAGGCACCTACGAGGTTGCCAGCCAGAACATCATTGCTGCCACACGAGAGGTCCACGAGGTGGTTGGCCGCTTGTTCTGAACTGCCGTCCTGGGAGCTGCCGCATAAGGCAAGCTCTATCGGGTTGGGGTGTGGTGGAGACAGCCTGCAGACGAGTTCCCTGCATCTCGACATGCTGCGCGACCTGAAGCGCATTAACGCCCACATTGTCTCGGTCGCCCACCCGATCATGGACGAGCATGGCCTGCTGGTCGAAAGCCGCCTGAAGGACGTGAACTGACTAGTCACGAACCCGCAATTTTCACGCAAAGAATCCAAAGGATAGACGGACACCACAATGGGTCACGCGAGAAATTCGAGTCTTTCGGAAAAGAAGAAATCGGGTAATCGGCTGCCGATCGCGGACAACGCCGTGCAGTACGGAGCTATCTGCTTCCGGTTTTCCCCGAACTCCGAGCGTGCAATTGAGGTCTTGCTGATTACCAGCCGTGACACGGGTCGTTGGGTGATTCCAAAGGGATGGGGTATGGCGAAGAAAAGGTCTTTCGAAGTCGCCAAGCAGGAAGCCTGGGAAGAGGCAGGGATGAAGGGGCGCGTATGGAAGAGATCATTGGGTTCCTACAAATACCCGAAAGTCCTGGAGGGCGGCGATGTCGTTCTCGCCTGCGTCCGGGTTCATCTGATTTTGGTCACGCGGATTGAGGAGTTCTTCCCGGAGAAAGGACAACGGACATTGCGTTGGTTTGTGCCGGCGGAGGCTGCGGAGGCAGCCAACGAGCCGGACTTGAAAAACCTACTGGGAAAGGTGCCGGACGAGATAGCGAAGTTGCTGCGACGCGGCTTTAAACACGGTCCAAGCGAGCTGCCTGTCACCCAAGCAGTTCAATAAATCGTCTGATCCGATTTTATCGGTCAATTTCAGTTACTTAACGACGATGAGTTGTGTGTGAAGACATCGGTACTCCCACCGTTTGAAATGACGTGTCTGCGCTGGACTGCACGAGGCAAAACCCTCGCTGAAATCGCCCTGCTGGAGGGTAAGAGCGTCACGGAGATCGAACTTAGCCTGGAGCGTGCCCGCGGCTTGCTCCAGGCAAATTCGAGCCAGGAGGCTATTGCAAAGACGAACGTCTCTCATTCTGATTGATGTTGCGCAGCCAATTTGTCGCGATGTCCGTGCAGCCAATCATGAGCATCCTGATTTAGGATCGACCGTCGCGGCTGTGGGGTCGGTTCCGGCTGGGGGCGAAATGACACTCTAAGCGCTTGCGGCGTCGGGCCAGAGATACTCGCCGGTCAGTAATATATGTGCCCAACCCAGCGGAGAGATATGCGCCAGAAGTTCGGGCGGCACATTAAGTCCTTCATTCCGGCGCTCTGCGACCACGTGGCCGAGATGGAGGGTGTTCCAGTGGATGATGATTGCGGTGAGCAGCTTCAGCGTAAGACCGTATGTCCGTCCTCCTGTGATGAGGATCGGCTCGGCCTATCCGAGCAACCCTCGGAAGAGCAGTGTAGGGCGAGCCACCTCCGCCACGAAGACGGTCATACGGTCTTACGCTGAAGCCCGGCGACGGGGTAATGCTGGCCCTCGGTGGTGCGGTCACGGATTTCACCCTAGCGACCGATACGCAGCGCATTCTTGAGAGCATGGTGGGCCTCGCCCTTGTTGAGGCCGATCTGGGCACGCCGCTGCATGTCCGTGTCGAGGATCCACTCTATAATAAAGAGTGTCCGTTTCACGCGGCCAACCTCCCGCAGCGCAACTGCTAGATCGTTCTGGCGCGGGTAGGAGGCAAGCTTACGGAGCAACTGGCTCGGCTTGATCTTGCCGCCAACCAGTTTGCGCAAAATCCTTCGGCGTACCTGCGGGATTGAACACGTAAAGGCGCTTTGAAGGAAGATCGCGGATGCGCAGAACAAGGTGATATCCGACGAACGTGATTGACTCTCTGACAAGACTCTCGGCGACCGGGTTGGCCGATCGTAGCCGCACTGAGGAGTTGCGCGTTCAAATAGGCAGGCGGGACGATGCCTTGCGCTCAACCAGAACCCTGCTTCCACTGCCACACCCGCTCGAGTTCGAATGGCGGTTTTGTCCAGATACCTCTCAGCACTTGCTTGAACTAGCTTAGATAACGAGTTGGCTCCCGCGAGAACCCCGATCGTGTTGTTTGGCACGCCTGGCATCGCGGTCGAGGCCCTTCATCTGCCTATCGCGCGCAAGCTTACCACACCTGCCGCCGACCGCGGCGCAACTGAGTGCGATTTTTGTCATGAAGGAATGGATACTTTCGCCCCTTGAAAAGACCTGCCTTCGGTGGATATCCCGAGGCAGGACCGTCGGGGAAATTGATTCGATTGAGGGCAAAAGCGTCGCCGATATCGAGAGCTGCCTGCAAAGTGCGTTGGTTGCATTGAAGGCAAAATCGATAAAGGAGGCCCTTCAGAAAGCGGACCTCAGTGAGTCCGATTGACTTGATAGATTTCTACAGGTTCTGAGAGAGTTCCATCTGAACAGTTTCTGCTCCGGTCCTTAAAAAAATTATGGTGTAACAAACTGAGCTTACTTCGATTTGCTCGGCAGGGTGACCGTGAACTGTTTCGGTCCCACACTATCGAAGAACTCGTAAGCCATTTTCGTGAAACGTCTGAGGAATGCCGGCTTTGCATCCCCGTATCGGTCGGCAATCGTCAACTGCGGTGCTGGCAGGTCATCGATCAGCGGTCTACGTACAAGTTCCTCACTATCGGGGCTGCCGCGACCGACCGGTCTCATATTGAGTATCGAGAAGCCGAAGCCACAAGCCACCGCTGCACGCACGGAATCATAGCTGCGTGTGCGGAAGGCGACTTTGGGCCGCTGGCCGGCAATATCGAACAAAGTCAGGAGATACGCGGAAGTTTGTGGGAGGTCGAGCAGAACGAAGGGGATTTTAGCAAGCTCGGCCAGGCTAACAGCGGGCTTCGACGCCAGAGGGTGAGAGGCATGCATGAGCGCGTGTGCCGGCACTCGCGCGAGCACGGCAGCGTCCTCGGGAAGACCTGTCCCGATGTCATAAGTAACAATCGCGTCCACCGTGCTGGCCTCCAGCCAAGCGAGAAGCTGCAGTTGTTCACCTTCATAGAGTTGAACTTCAATGTCCGCACCCTCCGTAAACCGCCGCAAGAGTTCTGGCATGAACAGCGCACCGAACGGCTCGAAACAGCCGATGCGAAGGACAGGAGGCATCAGCTGATTGTGGCGGTCCATAGTCCTCTCGAATTCAGCCTCAGCTACGAGCAGGCGCCGGGCAGACGCGAGGAAGCGGCCGCCGGCGGGCGTCGCGACGACCCCGCGGGATGGCCGACGATCGAAAAGTCGAGCCCCCATCTCCACTTCGGCTTGGTCGAGAGCAGCAAGAATGGAGGATTGGGCGATCCGGCACTCTCTTGCAGCGGCGGCGATCGAGCCGCTTTCCGCGACTGCAGAAATATAGCGAAGCTGACGGAGCGTAAGATTCATTGATCTACTTTATAGACTAATTCTCTTCATATTTTGCATTTTATATAATCCTTGCCGCGGTGCATAGTGTGCAAAACTAAATAAAGGGAACTAAATTGAGTACCGACCGTAATTTCGCTGGATTGGCTTCGGCGGCTTCAGACCTATGTTTTCTCGACTGTCACGCACTGACGGCTGCCTATCAAACCGGCGTCCTGTCGCCAGTCGATGTCGCTCGCGCAGCCCTGGCCCGCGCCGCGGAGATTGAGCCGTTCAACGCATTTACTTTTCTGGACGCTGACGGTGCTTTGGCGGCAGCCGCAGCTTCAGAAGCGCGGTGGCGCGCAGGGGCACCAGCATCACCAGTCGATGGCGTGCCGGCGACTCTCAAAGATATCGTTCTCGTTGAAGGTTGGGCCGTACGATATGGCAGTAGCAGCACCGACGCCGCTGTCGGCAGGCAAGATGCGCCATCGGTTAGCCGGCTTCGTCAGGCCGGCGCAGTGTTCATCGGACAAACCACCACACCAGAATATGGCTGGAAGGCTCTGACCGACAGCCCGTCTTTTGGCATTACTCGGAATCCCTGGGACATTTTGCGAACACCAGGCGGCTCCTCGGGTGGTGCTGCCGTTGCAGCGGCCTGCGGCGCAGGCGTACTGCATCTGGGCACGGATGGCGGCGGTTCGATCCGCATCCCCGCCGCTTTCACCGGCATTGTCGGACACAAGCCGACTTACGGCCGCGTCGCGGCCAACCCACCCAGCTCCTACGGTACGGTCGCGCATATTGGGCCGTTGACGCGGACAGTCGCCGACGCCGCTCTTATGCTCGAGGTCATGTCTGGGCGCGACATCTGCGATTGGACGCAGGCGCCAACACCAGTTTCACCCATCACGGCCTCTCGCATCGAATGGTCCGGCAAGCGGATCGGCTACTGGAAAACGCCGTGCGTCGGTGGCGTTGATGCCCCAGTCCAGGTTGCTGTCGAAAGTGCTCTTTTAGACCTTGAGGCAGCCGGTGCAAGCGTCATGGAAATTCAGCTTCCCCACCAGGACGACCTGTTGGAGATTTTCTATCGCCATTGGTACATTGGCGCTGCCAACCGGCTATCTTTGATCGACGCGGCAAATTATCCGACGCTTGATCCAGGCTTCCTTCAGGCCGCCCGTCTCGGACAGGGCTACAGCGGCGTGGAGCGAATGGCGGCGGAGGTCCAGCGCAGTCGATACGGCGCAGCGATGGATGCGCTTCTTGTCGACTTCGACTTCATTATATCGCCAACAGTTCCCATCTTACCGTTTGAAGCGGGTTACGATGTTCCGCCAGGAAGCGGGCTGGGAAGCTGGGTTGAGTGGTCTTCATTCAGCTTTCCGATCAATCTTAGTCAGCAGCCTGCTTGCTCCGTACCCTGCGGACTGACGCAGGATGGCTTGCCAATTGGTCTGCAGATCATCGGCGCGCGTGGAGCCGACAGCGCGGTTCTCAGTGCAGCCATGACCTATGAGAAGATGTTCCCGGCAAGGTTCCCCATATCTCCAGCGAAGTGGCCAGTCGCATTCGGGGGGAACGCCTGATGCAAACCGCGATTCCCTTCCTGCTCAACATGATGACCCTGGTCGGTATTCTTCTCATCGTATCCATGGGGCTTGCCATCATCTTCGGACTGATGAACGTGATCAACCTCGCGCATGGCGAATTCGTCACAATCGGTGCATTCACGCTCGTGGCAGTCGAGGCGGTGGGCGGCAGTTTCTGGCTAGCTCTTTTTGTCGGGCCGGTCGTCGGATATTGCATCGGGCTTGTGATCGAGCGGGTGTTGATCGCCCGCGTCTATGCCAGCCCGCTGCATGCGATCCTCGTAACCTGGGGTCTCAGTCTGATCATTCAGCAGCTTCTGGTCCTGACGTTTGGGGCAGCCCCCCAGCGGGTCACCGGTCCCTTCGAAGGTGCGATCGATATTTTTGGCGCGACCTATCCGGCCTATCGGTTATTCCTGATCGGTTTCGTCCTGACCGTTTTCATCGCCACAATCGTCGTGTTCAAGACGACCAACTTCGGGCTCAATGTCAGAGCGGCGATCCAGAGCGGTGAGATGGCAGCCGTGATGGGTGTCAATGTCGAGAAGGTCAACGCGCGGGCATTTGCGTCCGGTGCTGCAATGGCCGCTCTGGCAGGCGTCCTTATCGCCCCGATGACGGCGGTGACTGCCTATATGGGCGTTAACTACCTGGCACGCTCCTTCTTCGTGGTTCTGGTCGGAGGTGCGGGCAGTGTGGCCGGCGTTGCAGCTGGAAGCAGCTTCATCGGCGGTCTTGAGACAGCGCTTTCCTACCAGATACCCACCACCGTCGCCCAAGCCCTCGTGCTGGTGCTGGCAATTGTCATCCTGCGTTTCCGTCCAAATGGGGTGCTGCCCGCATGAGTATCAATCAACCGACAGGCGTTGCCATGGTAAGCCGCACGATCAGGGCTTACCGCCCTTCGACGATCATCGCGCTCATCATGCTGGCGATCCTCGTCATTCTTCCCCTCTTCGTCAAGAGCTTTACGCTATCGACATATCGCGACATTATGCTGCTTGGTCTGTTCGCCCTGAGCCTCGACATTTTTTGGGGCCGAACCGGCATCCTGAGCTTCGGCCATGCCACTTTCTTCGGGCTCGGTGCATACGGCATGGCAATCGCCTCGATCCGGTTCGGCCTCGATCCGCAATGGAACAGCTTGGTGGGCCTGCTGTTCGGCGTCGGCCTTGCTATGCTGGTCGCGCTCTGCGTCGGCTATTTCATTCTCTATGGTGGCGTCCGCGGCGCCTACTTCACGATCGTGACGCTGGCCCTAACGCTGATTGCTAACCAAATCGCGATCGGCTGGTCGAGCATGACAGGAGGTGACTCCGGGCTTATCGGCGTTCCGCCCCTGTCGATCTTCATCTTTGATTTCTCCGGCACCCTCGCTTCCTTTTATCTGGCATTTGGCGTTCTTGCCGTCAGCCTGCTCGTCGCATTGCGGCTCATGCACGGCCGTCTCGGACTGCTTCTGACGGCAATCCAGGACAACGAGACGAAAGTCAGGACGCTCGGCTATCCGACGCAGCGCATCTTACTTTTCACATTCGTCGGCTCTGCCGCGATGGCGGGTCTCGCAGGCGCCCTTTACGCAAGCTGCACCGGCTTCGTTGCGCCGGACCAGATCGCGCTTCTGCTGTCGACCGAGGTGATCATCTGGGTCGCCGTTGGCGGCAGCGGGACGCTGACGGGCGCGGTGATCGGCACGTTCGTCGTCTGGCAACTTCAGCAGAAGATCAGTTCCATCAGCGTCGCGGCATGGCCGCTAGCGATCGGCGCCTTCTTCATCCTGCTCGTTCTCGTATTTCCGAAGGGTATTCCAGCTTTCTTTCTCGATCAGGTAAAACGTTGGAAAAATGAGGGAGCTTCCCGATGAGTGCCTCGCCGATCCCTATCCTTACACTCGAAAACGTCAGAAAGCGCTTCGGCATATTCACGGCGATCGATGGCTTCTCCGAAGCATTTGCACCCGGCGAGTTGATCTGTGCGATCGGGCCGAACGGTGCAGGCAAGAGCACGCTTCTCAACATGATCTGCGGAACGCTTCCGGTCAGTGAGGGTAGGATCCTGTTCGGAGACAAAGTGATCAACGGCCTGTCACCGGAAAGGATCGCCAATCTCGGCATTGCCCGCAAGTTTCAGGTGCCTAGCGTCTTCGAAAGCCTGACCGTTGCGGAAAACCTGATGCTGGCCGGCGGACGTACGATGCATAAGGACGAGCGCGAGGCGCTCATCGACAAGATACACCTGACGGCGGAACGAGATGTTCGCGGCGCCAACCTTCCGCATGGCCGCAAGCAATGGCTCGAGATCGGCATGGCATTGGCCATGAAGCCGAAGGTGCTGCTTCTCGACGAACCGACGGCTGGCCTTTCGGTCGATGAGACCCGCGACACCGCCCGGTTCCTAAGACAGTTGCGCGGCGAGGTCACGGTCATTGTGATCGAGCACGACATGGCGTTCGTGCGAGAGCTGAATGCTCGCACCATCGTTCTTCACCATGGTGCACTGATTGCGTCCGGATCCTTCGAGGAAATCGAAAGCAATGAGACAGTTCGCGACGTCTATCTGGGGCGACACTGATGTTGAAGGTTAAAGCACTCAAATCGGCCTACGGCTCGGCGCAGATCCTGAACGGCATCGATCTCGACGTCGGCGAAGGCGAAGTCGTGGCCCTGCTCGGACGCAACGGCGTAGGTAAGACGACGCTGATGAAAACGATCATGAACCTGGTTCCGGCAACAGGAGGCGATGTTCACCTGAAGGATCGCGCCATTACCGGAATGCCGACGTATCATATCGCAAGAAGCGGTATCGGCTATATCCCACAGGGTCGCGGCATCTTCGACAAACTTACCGTCGAGGAAAATCTCCGTATGGGACTGAGAGCGAATACCGCTGCTGCTGCCGCAATACCGGACTTTGTGTTCGAGCGCTTTCCAATCCTTGCCGAACGACGTCGGCAGCTCGCCGGCACCATGTCCGGAGGTCAGAAACAGCAGCTGGCCATTTCGAGGGGCATTTGCGGCGATCCGAGGGTCTTGCTGCTCGATGAGCCCTCGGAAGGCATCCAGCCCAACATCGTTCAGGACATCGGGCTCTTCCTAAAGGAGCTCGTCAAAACCCGAAGGATATCCGTCCTGATGGTCGAGCAAAACCTCGAGCTCGTGAAGGCTGCGGCCGATCGCTTCGTAATCATGGTCAAGGGAGAAATCGTCTACGGCGGCCATCCCGCCGAACTTGAGAGTGAGGAACTTCTTCAGCGGTACCTGTCCGTCTGAAGCCGGAATAAATCAACAACAACGAAAGGGGAATGACATGACTTCAAGATTGATTACACGCCGCGCGACGCTGAAGACCTTTGGTGCGGGCGCAGCCGCGGTCGCCTCGATGTCTCTGGGCTTGCCGAGCATCCTGCGCGCGCAGGAGGGACCGATCAAGCTCGGTTTCCTGTCAGGCTTGACGGGTTTGGAAACCATCCTCGGCGAAACCCAGCTCAACTGCTTCAACCTTGCGATCGCTGAGATCAACAATGCCGGTGGTATTGCCGGACGCCAGATCGATGTCACCGTGGAGGACGACCAGACAACGACCCGCGGTGCTATCGACAAGGCAAGAAAACTCGTCAACGACGACGAGGTCGATGCCATCATCGGCTTGATCGCGAGCCTGACCCATGTCGCCGCGCGTAGCGTCACGACGCCTGCGAAGAAACTTTTGATGTACACGACTTATTACGAGGGAGGCGTCTGCGAGCCCTATTTCTTCTCGACCGGCCAGGTGCCGAACCAGCAGATCGTGCCGTCTGTCGAATGGTTGACCGCCAACGAAGGAAAGACGACCTACATCATCGGCTCGGATTACGTCTGGCCGCGCAAGAGCGCCGAGGAAGTCCAGGTCGCGCTCGAGGCGAAGGGCGGCAAGGTGCTTGGCGCGGAATTCCTGCCGTTCGGTACGCAGGATTTCGGCCCGGTCTTTGACCGGCTGAAGGCGGCAAACCCGGATTTCGTCTGGATCATGGTTGCCGGCAACGATCTGATCACTTGCCTGAAGCAGTACAAGAGCTTCGGCTTTAAGCAGCAGCTGTTTTCCAATGGTCTGGACGAAACCTTTTCCTTCTTCCACCCGGAATTGACGGCCGGAGCGCTCTCGAACCAGGCTTATTTTATGGGTCTCGAAAGCGAACGAAACACCGCATTCAAGAAGGCTTATGCCGACATGTTCGGTGCAGACAAGCCTATCAACGCGATCGGCGAGGCTGCCTACGACGCAGTCTATCTCTACAAGGCTGCCGTCGAGAAGGCCGGGACGACGGAGACGGAAGCCATCAGGGCTGCCTTCCGCGAGGTGGAGTTCGATGCCCCCCAGGGTAAGGTGAACTTTGCGGCGAACAACGTCATGCGGTCGAATAGTCTGCTTGCACGCGGAAACGACAAGGGCCAGTGGGACATTGTCAAGAACTACGGCCAGATCGATCCGGAAATTGCCCAGTGCAGTCTTTGAGCATCGGGCGGAGATGCCATGAATACTCCGCTTTCTAGCATGGCGACGGCAAGCGTCGCTCTTAGTCGTCGCGATGTCAGCTTTGAGGAACTGACGTCGCAGTTCCTGGCGCGTATCACCGAGAGTAATTCCGTGATCGGTGCCGTTCGCTTCGTGACGGCTATGGAAGCGCTGGACACTGCACGGACGTTAGACAGGCGGTTGGAGGCTGGCGGACCATTACCGCCTCTGGCTGGTATGCCGGTCGTAATCAAGGAAAACTGCGATACGACCGGCATTCCTTGTTCGGCCGGCCTTCCGTTCCGGGCAGGATATATTCCCACTAGCGATGCGCCGGTGGTCAAGCGTGTGCGGGATGCAGGCGCCATCATTCTCGGCGTTTCGGTTTCCGATCCGGGGGCTTTTGGCGTCCGGACCGTAGAAGTCACCCATCCACGCGACCCGGCGCTGACTGTTGGGGGATCGAGCGGCGGCTCGGCGGCAGCACTTGCCGCCGGCTACTGCCTTGGAGCTATCGGAACAGATACGGGAGGATCGGTCCGGATTCCATCGGCCTGTTGCGGGACGGTCGGACTGAAGCCGAGTTTTGGCGCCTGGTCGAAAGACGGCGTCTATCCTCTGGTTCCGTCGCTTGATCATATCGGTCCTATGGCAACGACCGTGGAAGACGTGCGTCTCATGTGGAACGCACTTTCCGAAAGAGGCACCAAAATTGGCTATGTACGATCCGTCGGTTTCGATCGGCGCTGGATAAGTGACGCAGATTGCGTCATTGCCGATGATTTCGCCGCTGTATTGGATCGTCTTGCCCGGACCGGAACAACCGTCAGGGAAATTCAGCTTCCGCATCTGGATGAGATACTGGAGATGCATGGGCGCATCTTTTTCGTGGAAGGTGCAGCGTATCACCGGGCTCATTTCGGCAAGGACATTTCGAACTACCCCATCATGGCCCAGGAATGGTTCGAAGCCGCGGGTAGAATGCAAGTTGGCAGCTATATCAGTGCCTGCGAGCAACGTACCTTCTTCACCCGCTCGATCGATCACATTCTTGACGACGTCGATCTCATTTTGACGCCCACATTATCGGTCCTGCATCCGCGCAAGGACGCGGCCAAATTGTGCGTGTCAGGTGAGGAACTCGATTTCACGCTCGCATTGGTCCGCCAGACCTGCCTGTTCAATCATACAGGTCACCCAGCCCTGACAATGCCGATGAAGAAGCAATCTGCGATGCCGCCGCCGAGCCTGCAGATCGTCGGTCGCCGCGGATACGAAGCCACCATGCTCGATTTTGCGACGTCGCTCGAACAACGCCTGATCTAGCGGTTCCAAAAGGCGCGAGCCAATACTTTTGTTAGGAAAAGAATATGGCCTTTGGCAATCTCTTGGAAAAAGGTCGAATTCAGACCAAAATCGTCCTGATTGTCATGCCGCTGCTCCTGGGCATGATTTCGCTCGCCGTCGTCAATGCCGTCGCGGGATCCATGTTGAACGATCGTCTGCACGGGACGAATGCCGGTATCGTCACGCTCGGTGGCTATAAGCAGACCTATGAAAAAATGGCGGGATTTCTCGAAAAATCCGATCATGTCAATCGCGATGCGGTGAAGCGGTTGCTTGGAGAACAAATTCTCCAGCTCGAAAAGAACATGATGCTCGCCTCTCTGCCGCAAGAGATGGCCGATCTGCGTGAAGCCAGAACCATCACCATCTTCATGCAGGCCAAGATTTACCAGCTTTGGGTGTTGCAGCTTGGTGAAGAAAGTGCGCGTCGCACGATTATCGACGGATTGAGGACGCTCCTCCAAATCAGGGCCAATATGTTGGGCCAGGTTACGATGATCGGCGAGACAAGTCCCACCGATGTGAAGAAAACCGCTCAACTGAGCCAGAAAATGGAGGGCGCACTTCTCGAATTACGTCTATCAGCCGCTGACTTTCTTGCGCAGCCAGATGACGCAAGTTTGCAGAAGTTCCAAGGCAGAATCAAAGGTGCGGGCTTTTACCTTTCGCAGTACCGGCCATTGTCGGCTTTGAGGCCCGGCATCACTGGACTTGTGACGCAGTCGAGTGTGCTGATGCGGGATTTCGACCATCAGGCAAGCGCTCTGGTCAGGGTCGCTGAAGACAGGCGTCGGTCCTATGGAGCCATCGCTGCGGACATAAATAAGGCCTGGGAAAGCATCGTTCGTTTTGCAGACCAGCAACGGGAAGGTGCCGCAGCCGTTCAGGCACAAGCGCAGACACTGTCGATCGTTGCGTCGATCACCGCTCTTCTCGTCGGTATGGCGGCAGGAATCCTGCTCATCTTTGCGCTCAAGACCCCAATCCAGGCGCTGACGCAACTGATGATGAAGCTCGCGGGTGGGGACTTATCGATCGACGTCACCGGGGCACATAGAAAAGATGAGATCGGCGAAATGGCCCGAGCCCTGAAAATCTTCCGGGAAAACGCTCAGAAGAAGCTCGCAGCGGAGCACGAGGCCGGCGAGGCGCGCACGCTTGCGGCCGAACAGCAGCGGACAATCCAGGCAGAAAAACAAGAGGATGCAGAGACGACACGGTATGCCGTGCAGGCGCTCGCGCTCGGCCTGCGCAAGGTCGCGGAAGGCGATCTCGCAGTCCGCTTGCAGCAACCGTTCAAGCAGGAACTGGATCAACTCCGGCTTGATTTCAACCTGTCGATGGAAAGACTTGGCGCGACCTTGAAGGAGGCCAATGATAAAGCCACGCTCATAAGCCAGGATATGCTGGATTTGCAGACCGATACCAATGACCTTGCGAAGCGCACGGAACAGCAGGCTGCGTCGGTAGAAGAGACATCAGCCGCGCTCAACGAAATCGTGACGGTCGCAATCAATGGAAGCCAGTTGGCCGCAGATGTATCTCAAGCTGCACAGCGCGCAAACGAACAGATCCAAAAGTCCGGAGAGGTTGTCGTCCAGGCTGTTGATGCCATGAACCAAATCGAAAAATCATCCCTGAAAATTTCGACGATCGCTGACATGATTGAGGGCATCGCGTTTCAGACAAACCTTCTTGCTTTGAATGCTGGTGTGGAAGCGGCGCGGGCTGGTGAAAGCGGAAAAGGCTTTGCAGTTGTCGCGCACGAGGTCCGCGAGTTAGCTCAAAAGGCCGGGTCGTCGGTGCTGGAAATCCGCAATCTCGTCTCGGAGTCAAGAAGAAACGTCGTCCATGGTGCGGAACTCGTTAAGGCGGCGCAGGAGCGGCTCAATGAAATTATGGGAAGCGTGTCCTCGATCGCCATGAATATTGATTCAATCGCAGAGGGTGCGAACGCCCAGAATGCGAGTATTCAGGAAACCAATGCCGCGGTTGGATTGATCGACAAAATTACACAGCAAAATGGCATAATGGTCGAAGCGACAAACCACATCGTGAAATCCGTCGCCGTAGAAGCAGAAGATCTTCGCAAGCTTCTTTACCAATTCCGTCTGCGTGACGAGGAAAGTCCCACGATTACTGAGCGATTGAGCTGTGCGGTTGCGTAGTCAAAATTGGCCTCGACCATCGCCACACTCGTTCGATGTGGCGCGACGACAAAGGAACTTTCCCGTTATTGGGCGGAGGCAGGACAGCCGGCTATTTGCGCGTGGTGCCGCTATCGTTTGCAAGATCCTTTATTGGCCATCTTTTGCTGAGCTTGCGGATATGAGTTCCATAATGAAGCTTAATGGTTGCTGCGGATATAACATAACACGCAATTGGAGATTTTGTCATGGAAACGCGGATGCTTTCGCCACTCGGAATGATGTGCCTGCGATGGGTTTCTCAATGCAGGACCATCGCCGAAATCGCTTTGCTTGAAGGAACCACCGCAAATAAGATCGAGAAGAGCCTGGAGACCGCACTTCTCACATTGGAGGCAAAAGCGGCAACGGAGGCGCTGGCAAAGGTACGCCAGTGAAGCGCTGCAACCTTTATCGTGGGATGTGCGCAGCGACCCGGGGCAACCTTTCCGATTTGCCGCATTTTTGCTGAGATGACCGCAGCGCCCTTGCGCTGGCGAATTTAAGATTACTCCAAGGCGGCGAAAGATCTCGCTCGTTCGAATTGCCGGCGCAAGATTCACCACTCACGCGGATGCCAGCACCCGACTTCATTTGGCCCGTCGCTAGCGCCGACTGCGGACCCATCCCTGTTTTAGTCCTCCCCAAAGTTCGGAGCTTGCAACCCGCCAACGTCGAGACGCGGCGCTGACAGAGCTCAAAACAGGGTTAATCTAATATTCATTCTCTATGAATAACTATTTCAATAAGACGTTTTGAGGGCACATTTTTGCCCGGCTGCGTTTTGGTCGGCGGAAGAAGGAAAGCTCAGTCATGGCCGAAATCGTTCATTTCCCCAGGGAGCGGAGGGTTGGTGCGCATGTCAGCCCATCCGATGGAAGCCCGGAGTCAGAAGCTGACCGGTATCTCCGCGCCGGCGAGATCTTGGTCAATCTCTTGCAGCAGGCCGAACGGACCCAAGCGGCAATTCTGGCCTATCAGACAGAGACCGCAACGAAGAAAACTGAATAGCCAAAATCCCTCGACAGGGCATCGCAAGAAGCCTTCTCAGCAATTTCGGCAATCCTGAATCACCTTATGCGGCGCCCGCCGTCTGACCATTACCTAATCACGGGACACAGAAAGCGCATATTCACCATCCGAAGCCACATATTGCGGTGTTTGTTCTGCTCGACGGTATTATTTCTCGGTCATGTCGCGTACGCCGAAGACGTCGACTTGATGTCCGGTGTCGTTGCCCGCCCTGGCGACGAGCAAACTGTTCCGGCCGATCAATTCAAGAAGGCGAGCCCCTGGAAAATCGGCATGAGCCATTTTGGCGTGAATGCCAATACCTGGGCAACGCAGATGGCGGCGGAAGCGCAGGCGGTCGTGAAAGCCGACCCACGTATCTCGCAATTCGTGCTTCTTGACGCCAATCTTAGCCAGGCCAAACAGATCTCCGATATCGAGGAACTGATCGCACAGAAGGTCGATGCCATCATCGTGACCCCGGTGTCGCCCACTTCCGCCGATGCCGGTATTGAAAAGGCCGTCGCCGCCGGAATTCCGGTGATCGTGCACACCGGCCTAACCGAGACCGACAAGTTCACGGTCGACATCCAGGGTGGCGGGGAGAATTTCGGGAAGGTCTCGGGCGACTTCCTGGCGAAAGAACTGGGTGGAAAAGGCAATATCTGGGTCTTGCGTGGTCTTCCGACCCGCCCGGAAGACATCAATCGGTATAAGGGTTTGCTCGAGGCGATAAAGGGAACGATATCAAGATCGTCGCCGAAGACGCCGGTCTTTGGAGTTACGACTACGGCCACAAGGTTTGTGAGACATTCTATCTCGAAAATCCGGCGGTTGACGGCATCTGGTCATCTGGAGCCGACATGAGCCGGGCATGCATCGATGTGTTCCAAAAGTACGGCGCCAAAATTCGCCGATCACTGGTGAAGCGAATAACGGCTTTCTCAAGCAATGGATCGATAGCGGGGTCGATGCTGTCGCGACCGAGTACGGTCCCGAGCAAGGAGCCGCCGCTGTACGCGCCGCTGTTGCCCTCCTTGAGGGCAAGGCACTCCATAAGCGCTACGTCTATGAACCTGACGGCTGGGACATCGCGAAGGCGAAAGCGAACTTTCGCGATGATCTCAACGAGAAATTCTGGATGCCCAGCAGCCTGACGGAATCCGAGCGCAAGACCCTTTGCGGCAAGCCATGACGGCTTCGCCTGTTTGTGGACAATCGTTCCGTCGCAGCGCTGCCCCGGATCGTCTGTCCGCGATGCCATCATTCCACGTTGGGCTGCTGTGTCCCCGCTCGCCCTAAATCCGAGGAGCCGCCTCCCATGACTTCCGCAGCCACCAAACCGGTTCTGATGCCCATCTGCATCCAGAACATGCCGAGCAGCCTCTACGATAGGGCCGAGGATCTCGAGGTGAAAGACAATCACCCTTGGCCCATGCATCTTGCGGACGCTCGGAAAGGTCGCCACCCACCTCTCCTATTCGATGTCATGCGACTTTTGTCTTATGTTTCAGGATCATTTCGGCTACCAACTCCGCGGTGGCCGCTGAAAGCGTCCAACCAAGGTGGCCATGACCGGTATTATAAAACACCCCCGGCCTGCTTCCTGACCTGACCCTCGGCATCATGTTCGGCATCATTGGACGCAGACCCGCCCACGGAACGACGCGTGACGTCGCAACTTTGGGAAACAGCGTTCTCACCCATTCGGTCAATGGATTGATGCGGTCCTGCCGGATATCACGGTTCACGCCATTGAATTCTGCTGTTCCTGCCACGCGGAACCGATCGACCCCGAGACGGCTCGTGACGATCTTTGCGCGATCGTCGAGCAGGCTCGTCCAGGGCGCGCCGCTCTGGCTCTCGCGATCATCGAGATGGACGGTGATCGAATATCCCTTTACCGGGTAGACGTTGATGCGGTCACCGAGCATATCGGCAAAACGCCGGCTAGCGACACCAGCACATATCACCAGTGAATCTGCGTCAATGATGCTTTGCTTCCCGTCCTCCGAACCCGTCGGTTTCCAGATGACCTTCACGCCGCCTTGCGAAACGAGCCGATCGACATTTGCATCAAACACGAATTTCACACCGCGTTTGACGCAGGCTGCCGCAAGGCCTCGGGTGAATTTGTGAATGTCGCCTGTCGAGTCCGAGGGCGTAAAGAACCCCCCGAAAAAATCCCCCACCAACGCAGGTTCAATCGTCCGGATCTCACTGGCCGTCACCGGTTTGCGATCGAGCCCGGCTTGGACCAACATCGCATTTACCTGTGAGGCGTGATCGAAGCTGGCTTTGTCGTAGTAGACGTGCAGAATTCCGCGCTTCTCGAGGTCGAACTCAATCTCTTCTTCGTCGGCGATCTCGAACATATGTTTGCGAGCCGCAATCGCCAATCGGGTTGTCTCTATCGTATTTGATCGGTAGTTGCCAATGTTGCCAAGAAACTCCCCCATCCATGAATATTTGTGCCAACTGGGCGTCGGGTTGAGGAGCAAAGGAGCATCGCTCTTCAGCATCCACTTGATGCCTTTGGCAACCGTAGACCAGTGATTCCAGACTTCAGCGTTGCTCGCGGACAGTTGCCCCCCGTTCGCGAAGGAGGTTTCCATCGCGGGGTAGCGATGCCGATCGATGACAGTGACATCAAATCCGCGGCGGGACAGGGCATAAGCGGTGGTGACGCCGGTAATTCCAGCGCCCAAAACGACGATGTGGGGCACGTATTCTCTCCAACATTGGTTCGGGAACGTTTGCCAGTCCCATAGCCCCCATCTGTCTTTTTACCTGAGAGCTTCTCCCTCTCCTGAGGGTCCCCTTCGGTGGACACACGCCGTGCCTCTCTCCAGATTGTAATCGAGCCTGCAGTCTTCTTTACCTGAGAGTTTCCTGGGGGGTTGCTCCTTCGGCGTGGCGCAACGCGCCATCTCTCCTGCACGACCGTAGTATCTTGCCACCGAAGCTTGCGAGGAAGCTTGCCTGCCGCAAAGATCTCGTCTTGCGGAAACCAACGTCGCCAACCCTCGCCATTCGTCCCGCGAAATCAGGTGATGGTACCGGTTTGCGTCTGTCGGTTATTCACCGCAGCATCGGTGGAATGTGAGTCACTTGTGGCATTTTAGGAGGTGTTCGATGCCGGCTTGCGCACACTCAGTATCCTGGGCCGGGGTTCCTGAGCTAAGTCCGATGGCACCGACAACCTCGCCGTCCACAATGACTGGCAGACCGCCTGCAACTACCATCAATCGACCACCGATTGCCGAGTTGATCCCATAGGCCGGTGAACCTGGCTGGCTGGCAGTTCCGTAGCTTTCAGTCGTGCGCTTGGCGCCAGCAGCCGTGTAGGCTTTGTCTTGAGCGATGATCGCACTTGTTATCTTGCCACCATCCATGCGTTCGAAAGCGATCAGTTGCCCGGACTCATCAGTGACCGCAATGCACATCGGGACGCCGATATCCTTTGCTCTGATAGCGGCGCCTTCGATGAGCAGTTTGGCATCCGCAAGCGCCAGCCGCTTAATTGTCAACATGCCTTGGAAATCCTCAGTTTTTCCGTCCGCCTGGTCCAGGAGCGCCGTATCGCCCTGCCCTGGTAGGACTGTCAGGAAAGTCATTGTTCGAACTTAAAAAAGGGCCCGGAAAAGACCTGTTTTTTCCGGGCCAGTTGGGGAAGCCGTATCTGGTTCAGAAGCAGTCCTTGAACAGCGCCTTGGTATTTTCGAGGGTCATCACAACAGGGTTGCCGCCGGCGCTCGGATCTTCGATTGCCATGGCCGACAATTCGTCGATGCGGTCTGCGGCGATTCCCATTGCTGTCAGAGTTTCCGGTACGCCGAGGTCGGAGCGAAGCTTCAGCACATAGTCGTAGAAGCCGTCGAAACCGCCGGAAATGCCGAGATAGGCGGCAGCCCGGCCGATCTTCTCCTCGATCGCGGCGCGGTTGAAGCGCAGCACCGCCGGCATGACAACCGCATTGGTCATGCCGTGATGGGTGTTGTAGACCGCGCCGATCGGATGCGACAGCGCATGAATGGCGCCGAGCCCTTTCTGGAAAGCGACCGCGCCCATGGCGGCGGCTGCCATCATGTTGGCGCGGGCTTCGAGATCGGTGCCTTCCTTATAGGCGCGCGGCAGGAACTCCTTGACAAGCCGCATGCCTTCCAGCGCGATGCCGGCCGACATCGGATGATAGAAGGGCGAGGAATAGGCCTCCAGGCAATGGGCGAAGGCATCCATGCCGGTGCCGGCCGTGATGATCTTCGGCATGCCGACCGTCAGCTCCGGATCGGAAATCACAACGCCGGGCAAGAACTTCGGATGGAAGATGATCTTCTTCACATGCGTTTCGGAATTGGTGATGACGCTGGCGCGGCCGACTTCCGAGCCGGTGCCGGCCGTCGTCGGCACGGCGACGATCGGCGCGATGCCTTCGAGGCTCGCCCGCGTCCACCAGTCGCCGATATCCTCGAAATCCCACACCGGCCGCGTCTGGCCGACCATGAAGGCGACGCACTTGCCGAGATCGAGGCCCGAGCCGCCGCCGAAGGCGACGACGCCGTCATGACCGCCGTCTCGGAACGCCCTGACACCGGCATCGAGGTTCTTCTCGTTCGGGTTCGGATCGACCTCGGCGAAGATCGCCCGGCCAAGACCGGCGTCCTCCAGAATGTCGAGCGCATTCTTGGTGATCGCCATCGATGCGAGGCCGCGATCGGTGACGAGCAGCGGCTTTTTCATGCCGAGGCTCTTGCAGGCGTCGGGCAACTCCTTGATGCGGCCCCGGCCGAGCTTGACCGATGTCGGATAGCTCCAGTTTGCGGTGATGTTGCTGCTGCTCATGCTGTGACTTTCTTCAGGTGGTAGGATTTCGGACGCGTCAGATTCTGGAAGCCGATGATCGACAGCGAGCCGCCGCGGCCGGTCTCCTTGACGCCGGTCCAGCAGAGCGCCGGATCGAGATAGTCCGCGCGGTTCATGAAGACGGTGCCGGTTTCGATCTCGCGGCCGAGCCGCGCTGCCCGTTCGGCATCCCTCGTCCAGAGCGAGGCGGTCAGCCCGTAGCGGCTGTCGTTCATCAGGGCAAGCGCTTCCTCGTCGTTCTTCACCTTCATGATGCCGACCGCCGGACCGAACGTCTCTTCACGCATGAAGGCCAAGGAATGGTCGACATCAACGAGGATCTGCGGCGCGAGATAGGCGCCGCCGTCATCCTGCGGAAAGAGCTTCGGGTCGACAAGCGCCTTGGCGCCCTTGGAGACCGCATCGGCGATCTGCTCGCGCACCACCTTGGCGAAACGCTTGTTGGCCATTGGGCCGAGCGAAGTCTCGGGATCGAGCGGATTGCCGAGCTTGTAGTTCGACACCCAGGCGACCGACTTCTCGACAAAGGCGTCATAGAGGGATTCGTGCACATAGACGCGCTCGATGCCGCAGCAGCACTGGCCGGAATTATAGGTCGCGCCGTCCATCAGCGTATCGACGGCCGCCTCGAGATCGGCGTCCTCCATTACGTAACCCGGATCCTTGCCGCCGAGTTCAAGACCGAGGCCGGTGAAGGTGCCGGCGGCGGCACGCTCCATCGAACGCCCGCCTTCGACCGATCCGGTGAAGTTGACGAAATTGAAGCTGCCGGCGGCAATCAGCGCCGAGGTCGTTTCGTGATCGAGGAACACGTTCTGGAATACATCCTCCGGCACGCCGGCCTCGACGAAGGCCTGTACCAGCCGCTCGCCGACCAGCAGCGTCTGCGAGGCGTGTTTCAGCACCACCGTATTGCCGGCCATCAGCGCCGGCGCGATCGTGTTTATCGCCGTCATATAGGGATAGTTCCAGGGCGCGACGACGAAGACGACGCCATGTGGTTCGCGCTCGATGCGACGTTCGAACCGCTCGCTCTCCTCTACGACAAGAGGCCCCAGCGCATCGGCCGCGATCGAGGCGACATAGTTGGAGCGCTCGTTGAAGCCCTTATACTCGCCGCCATAGCGGATCGGACGGCCCATCTGCCAGGCGATCTCGGGCACGACGACGTCGGACATCTCGTTGAGACGCGCGACACCCTTCAGCACCATCTGAATGCGGTCTTCGAGCGAACGCTTCGCCCAGGCCTTCTGTGCCTTGCGCGCCCGCGCCACGGCTTCCTTCGCAGCCTGGAGCGGCAGCGGCGGACGCTCCGCGTAAACCGATCCGTCGACCGGCGATATGCATTGGATCATTGGCATGATCAGGTTCCCAGTTGTGAATTTTGATTCGGATTTGAATGACTCTCGTCAGGAGCGACGGTCGCTGTTGGGCTAAGCCCTCTCGAAACCGCGAGCCACCTCCCAGTCGGTGATGCGCCGATCGTATTCTTCCTGCTCCCATTCCGCCGCACGCGTGTAGTGGTCAATAACGTCGTCTCCGAACGCGCTGCGCAGCATCTTCGAGTTTGACATGGACTTGGCAGCGTCGCGCAGGGTCTTCGGAATTTCACGAATGTCCTTGCCGCTATAGGCATCGCCGACGAAGGGGGCTTCGAGCTCTAGGTTGTTCTCGATCCCATCGATACCGGCTGCAATCAGTGCTGCCATGCCAAGATACGGGTTAATGTCAGATCCGCCGACGCGGCACTCGATACGAATGCCTTTGCTGCCCTCGCCGCACAGTCTGTAGCCAGCCGTCCGGTTATCCTTAGACCAAATCGCCTTGGTTGGGGCGAACGTACCGGCGACGAAGCGTTTGTAGGAATTGATGTAAGGTGCCAGGAAATAGGTAGTTTCACTGGCGTGTGCGAGGAGCCCGGCCACATAATTGCGCATCAGCTCAGACATGCCAAACTTGGCCGATTTTTCGAAGAACTTCGGCTCTTTGCCGTCCAGGCTCCAGAGCGACTGGTGGATGTGCGATGAGGAGCCAGCGGAATTACCGTTCCATTTCGCAAGGAAGGTGACAGACTTGCCGCGCTGCCAGGCGATTTCCTTGCATGCGTTCTTGATAATCACATGCCGGTCGGCCATCACAAGCGCATCGGCATAGCGGACATTGATCTCTTCCTGGCCGGGCGACGCCTCGCCCTTGGAATTCTCCACCGGGATTCCGGCGCCCTGTAGGCCGTTCCGCAATGCCCTCATCACCTCCTCTTCCTTGGTCGTCTGGAAGATGTGATAGTCCTCATTATAGCTTCCGGCTGGACGAAGATCGCGGTAGCCGGCCGCCTGCGCGCTTTCGAATGTCTGGTCGAAAAGATAGAACTCCAGTTCGGTCGCCATAAAAGGTTTGAGGCCCATAGCCTCAAGACGCTTGACCTGCTTCTTAAGGACGGCGCGCGGCGAGTGCGGCACCTCTTCGTGGGTATTGTGGTCGAGGACGTCGCAGAGCACCAGAGCGGTGCCCTCGAGCCAGGGCACCTTGCGCAAAGTCGAAAGGTCAGGCTTCATCGTATAGTCGCCATAACCGGATGCCCAACTCGTGGATTTAAAGCCGGGCACGGTTTCCATTTCGAGGTCCGTCGCGAGCAGGTAATTGCAGCTGTGCGTTTCTTCGTAGGCACCGTCCAGGAAGAATTGGGCGTGAAAGCGCTTGCCCATGAGGCGTCCCTGCATGTCGACGAGACAGGTGAGAACGGTATCGATACGGCCTTCGGCCACATCCTGTTTTAGATCGTCAAATGTATATGTTGAGCTCATGAAGATGCCTCAGAATGGAAAGCGGAGTTGCCTGCCGCGATTTGGACGGTTTTCGAGTCAGGCCTTGATCGCCGCCTCGGCGGCAATCAAGGCAGAAGCCAGAATGGCTTCGTTCTCGCGCTCTGGACGAACAGCGTTAACGGCAGCTTCGATCAGTGACGAGAGGTATGCCGCGACTTGTGGCAGGCGTTGGCTATCTGTGAGAAGATCGTTGCGGACCTCGATCATAACGTTCGGTAAGCCTCGCGCGATCGCATGCTCCACAAGCGTGTGAGTGACGCCATCCACAGGGCTGTATGGTTGGTTCCGCAGGATCAGGAATTCTTGATGACGAGACTGCGCCTCTGACAGCATTGCGTCTGCCAGACGGCTGTCGCTGTCGTGCAAGATACCGATTTCGACATCGCGCTTCTTGCCGAAATAGACCGGCGTATAGCTGTGGACGGTGACCAGAACCGAATGTCGCCCTGCAGCCGCCCGTGAGGAAAGTAGCGAGGAAAGGCCGTCTCGGAAGGGCAAGTAGATTTCGTCCACACGCGCTTGGCGCTCAGTTGGCGCGATGTTCTTGTTGCCAGGGACGTCGTAGATTTCGCTCTTCTCTATCATTGCGGAGGGGGCTTCCGGCGGGCGATTGCAGTCATACACAAGGCGCGAAAATCGCTGGACATAGAGGCAAGCATCGAGCGAAGCGGATAGGCACCGCGAAAGCTCCAACGCGCCAGGGTCCCAAGCGATATGACTTTCGAGCGCCGCTGCATCCAGACCGAGATCGCCGAGCTTGGCAGGGATGGCTCTCGATGCATGCTCGCAGATAATAACGATATCCCCCGACCCAGCGGCGTTTTCGATCGCAACTGGTGACTCCGCCGGGCTCAGAAGTTGATATTCCTGCATGAATCCCTCCGTTGATTTCCACATCATATCAACAAAAACAATAAACGCAACACAAAGTCAACATAACCAACGTTGTCTAATTTCTAAGTGACGCCTGAAGCTAGGCGCGGTCAAAAGTTCGTACTGTGGAGTTTGGCGGAATTGCTAATTGCTAGGAAAATGCCTGCATGTAATGCCTTTTTGCGCGGTATTATCTCTTCCTAGATGTATTTATCCGTCGCGTGTACCGGTGCTTGCCCTTCCCGACTTCTCGGGGTGGGCTATCGATCTTCATCTCGTGAAACACAAAATACCCTCGCTGACGTGTTGACAAACGCAATAAATCAACATAAATCCACATTCTAAGGAGATCACAATCGTGGATTTTTCAGTTCTTTCGCTCAGCTCAGCAATCGCTTCCGGCAAGCTCACGTCCGAAGCGCTCGTTAAGGAATGCCTGGCGCGCATCGCGCGGCTGAACCCCATCGTAAATGCCTTCAGTCAGGTGTTTGAAGAACAGGCTCTTGACGAGGCGCGAGCCTGCGATCGCGAAGCAGCCGAAGGTCGGTTCCGCGGCCCTCTCCACGGTATCCCGATGGGCGTCAAGGATCTCTTCTTTGTCGAAGGGCAGCTCTGCCAGCGCGGATCTCATGCCTATAAGGATTTCGCTCCCAAGGCGACGGCGCCGATCGTCCAGCGGATGATTGACGCCGGATCTATTATCATCGGCAAGACGACGACCACCGAAATGGGGTGGTCCGGTTCCGGCTTTTCCGAATTCTATGGTCCGACACGCAATCCCTGGGACCCTAAGCTCACCAGTGGTGGTTCGAGCTCCGGTTCGGGTGCTGCGCTCGCGGCTCGGATGGTTCCCTTCACATTGGGGTCCGACGGTGGTGGTTCCGTGCGCATCCCGGCGGCATTCTGCGGTGTGTTCGCCATGAAAGGCTCGCTGGGGCGCGTTCCGGCATGGCCCTGGAGCGCGACGGAGATGTTGTCCCACGCTGGCCCGATGAGCGTCTCGGCAAAGGATAGCGCTTTCTTGTTCAACATCGCCAAGGGGCCCGATCCGCGAGACCATCAGGCGCTGCCGGACGACGAAGCCGATTACACCGAAACGCGATCGACAAAGTCGCTGCGGATTGGTTTTGCTCCAAGCCTCTTTGGGTTCAAAGTCGCGCCGGAAATCGATCGGGTCGTGCGCGAAGCAGTCGATACCCTCACGCAGGCACTCACAATCGATGTTCGTTCGGTTTCCCCGGACTGGGAAGATCCGATCCGGATCTTCGAGACCCTTTGGGTTGCCGGCCGGGGCGTCGCCTATGGCTCCCAGTCCGACCTGTCCGATTTCGGCAGCGGTTTCCGCGCCCTTGTCGAAGCTTCGGCGGGCTACAATCTCAATGATTATCTTTCGGCCGCGAAAGCGCGCGCGGAATTTGCTGGTCGCGTACACGCACTCTTCGAAGACATCGACCTGCTCCTCTTGCCAACTATCCCGGTCGAGCCGTTTTCGGCGGATCGGGAGGCGCCCGAAGGGTTCCAGTCGCCCTCGGAGGTCCTCGCGTGGACGGGCTGGACGCCCTTCACATATCCGTTCAATCTTTCCGGCAATCCGGCGGCATCGATGCCTTGCGGCCTGACTGCCAACGGGCTGCCCGTTGGCCTGCAGGTCGTCGGCCGCCGTCACGCCGATGCACTTGTCATGGCGTTCTGCCAGCAAGCCGAAGACCATCTTTTCAAAAACAACAATCCTCCGCTTGTCGTTGCTGGCGACAAGATGGGGTGGGGAACGCCCAGCAAATCAACTGTGGAGATGTCGTCATGGAGTTCAATAGAAGATCACTCTTAAAGAGTTCGGCGCTTGCGGGCATCGCGCTCGGCATGCCTGTTCTCAATACCAAGTTCCTGGTCAACCCGGCCAATGCCGCGGAAAACAAGGTTCTTAAATTTCTCTCGGCCGAAACTCTGACCGGCAATTGGGACCCCTCGTCTCATACGACGCTGGCGCAGATCAACCTTGAAAGCTTTGTGTTCGGCTATCTGACCCGCGCACCGATGACGCCGGAAAAACCTGACGAGTTCGTCATGGAACTGGCGACCGAGATGAAGCTGATCGACGAGCACACGCTCGAATTCAAGCTGCGCGAAGGCGTCACGTTTCACGACGGCAAGCCGTTCAGCGCCGAAGACGTCAAGGCGACGTTCGAATATGCCAGTCGCCCGGACCGGCCGGCTGCCTGGTATCCCGGTCCATGTGAAGTCGAAGTCGTCAGCGATTACGTCGCGCGCGTCAAAACCGACAAGGCCGGCTACCCCGCAAGCCTTTTCTGGTTCCTTTCCTCGTTTCTGCCGATCATGTCGGCAAAGGACGTTGCCGACCCCAAGACGCTCTCTGCCCGGCCGAACGGCACCGGTGGATTCAAGTTCGTCAAACAGGACGGCAACACGACCGTCCTCGAGGCCTTCGATAATTTCTACCTCGGCAAGCCGACGATTCCCGGCATCAATTTCAGCTTTGTCGGCGATGCGACGACCCGGACACTGGCACTGTTGAACGGCGAAGCCGACCTTATCGAACGCCTTGAAGCGGAACAGGTCGAAACGATCGAAAAGACCGGAGGCTTCCAGCTTCACAAGGCGATCTCGGTCGAAAATAAGTATCTCTGGTTCCGTTGCTCGAAGCCGCCCTTCAACGACTGGAGACTGCGTCGCGCCGTCTGCCACGCGATCGACCGATCGGTGATCGACGATATTCTCGGCGTTTCTGGTCATGCCTCGAACTGCTATGTGTCCCCGGTCAAGTTCGGCTATGTCGATATCCCGAACTATCCGAAGTACGACCCGGACCAGTGCCAAAAGCTTTTGGCGGAAGCCGGTTTCCCGAAGGGCGAAGGACTGCCCGAACTCGAATATATCACATCGGTGGGCTTCTACCCGAAGACGAAGGAATATGCCGAGGCCATCACGGCCATGCTTCAGGAACAGGGCTTCCCGGTAAAGCTCAACGTCATGGAAGTCGCGGCCTGGGGCGACGCGCTCTACGATCGTCCCGGCGGCGGGCCTGGCCATATGATCGACTGCGGCTGGTCGACCGGTTCGCCGGAGCCGGACCTCGTGCTGCGCACGCATTTCCACTCGACGACGCACCGCATCTGCGGCATCCAGGATCCGGAAATCGATGCTGCCCTCGATAAGGAGCGCAACGCCTCGAAGCCCGAGGAGCGCAAGAAGGTCATTCAGACCGAGCTGATGCCGTTGCTGGCGACCAAAACGCCTTCGTTCTCTCTCTTCACGTCGGTTTTCATACACGGCATGCGTGATGGCTTAAGTGGTCTGTACATCTATCCGAATGGTATGATGGACGCCAATAAGGCGACATTGGCCTGATCCACCGCTGCGGCCGCTGCCTCGCTGCGGCCGCCTTCCCCGACAGACTAGGGTAAGTTCATGTTTCTTCTATCATTCCTGTTGAGACGGCTTCTGCAGGGAAGCCTGATCATCCTTCTCGTCATATTCATCATCTTCACGTTGTTGCGTGTGGTGCCGGGTGACCCCGCGCGCCTTATCGTGGGCGGCATGGCCCCCGATGCGGTGGTGGCGATGAAGGCAAAGGAACTTGGTCTTGATCGGGCCATACCGCTGCAATTTGTATCCTATCTTGGCCATTTGGCGACCGGTGATCTCGGCACGTCGTTCGTCAGGCCGAAGAGCGGTGCAAGCCTGGCCGGTTCGGCCTACAACGACCCGACACGGGAAGAGCGGGCGAGAGTTCTCGACCTTATTCTCGGCACATTGCCAATGACCCTGCAACTCGCTGCCGTCGCATTGGTCATCGCCTTGCTCGTTGCTGTTCCACTGGGCCTCGCCGGCGGGCTCTATCAGGGCCGCTGGCCTGACAAACTCGCCCTCGCATTGGGGTCGATCTTCGTCTCGACGCCGAATTTCTGGCTTGGAATTGTTCTGACGCTTTTTCTCTCGGTGAAACTCAGGATACTGCCTGCGATCGGGTATAACGGCTTCGAGTACACCATTCTCCCGGCAATCGTGCTGGCGGTGGAGATTGCGCCTTTCATCCTGCGTACGCTGACCGTTTCTGTTGCGCAGGTGTTGCGCGAGGACTTCATTCAGCTTGCCCCGGTGAGAGGGCTCAGCCGTGGACGCACCATCTTCTCGCATGTGCTTGGCAACTCGGCGGTCCCGCTGATCAACCTGCTCGGCGTACAACTCGGCATGCTTCTGGGCGGCGTTCTGGTGGTCGAGTTCATCTTTGACTATCCCGGCTTGGGGCTCTTGACGATCAATGCCGTTCAACAGCGCGACTTTCCGCTCATACAGGGCGTCGCGATTTTCATTTCCGTGATGTTCGTGGTGATCAACATCCTGGTCGATCTTATCGCGATGACTATCGATCCGAGACTGGAATATTAAGATGACCGATATCGTAGAACAGAGCGCCGGCGAGCGCACCATCGTCAAGCGGGGCACCACACCGACCCGGCGCATGTTGCAGATTGCCGTGGCGCGCCTCGACTTTCGCATTGGCCTCATTGGCTTCGGATTGCTGCTTGGACTTGCGATTCTCTTGCCATTTATCAGTTCGGTTGATCCGCTCAAGATGGCGTACAGCCACAAGTTCGTCCCACCCTTCCCTTCCGAAGGCTGGCAATGGCCGTACGTGCTCGGTACCGATCAGCTCGGCCGGGACGTCCTCATGCGCTGTCTCGTCGGACTGGGTTATTCGCTGTTCATCGGCGCGACGACCGTGATCCTCATGTTCATCGTAGGCTGCAGTCTCGGTCTTCTTGCCGGTTTTCGTGGCGGTTGGCTTGATACGGTCATCATGCGACTGACCGATGCTCAGCTCTCAATTCCCATGATCATTCTTGCCATCACGATCCTTGGTGTGTCCCGCCCAACAGTGCCTGCGATCATCCTCGTGCTTGGTCTTTCAGGATGGCCGCTCTATGCGCGTGTCGCCCGTTCAGTTGCTCTCGGCGAGCGCAGCCGTGGTTACGTTCTCGGCGAGCGTGTGCTCGGCGCATCCGATCTCCGAATCATGCTCCTCTTCGTGGCTCCCGTTGTGCTCCCGCCGATCGCGTTCGTTGCGGTTCTCGACATCGCCCGCATGATGATCTTCGAGTCGATCCTCGGCTTTCTCGGTCTCGGGGTTCAGCCGCCGACACCAACATTCGGGAACGTGATTGCGGATTCACGAAAGTATTTGCTGAACGCTTGGTGGATCGCGACGATGCCCGGTCTGTTCATGCTGATATCGCTGACCTGCCTCAATCTGATGGGTTCGGCATTGGAGCGCGCGCGCAATGCGGTTCTGAGAGGGGATGCGTAATGAGCGATCCAATTCTCACTGTCTCCAATCTCTCAGTCGATCTCCTGCGCGATGGCAGCAAAAGGCGCATCGTCGACAATGTGGGCTTTTCCCTCCAGCCAGGCGAAGTCCTCGGCCTTGTCGGCGAGGCCGGATCGGGCAAGTCGGTGCTTGCGCGCGCAATGGTGAACTCCATCCACGCACCACTTGAAATCTCTTCGGGGAAGGTGATCTTCGAAGGAAAAGATGTCCTCTCGCTCGATGCCCGGGGGCTCAGGTCGATCAGAGGGAACCGCATTGGCTTCATTGGTGCAAACCCCATGGGCTCGCTCGATCCGCGGCTGCCAATCGGCCATCAGATCATCGAGAAGCTTCGATCTGTCCGGCCTGATATCGGTAAGGCGGAAGCTAAGGAAAAGGTTCTCGATCTACTTGGCCGGGTGCATATTCCCTCGCCGCGCTCTCGTTTCCATGAGGCACCCTTCCAATTCTCCGGCGGCATGATGCAGCGTGTAATGATCGTCGATGCGCTCGTTTCCGAGCCATCGCTTGTCATTGCGGACAATATTACGCAGCCGCTCGACGTTACGGTCGCTGCCCAGATTATCAGGCTCATCGACAATCTCAGGGAAAGCCTCGATACGGCATTCCTGTTTATCTCTTCGTCGTTACCCGTGGTGTCACAGATCGCCGAGCGAACGCTCGTTATGCAAGGCGGCCGCATCGTCGAACAGGGCAAGACTGCCGATATTACTGCCGATCCGCAGCAGGCCTATACGCGCGTGCTTCTTTCCCGCATTCCATCGATATGGAAGAACGTATCGGCACCGGAAGCAAAAAACGGTGAGGCTGTCCTGACTGTCGAGAATGCAACACGAACCTATAGGGTACGCCGGCGCGATGCGTTCAATGCATTCAACGAAGTCAAGGCCGTACGAGACGTGTCCTTTACCGTCAAGGCAGGCGAAAATTTTGGCATTGTCGGTGAAAGCGGTTGCGGCAAATCCACGCTTACGCGCCTGCTTGCGTGGCTCGAACAGCCGAACGCCGGACGCATTGCGTTCCTAGGGAAAAACCTCTCGAGTCTCTCCGCTCGTTCGCTGACCGAGATGCGCAAATCGTTCCAACTGCTGTTGCAGGATCCCTACGGATCGCTACCGGCGGGCATGTCGATCATCCGCATGATCGAAGAGCCGCTTCTAATCCACGGGGTCGGCCGGCGCGATGCGGAGCAACGCGCGCGGGAAGCCATGCGCGAAGTGGGTCTTCATGCGGAACTTGCCGATCGATTGCCGGTGGGCCTTAGCGCCGGTCAGCGCCAGCGCATCAACATTGCCCGGGCGCTGGTGCTCAAGCCGCGTCTGTTAATCCTTGACGAGACCTTGTCGGCACTTGACCAGGTCGAGCAGGCCGAGCTTCTCGATCTCTTCAAACGGCTTCAGGCGGCGCACGGGTTTTCCTATATTTTCATATCTCACGACCTGGCGCTGGTCCGTCGGATCTGTCACCGCGTTGCGGTCATGTATCTTGGGCGCATCGTCGAACTGGCGGACAATAAAACCCTTTTCGAACATCCCCAACACCCGTACACGCGGGCGCTGCTCAGCGCCATGCCAACGTTGGAGGAAAACCGTTTCCCGGGCGCGGAATATCTCTTGGATGGCGAGCCACCGAGCCCTATTCATCTACCTGTCGGCTGCTCGTTCCGCTCGCGCTGCCCGCGCGCGCAGACCGATTGCGAAAAGACCGATCCGATGCTGCAGGGTTCCGAGGGCGGCAACTACGCAGCCTGCCTGCATCGGCACGAGGACGAGGCGGTCCATGTCCAGTGAGATCCGCAAGGAGATCATCCTGGAGCGCCTCGGCCGTGATCAACGCGTCAGCGTTGTCGAGCTATCTGCCGAATTCGGTGTCTCGGGTGAAACCATTCGCCGCGATCTGAAGAACCTCGAAGCAGAAGGTGCCGTGCGGCGCGTGCATGGCGGCGCAATTCCAGCAGGTCGTACGGCCGACACGCCGATCACCGAGCGCATCAAGCTCAACTCGGTCGAAAAGGATGCGGTCGCCGGCGTGGCGCGTAACCTGATCAATGACGACTGTGTGATCTTCCTTGATACGGGCACGACGACACTTGCGCTTGCTCGCCGGCTGATCGGCTTCAAAAAGCTGCGGCTCTACACGAATTCCCTGATGATCGCGCAAGCGGCCTGCCAACATTTCGGCGTGAGCGTGCACGTGACGCCCGGAAATCTGCGGCCGATCGAACAGGACCTGGTGGGCTACGACACGCTGTCTTACATCCAGCAGTTTCACTTCGACATGGTCTTTATGGGCGCAGCGGCGATCAATGTGGAATATGGGTTCATGGACTATGAAGAGGACGAGGCGCGAATTCGCCAGATCCTGATCAGAAGATCGTCACGAAGCGTCATGCTGGCCGATCATTCCAAGTTTGGAAGGGTCGGCAATGTGATCACCGCTCCATTCGAAGAAATCGGCACGCTCGTTACAGACCGGCGTCCGCCGGAAGATATCCTTGGCGCCGTTCGGGCTGAAGAATTGGAGATTATTCATGCTTGATGCAGGGACAATCCCGCGTAACGATTTCGATGCGATCTTCGACCGGATCTCTGCCATCGGCGCTGAGCCTGGAGTAGGTGTCACACGTTTGGCGGCAAGCGCCGAGGACGGCATGGCGCGAGGCGTTTTTGCCGTGTGGATGGAGCAGGCAGCCATACAGCTCGCGCACGATGCGATTGGCAACCAGTTCGCCTGCTTCGAATGGGCCGGTCAGGACGCCCCCTGGATTTTTGCGGGCTCCCATCTCGACACCCAGCCGAGAGGCGGCCGTTTCGACGGCACCCTTGGTGTGCTGGCCGCCGGACAGGCGGCACTCGAAATTCACGCCGAGGTTCTCCGTGGGCGTTGCAAGCCGCGCTATAACCTCGCGGTCGTCAACTGGACAAACGAGGAAGGTGCTCGCTATCAACCGAGCCTGACCGGCAGCGCGGTCTATTCCGGCGCACTGGCACTCGATGATGTACTTGAACTGCGCGATGGTGACGGCATATCCCTCAAGGACGCCCTCGCGGCCATAGGTATCAACGGCAGGACAGGAACTGTTCCCCCCTCCCCCAAAGCCTACGTCGAATTGCATGTCGAGCAGGGACGGAAACTTCTCGAAGCGGGCCGACGCATCGGCATCGTCGAAGGAACCTGGGCGGCGCGCAAGACGACCGTGCGCTGGATCGGGCGCGCGTCGCATACCGGCCCGACGCCGATGGCCGATCGCCGCGATGCGCTTCTTGCCGCGGCGCGAGGGATTGCCGCCTTCGAGGCTGTTGTCGCGGCGAGCTATCCCCACCTCCATCGATCGGCGGCGCGCCTCGTGGTCGAGCCCAACTCGCCGAACGTTGTGGTCGATCGAGCGACTGTCTGGTTCGAGCTCAGGGGGCCTGACGTGTCCGAACTGGACGCAGCCGGCGAACTCGCCCTTGCCGCGCTTCGAAAGGCGGCAGCCGATACGGGCACGCAGCTGGAAATCGTCGCCGATACTTTGCGAGATCCTGCCAGCATGGATGGCCGGCTGATGGCGCTTGTCGACCGGGCGGCGCGCTCTTGCGGTTTCGAGCCGTTGACCATGCGTTCCGTCGCAGGCCATGATGCCGTTGCCCTGCAAAACGGCGGCATCCCGTCCGCCCTGATCTTCATTGCGAGCGTCGATGGCATTGCCCATCATCCCGACGAACTGACCGAGCCGGAGGACGTGCAGGCTGGTCTGACGGTGCTGACGACCACGCTTCGCCACCTCGTTGAGGGAGAGTTTCATGCAGGATGATGTTTTAATTCAGGGTGCGCTCGAAGCTGTCGGCCTTTCCGGCGCGAGCCTCTCTGCTCCGATTGGCGGGGTTGTGTCGCCCATTCACCGCGCTGTCGAAAATCTCTGCTTTTTTGCAAGCAAGGCTAATCAGCCGCGGTTCTTCGTCAAACGTCTCCACGATGACATGTCCCAATTTATCGCGCTGGACGGCGTTGTGGAGGCCAGCCGTAAGGCGGGCGAACTGGGCATTGCCCCGCGACTCATCCAGGCCGATCCCGAGGGCGGCGTCCTGGTATTCGAGGCGCTTGATGATGAATGGGACTGGGGCCATGCCGATGTCCTTCGCCGCCCGCGGGTTCTCGAAAATCTTCTGACGGCGAAACGCACCTTCCAGAAAGCGCAGCCGCTTGCGGAAGTACGCAGCGTTTTCGATCTCATTGCCGCCTACCGGCAAGTTGCCGAAGGACCGGGTGTCCTCCTGCCAGCGCCGGTATTCACGGTATCGGCTGCTGTCCAGCGGATTGCCGGCGCCATCGGCGCCGCGGGTGTCGATACGGTCCCATGCCATGCGGACGGCGCCTCGTCGAACGTCATGGTCGGGCCGGACGACGGAGTTCGGCTGGTCGATTTCGAGTGGGCGCGCCAGGCGGACCCCGCGTACGATATCGGAACCGTGCTGGCCGAACTCCTCCCCTTCGATGGCGACGCGCTCTTGGCGATCGAGATCGCAACCGGAAAGCCGGATGCGGGTGTGCTTGCACGCGGCCGTCTCTACGGTGCGGCCGACGATCTCATGTGGGCGCTTTGGGGCTTCATCAATGCCGCCCACTCGCCACGCAAGCATGTTGAATTCTTCAAATATGCCGAATGGCGGCTTCTGAGAGCCCGCACGGTCATCGAAGGACCACGCTTCGAGACATGGCTGAAACAGGTCTGACGGAGAAAGCGATGAGACGCAGATTAGGCGAAGGCGCGTCGCAGGCGGAACGGGCGATCGAGCAGGCGATCGCAGCCGTGGCGGATTGGCGGGGCCTCGATGTTTCCTACGAACCGGTGCCCGGCGGCATCAGCAACCCCAATTGGCGCGTCTACGTCTTCGGTGCGCCACACAGCTTCTTCGTGAAGATTCCCGGTGCTGGAACCGAAATGTTCATCGACCGAAGAACGGCGAACGAAGCGGGCCGCAAGGCGCATGAAGCGGGCGTCGGGGCCCGGATCATCGACTTCTTCCCCGAAACCGGGGTCGAGGTGAGTGAATTCGTCGAAGGGCTGAGAACATCAACCAATGCCGATTTCCTGGATCCGGTCATACGCCTGAATGGTCTTCGCGCGCTGAAAGCCTTCAACGATACCGCCCCGCTTTCGCAGCAAAAGACAACCTTCGACATGATCGACGAACATTTCCAGCAGGCTCTGGATCTGGGCGGCGAATTTCCGAGCGACTTCGGCTGGATGAACGCGCGCTATCGCGAGGCGCGCAGCGCACTGGAGGCGTCAGGTCTCGATCTGGCACCGTGCATGAACGATACGCTGGCTGGCAATTTCCTCCTCCATTCCGATCGCCGGGTCATGCTCGTCGATTTCGAATACGCGTCGACCAATGATCGCGCTGCCGAACTGGCGCTCTGGTTCTGCGAGATGTGCTTCTCGCCCGAGATCGAGAAGGAACTGATCGAGGAATATTATGGTCGGGCGGACCCGAGCATCCTGGCGCGGATCTCACTATTCAAGGCGCTCGTCGACCTCAAATGGGCGACTTGGGCCATGGTGCAGAACGAAGTCTCACGTCTGGATTTCGACTTTTTCAAATATGGATTCTGGAAACATATGCGGGCACGTTTCGTGATGAGCAATCCGCTATGGTCGCAGTGGCTGAAGGCGGTCTGACACATGCCTATTCAAACCAACGAAAACCTGGTCTCGCCCGATTTTTTTCGCCGCCTGGCAGTTGTAGCGAGGCGTGAGGCATTGCCGCGGTTTCGATTGCCAGGCGCGGTTGTCAACAAGGCCGCCGGAGGGTTCGATCCGGTCACCGAAGCCGACCGGGAAACAGAAAAAGCCATTCGAAAGCTCATTCGTACCGAGTACCCGGATCACGGCATTCTGGGCGAAGAATTCGGCAATGAAGGTGCGGATGCTCGCCTGGTCTGGGTCATCGACCCGATCGACGGAACAAGGTCATTCATATCAGGTATCCCGCTCTGGGGGACTCTTGTTGGCCTGACCAAGGATGGTGGCGCAGTTGCCGGCATGATGGCGCAGCCCTTTATCGGCGAGTTGTTCTATGCCACCGGCAACGGTGCTTTTTATGAGGGTCCGCATGGTCAGGCGCAGCTCTCAACCAGCGCCACGAAGGACCTCTCTGAGGCGACGCTGTTTACGACTACGCCTGCCATCTTCGAAGCGGCCCGCAGAGCACGCTACGACCAGCTTGAGAAAAAGGTCCGTTTGGCTCGTTATGGAACGGATTGCTATGCCTATTGCATGCTTGCAGCAGGCCAGATTGACTGCGTTGTCGAAGCTGGCCTTTATCCCTACGACATCGTCGCGCTCGTCCCGATCATTGAACAGGCGGGCGGCGTTGTGACCGACTGGGATGGGGGGCCCGCCGAGCAGGGCGGCGGTATCGTCGCTGCTGCAAATGCCGCGCTTCACACTCAAATCATGGGCGTTCTGCACGGAGAGTGACCCCGTCTCTCCTTCAGGTGGCGGATATTACCAACCTGATGCTTTCAGCGGACTGTCAACCGTGGATGATTTCAAGATCGGCCCTTTTTGCCGCCGCCAGGATATCCGTCGGCGGGCGCTGATCGGTGACCAATGTGTTTACGCTGGAAAACGCGGCGGTAATGACATTGCCGGTTTTGCCGCACTTTGAATGGTCGGCCAGCATGATGCTTCGGGCCGTCTGCTTCAGTAGAGCTTGGCGGATTCTCGCTTCATCCTCTTCATAGTCCATGAAGCCATATTCCGCCTTGATCGCCGCCACGCCCATGAAGACGATGTCGAAGTGGAACTGCTGGATGTAGGACAGCGTGTCGTAGCCGACCAGGTCCTGTTCGATAGGGCGGAGATTTCCCGGTGTCATCTGGACCCGGACGCCAAAATGCTGGCAGGCGGCTTGCGCCACCATTAGGGAATTCGTGTAGAGCCTTAGCTTCTTGAAGCCAACCAGGTGCCGCGCAAGGGATAAAGTGGTGGTGCCAGTATCTAGAAAGATGGCACAGTCATCGTTGATCAGGTTGCGCGCCATCTGCGCGACCGCATCCTTTTCGAGCGCATTAAACCTGATGCGATCGGTGATCGGCACATCAGCGGTGCGCCCGGCCGGTATAGCTCCTCCGTGAACACGCCGGACGGCCCCCTCGGCCTCGAGGTCCTTCAGATCGCGTCGAATGGTTTCACCCGAAACACCGAACTCCGCGGAAAGCTCGACAACGCTGACGCGTTGGTCACGATCCAGCCGTTCCAGAATGACTTCCTTGCGGACTTCGCTCGACATCGACGGCTTCTTCCTCGGGTCGGTGCGGGCCGACAGCAACGTTGATGCTGACAGTCCCTGGAGTGGCGGATCTATGCGTTCGTAGTTGGATGACCGCGAACCCGGAAGCCCACGACGTTGTCCTTGGAATTGTGTATTTATGTGGTGTTTGCGCATCTTTCAAACGAAATGCCCTGATTTCCACGGACGAGAATTCTGAAACGCCACCCTGCCCGCCCGCGGCTCGCTTCCGATGTGACGAGCAACGTGTACACGTTTCATAGGTTATTTCAGTACCAGTCCCGGTGGTGACAACTCCAGCCCAGATCGCCCGTATGTGGATATGTTGCAATATTTAAGCGATATCATCAACGAATTGGCCTTAAAGCCACAAAAGCAACATTGGAAAACCTCAAAAGATCCGAGCAGGATTCTGTGCAAGGCATTGAAAATAGTAAGAAACTTTCGGGTCGTAACGGATTTTTTAGAAGTATCGTCAATGATGATTTGCAACTGTTTGAACTCGAAATGGATTCAAAATGCAGATGTCCCACAATTCTTTGCGACTCTTCCACCGCATGCGGTCCATCAAAGCCAAGTTTGCGGCCGTGATCATAGGAACAGCAATCGTTTCTTGCGCGTCTGTCGGGGCATTGAGCTATCAGATCGGAAAGAACGGTTTGATAGAGGCAAGCAAGATCCGCCTCGAGGCAATCGCAGCAAATCAGTCGAAGGCGCTCAGAGCCTATGATGAACGGGTAGCGCAGACGCTGACCGAAATTGCACAGAGCCAGTCGCTCGGCGAAATGACGGAGCAGGCCGGAAAGGCCATCGCGATGTCTGACCAAAAGGTACGCGAGGCGTTCCAAGACATGTCGAAGACTCCTGAACAAAGAGCAGCTTTCGACGGATCGACGGTCAAGATGCTCTATTCCGTCAAGCATAGCTCGGTGCATGGGCCACTGTTCAGCGCCTGGAAGAATGCCGATCTGAGCGATATCTTCGTCATCGATAACAATGGCCAGCTGGTCTACACAGTGACCAAGGGACCGGAGTTCATGGCGACCGTTCAGGATCCGAAGAACGCGTCCCTGAGGTCGCTGTTTGATTCATCCGTCGCCGGCCCCGCCGATCAGGTGTACCGGACGGGGTTCATACCGTTCAAAAGCGAGGAAGGCGACGTTTCGGCTTTTCTTGCTAAGCCCCTTGCCAACGTCGTCTGGGGCTCAGTTGTCAAACGTGGCACCGTCGTGATCCGGATCGCACCAGCCAAGCTTCTGGCGCTCATTTCGCCCGAAGGGCTGGGCCGGGCTGTTGACGAGGCTTTTCTTATCGGCGCCGATGGCACATTGCGGGCCGGCAAGGTAGCGGAAGGCGGCTTAGCGCCGCAACTGGTTCAGGCTGCCAGAGACCAAAAGAGTGGTTCCATCTTCGCCGACGCCGCCAACGGCGTGAATTTTTATTCCTATGTGCCGGTGACGCTTTTCGGGCAACCGCACCTTCTGGTCATTGGCCAGGATAAGGCGAAGGTTCTCGCCTCAGCGGATGAACTTGCGAAGTGGGCTGGTCTGACCACCTTGGCGGTGCTGTTCGGCATGGGGATCGTGGGTTACATTTTCTCGTCTCGCCTCACGAAACCCTTGAAAGACATCACAGGCTTGATGAACCGCCTAAACAACGGTGATCAGACGATCGAGATCCGATCCGTGTCGCGTACCGACGAAATCGGCGTTATGGCGCGTGCGCTCGAATCCTTTCGTCAAAGCGCCGTCGACAAGGTGCGAATGGAGGATGAGGCGATCCACCGCAATGGGCTGCTCGAACAGGAGAGACAACTGCGCGAGACCGAAAGGGCAAGAAGCGCGGCAGAGTTGGAAGTGGCCATGTCAGCGCTGGCGACCGGTCTGAAGGATCTTGCCGAGGGGAAACTGGATCATCGCATTGAGCATCCTTTCGCCCCGTCGCTCGACCAGCTTCGACAGGATTTCAACGGTTCGATGACGCGGCTGCAGGCGACGATGCGCCAGATCCGCGACAATGTCGAAATGATCCAGGGCAATGGCAACCAGATGGCGGAGGCGGCTGAAGACCTTGCCAAGCGGACCGAGCAGCAGGCTGCCTCGCTCGAGGAAACGGCGGCCGCCGTCGACGAGATCACGGTCACGGTTCGCTCGTCAGCGGAGCGTGCCAAGGACGCCGACCAGATCGTTCGCCAGGCCAAGCGGAGCGCAGACGACTCGGCTATCGTCGTCAACAATGCGATCGACGCGATGGGCCGCATCGAAGAAGCCTCCCGCGAGATCGAACAGATCACCGGTGTGATCGACGAGATCGCCTTTCAGACCAATCTGCTGGCGCTCAACGCCGGCGTCGAGGCAGCCCGTGCCGGAGAGGCCGGCAAAGGCTTTGCCGTCGTAGCCCAGGAGGTGCGCGAACTCGCGCAACGTTCCGCCAAGGCAGCCAAGGAGATCAAGGTCCTCATCAACAAGTCGACAGCCGAGGTCAACACAGGCTCGCACCTGGTTCAGGAAACCGGGGCGGTGCTGGCGAAGATCAGCACGCAGATTGTCACGATCAGCCAGCATGTCGAGACGATTGCCCGCGGCAGCCACGATCAGTCGAGCGCGCTGCAGGGCGTCAACGCGACCGTCAATCAGATGGATCAAATGACACAGCACAATGCGGCCATGGTCGAGGAGACGACGGCCGCGAGCCGCGAACTCGCCTCCCAGGCCGACAGCCTGCTGGCCCTGGTCCAGCAGTTCAAGATCGAAGGAAATGGACGAGAATTCGGGTTTTATAGGGCCGCCTGATTTGCGGCAGTCCAAATGGATTTAGCACCCTCATCTTCGTCGAAGTCAGTTCTAGGGCCGGCAACCAATGTTGCCGGCTGGACGACAATTCGCCGGGACGCCGATGACGTACCGCCCCACAAACAGAAGGCGCTCATCAGGCTTAGATCACGGCTCTGCTGCACGCGAAATGTCAGTTCGTTTTATAGCGAGTTGGTGACGTGAGAAGTCTGTCGCAAGGTCCCAGCCTTTAGAAGCAGCCTCTAGCCGCTGCGATCAGCTAGACACCACTCTCGACCATGAACCTTGACATGAACGGCAGACTTGCAGCGCCGACCGCCTTTGGTGCGCTCAGAATGCTTGTCGGCATGACCGGGACCGCGGGAACCAATTTCTGCAGCAAGAGACAAACATTCCGAGAAATGTTGGCCGGCACAAACGAAGATACGATAACGGCTTCCAGCTCGACAAACTGGGTAAGCGACTTGACGATGCGGTGCATCTCTTCCGCGAGCCTGCCTTCCCATTCGAGAACCAGGCCGTTTTCGGGCCATGGTGCAAGCGGCTGCCAAAGATGATCCGTCGGGGCACCTGCGGAGGTCAACTTGGATTCCAATGACGCCACCCCCACATCGAAACTGACCACCGAATTGCCGTGATGAATCTGGTGGTTCAGCACCAGGCGGCTGTGGAGGTTTGCACCGATGTAAAAATAGAGATAGTCGGAAAACGGCTTGGCAATGCCAAACATGCTCTCGCCGCTGGCCGCAGCGGTGATGTCGTTCTGCACGAACACCGAGTATCCGGTCAGTTCCTCGACTTCCTTTTGCAGGGAGTCGAAATAGGCTTTCGCCTCACGACCCTCCGATGCGCTCGACGGCAGAGCGAGACCAATACCGGCCAGCCGCTTTTGAGCATTCTTCGGAACAATGTTCACCGCCTGACGAATGGTGTCGATGAACATCGTCTGGTTGCTGTCGCGCTCGGGTCGCGGGTTGGGCAACTGCATGTGATAGCGAATGGCGCCCACGAAATCGATCAGCACGACGTCTGTCCGCTTCAGGCCAACGCTGATGCCAATCGAAAAAGCCCCCTCGGGATTGAGGGCTACAGGGACGGTCGGCGGGCCCACACGCCCCTTTTGGGCTTCTCCCTTTGAAACCAGCCCCTCCTGTTCCAGCGATCTGACGAGCACCGAGATCGTCTGGGCTGAGAGGCCTGTCCGTTCGCCGATCTCCAGTCTGGTAATCTCACTGTTTTGAAGCAGCAGCGACAGGAGCAGGCGCTCATTGTAGCTGCGCACGCTAACGGCGTTCAGGCCGGTTGCCCGATCGGCAATACGCAGGGGATTGGGTGGTGCAAAACGCATATCAGGCATCAATGCAATCCTCGCCGAGTAAGGCATAAAGATGAACTGGCATCCATTTGTCGTGTCGTTGCGGCAATATCATCATCTCCAACCGATCGCCTCGACTTCCCTGGCAATCGCTGTTCCCAAGGCTTCATGCGCTTCCCGGTTGATGTGAAAACCATCCCGCGGATCACAGGCCGCGACGGTAGCGGCGTCAAAGAAATGGACTTCGAGCGAATCGGCAATAATTTCAAACTCGAGGGCGAGACGCCGGGATTTCTCCTGGGCGCCAGAAAAAATAGGTTCCCATTCCTTGATATCGTCCAGCATCGGCGGTGGTGCAACGACCATGATTTCGGGGGGCTTGCCGCCCGGGCCGGGCGCAAGTTCCCTGATATCGTAGACCAGGCAACCGATCCCCATCGCCACTTCGGAGGGTGGTTGACCGAAGCGCGCCTTCAGGTCGTTCGTCCCGAGCATGATGATGACAAGGTCGAGGATCGCATGGCTCATGAGGCACGGCCGCAGGTAGGTCCGGCCGTTTTTCATCGATCCCTCGATCGGATCGTCGCGAACCGTCGTGCGGCCACTTAGACCCTCCTCGATTACGTACCACTGGCTTCCAAGCTCCCGCCTCAAAACGCCAGGCCAGCGCTCGTTTGGCCCATATCGGTCGAGCGGCGAGCCCCCCGGAATTTGGCCATGCGTATTCGAGTCGCCGTAACATAAGACTGACCGCATTTCCTCCCCACCTTTATGGCAAATCATAAAGACGCATGAACATTCTGAGGTGATTATGGCCTTTGTCGATCTGTGGCGCAAGTTTATTGATATTCATTCAGTCTGAATAATTATTGACAGCGTTTCAGAGGTGTGGCATTTCTGTGAATGGGAGAGCAAGATTTCCAGGAACTGAACATAGCCAACCCCCGTCATCCAATGGCGTTGGCCCGCGACTAAAGCCGCTTCAGCGGCCTGGATAAGTGCGTCTCCGTGTCAATGGAGATCCGACGTCGATGAGGACGACGGTGTTTGTGCAAGGGAGGAATTCTCAGTGAACGGCTATCTGAAATCTATTCTCGGGGCGACGCTTGTGGTGGCATCCACCGCGGGCCCGCTTTGGGCTGATGACGTCAAGTTCATGGACGGCATCACGCCGCGAGTTGGCGACAACCCGCAGACCGAAGCTGGCAAGTACAAGAAGGATTGCGGCTGGGTCATCGGCATGAGCGACTTTGGCGTCAACGCCAATACCTGGACGGTCCAGGTCGCTCACGAGTCCGAGGCTGCTGCTGCTGCCAACAAGTGCATCAAGAAGTTCATCCTGCTCGACGCCGGCTTTGACCAGAAGAAGCAGGTTGCCGACATCGAAGATCTGATCGCGCAGAAAGTCGACGCGATCATCGTCCAGCCGGTCACGTCCACCTCCGCCAACGCATCGATGAAGAAGGCGATTGCTGCTGGCATTCCGGTCATCGTCCATACCGGCCGCGTTGAAACGGACGATTACACGACAGAAATCCAAGGCGGTGCCGAGCACTTCGGCAAGGTGATGGGCGACTGGCTCGTCAAGACGGTCGGAAACGACGGCAAGATCTGGGTGCTGCGCGGTCTTGCCGGCCATCCGGAAGACACCAACCGCTACAATGGTCTTCTGGAATCGCTGAAGGGCACAAACGTCAAGATCGTCGCCGAAGAGCATGGCGATTGGCAGTATGACAAGGGCAAGAGCGTTTGCGAGACCCTCTACCTGAACAACCCGGATGTGAACGGCATCTGGTCGTCGGGCGCCGACATGACGCGCGCCTGCGTCGACGTCTTCAAGCAGTTCGGCGCCAAGATCCCGCCGATCTCGGGCGAAGGCAACAACGGGTTCTTCGGCCAGTGGATCAACGACGGCTTCGAGTCGATCTCTGCAGAATACTCGCCGGCCCAGGGTGCCGAGGGCGTGCACGCTGCGATTGCTCTGCTCGAGGGCAAGCAGCTCTACAAGCACTACGACTACAATCCTCCGGGATGGGATCTCGAGAAGGTCAAGAAGTATTACCGCGACGATCTCTCCGCGAACGTCTGGTGGCCCTCTCAGCTCTCCGAAGACGATCTGAAGAAGTATTATAGCAAGTAATCATTCTCCCGCGGCGCGTCCGCCGGTTTCGTTCCGGAACCGGCGGATGGCCACCGGAACGGAATTGCGTGATTGGGAGGAAGCAATGGCCAACCTTGTAGAAATGTCGAACATTTCAAAGTCGTTTGGCGGAAGTCTGGCACTTGATAGAGTGTCGCTGGAGCTCTTGCCGGGTTCGGTGCATGCCCTGATGGGCGAGAATGGCGCCGGTAAATCGACCCTCATGAAGATCCTTGCGGGTGTTCATCGGCCCGACAGCGGCGATATCTTCAAGAACGGCCACAAGATCTCCTTCGTCAATCCGAAAGAGGCACTTGATTTCGGCATATCGACCGTCTTCCAGGAAATGACGCTCCTGTCAAACCTCACGATCGCCGAAAACATGTTTCTCGGGCGTGAGCCGGTCACGCGCTTCGGCACTGTCGACTACAAGCGCATGAATGCCGAAACCAGCAAAGCGCTGAAGGAGCTTTCGCTCAACCTCGATCCGCGGACGCTGGTTTCGAATCTCAGCATCGCCGAACGGCAGTTCGTCGAGATCGCCCATGGCATCAAGGCCGATGCCTCGATTTTCATTCTCGATGAGCCGACGGCTGCTCTTAATGCCGCCGATGTCGAGATCATGAACAAGCATATCCGGCGACTGCGCGATGCGGGCAAGGCGATCGTCTATATCTCGCACCGGATGGATGAAATCTTCCAGATCTGTGACACGGTCACGGTCCTGAAAGACGGCAAGCTGGTGGGCACGCGCCCTCTTTCCGAAATGACGCCGACATCGCTCATCGCAATGATGGTCGGCCGGGAATTGAAAGACCTTTTCCCGGAAAGAAACAACTCGGCAGCCGGCGAGCCGATGCTCGATATAAAGCACTTCAAGATCGGCGCGTCGACGAAGCCTTTCTCGCTGCATGTTTTCAAGGGTGAGATTGTTGCTCTCGCGGGGCTGGAAGGGCAAGGGCAGCAGAAACTCATGCGCTCGCTCGTTGGCCAGTTCCAGCCGTTTTCCGGCACCGTCACATTCCAGGGGAAATCACTTGCCTTGCCCGTGCCGAATGAGAACGGCATCCGCAAGCTGCAGCAGATGGGTGTGGGGTTCGTTCCTGAAGATCGCAAGGAAGAGGGTCTGTTCCTGAACCTTCCGATTGCCCACAATATCGAGATTGCCCTTCATTCGGCACGGAGGGGTTTTTCCCCCGCGAAGAACTATCGGAAGGTCGTTGCCGACACGATCCAGCGGCTGAATGTGCGGACGATCAATGCGTCCGCGCCCGTTGGCGCTCTTTCCGGCGGCAATCAGCAGAAGGTTCTGCTCGGACGCTATATCGCCGCCAATCTCGACATCCTGCTGATTGAAGAGCCGACACGCGGCGTCGACATCGGCGCCAAATCGGAAATCTACAAGCTGCTTCGCGACTTCACGCAGAACGGTGGGGCCGTGCTGGTCCTGTCGAGGGAAACCGTGGAACTCATCGGTCTATGCGATCGCATCTACGTCGTCCATGGCGACACCGTTGTCGCCGAGATGCCCGCCGCAAAGGCCACCGAGCACGACATCCTCGACGCCGCCTTGAGCGCGTGAACGCCAAATCTGAGAGTCAAACCGATGACTAAGGCCCTTGCAAGACTATTTACGGGAAGTCAGAACCGCCAAGGTCTCTGGATTGTTCCCTTGCTGATCACCATCGTCTTCAGTATTGCACTGATCGTTCAGACAGATCAGTTCCTGAACCGTGAAAACCTGTTCAACCTGATCGCCCAGGCAATGCCGCTGATCATCACGGCGGTCGGCCAGCTGTTCGTAATCCTCGTCGGCGGCCTCGACCTTTCCGTCGGATCGCTGATCAGCTTCACGACAGCCATACTGGCGTTGGACGCCCCGGGCTACATTACGATACCGGCAGTCTTCCTGCTGGCGGCCCTGCTCGGCCTGACCAACGGCATCGTGATCACTCGTCTCAACGTCCATCCGATCATCGCGACGCTGGCGATGCAATATATCGTGCTCGGAGCTGCGCGCATCTTGCGTCCCGTCTCCGGGGGAACAATTCCGGATGTCGTCATCCGCTCGGTCTCCGGGTCGTTCCTGGGGATACCCATGCCGATATTCTGGGGCATCTGTGTCGCCCTGGTTGCCTGGAAATTGCTCTACGGCTCGCGGTTCGGACTTCACCTCTTCGCGATCGGCGGCGGTATTTCCAGCGGCGTAGAAGACGCCACACGCAACTTCGGTGTCGCCGACAAGCGCAATGTCGTCCTTTCCTATGTCGCCTGCTCGTGCTTTGCGGCTCTTGCCGGCGTGTTCCTGGCCGGCCGCATCGTGTCCGGAGATCCGAATGTCGGACTTCTCTTCGAGCTCGATGCGATCACGGCCGTCGCCATTGGCGGCACGCAATTGTCCGGCGGCGTCGGCAGCCTTCAGGGCACGATTATCGGAGCCCTGGTGTTGGCGCTCCTCTCCAACGGCATGAATCTGGTCAACGTTTCGCCGTTTATTCAGACGGCGATCAAGGGCGGCATCCTGCTCCTTGTCGTCGGTTTCCAGACACGCAAGAAGATGGGGCTCTAAGATGTCAGCCTTCGCGAACAATCCCGCAATTCAGCGAATGCTCAGGGTTGCGCCCGCATACTATGTCTTTGCATTGCTACTGATCGTCTTGTGGGTTTCGCGCCCGCAGATGCTGAATGCAAATGTCATGGGCATCTTCATTCGCCAGGTGGCGCCTCTCGGTGTCCTCGTCCTTGGTCAGTTGCTCGTCATGCGCGTCAAAAGCATTGACCTCGCAGGCGGCGGCATCATCCTGCTCGTCAACTACTTCATTTCGTCGAATCTTCTTCCCGGAATGTCGGCGACAGGTTTCGTCCTGCTCGCTCTGTTCACGGGCACGGCAATCGGTCTGTTCAACGGTTTCATGGTCGGCAAGCGGCGTGTCTCGGCGGTTATCGTGACCCTTGCAGTCAGCATCATCCTTGTCGGGGCCGTGCAGTTTCTGTCGAGCGGCAAGCCGCCGGGCAACGTGCCGACCTACTTCAACACCATCTACAATGTGAAACTTGGTCCCCTGCCGCTCCCGGTTCTGTTCTGGGTCGTGCTGACGGCGCTGTTGTCCCTGCTTCTGTCGAGAACGGTGTTCGGGCGCTACGTCACCTCGGTGGGTGCCAATGCGGAAGCCGCGCACTTCTCAGGCGTTCCCGTCGAACGCACGGTTGTCGTGGCGCACACACTCGCAGGCCTTATCGCCGGCATCGCCGCCCTCGTTCAAACGGCGTCGATTGCGGTCGGAAGCGTTCGTGTCGGCCTGGATCTCCCGATCCTGTCCGTTGCGGCGACCATTCTCGGCGGCGTGGTGTTCGGCCGGGGGGAAGGTGGCGTCTGGGGGCCGTTCTTCGGTGTCCTTTCGTTCGCGCTCCTCTTTGTCGTGATGACGTCCTTCGGCGTCAGCGACTCCGGGAAACTCATCGCGCAAGGTCTCATCATCCTGCTTGCGGCCATTTTCTACGGCCTCAAGGCACGCAACTCGTAGTTATCGGAGGAATAACGATATGGCAGAGAGCCGCTCAATACTGTGTTTTGGGGATTCACTCACCTGGGGATGGATTCCGGTGCCGGAATCGTCGCCGACCCTCAGATACCCCTTTGAGCAGCGCTGGACCGGCGCCATGGCAGCGGCGCTGGGTGACGGCTATGCGATCATCGAGGAGGGCTTAAGTGCCCGCACAACGAGCGTCGAGGACCCCAACGATCCCCGGCTAAATGGGAGCGCCTATTTGCCGATGGCGCTCGCCAGCCACCTGCCGCTCGATCTTGTGATCATTTTGCTCGGCACCAACGATACCAAGTCCTACTTCCGCCGCACGCCCTACGAGATCGCCAACGGCATGGGCAAGCTTGCAGGCCAGGTTCTCACCTGTGCCGGCGGTATCGGCACGCCCTACCCTGCGCCGAAGCTCCTGATCGTTTCGCCGCCGCCGCTCGCTCCCATGCCTGACCCATGGTTCGAAGGCATGTTTGGTGGTGGCTACGAAAAGTCCCTCGAACTCGCAAAGCAGTACAAGGCGCTCGCCAATTTCCTGAAGGTCTACTTCCTCGACGCCGGTGAGTTCGTAAAGACCGATGGCTGCGACGGGATCCATTTCTCTGCCGAGACGAACATCACGCTCGGCCGGGCAATCGCGGCGAAGGTCGAAGCGATTTTCTCACAAGAGGCGAAGAACGCTGCAGCTTAGCAGTCTTCCGCCGCCGGCCGCCAGCGTCTCCCTCCCAGGACGCTGGCGGTCCCCTTCTGTCAACAAGATTTGAGGCTTCCATGACCGGCTATGTTCTGGCGATCGACCAGGGGACAACGTCCTCCCGTGCCATCGTTTACGGCCCCGATGCCCAGCCGATCGCGATCGATCAAAAAGAGATATCGCAGTCGTTTCCGAAGTCCGGCTGGGTCGAGCACAACGCCTCAGAAATATGGGAGTCTGTGCTTGAGACCTCTCGCAATGCTCTGAAGCGGGCAGGCATCGAGGCGCGGGACGTTGCGGCAATCGGCATCACAAACCAACGCGAAACATGCCTTGTCTGGGAGCGGTCGACGGGAAAGCCGATCCATCCTGCAATCGTCTGGCAGGACCGGCGGACCTACGGCGCCTGCGAGGTCCTGCGCGCAGATGGGTTTGGTCCGCTGATTCAAGAAAAAACCGGTCTTCTGCTCGATCCCTATTTTTCCGCCACGAAGATCGCCTGGATCCTCGACAATGTCGGGGGCGCGCGGCGCGCGGCTGAGAATGGCCAGTTGCTGTGCGGCACGATCGACACGTATCTGACCTGGATGCTCACAGGCGGCGCTGTGCACGCAACGGACGCGACCAACGCGTCACGCACGGCCTTGTTCGACATCCGCGAGAACCGCTGGGATGATGAATTGCTGGGCGCCTTCAGAGTGCCGCGGGCTCTCTTGCCTGAAGTCAAGGATTGTGCTGACGATTTCGGCCAGACGATTGCCGGCCACTTCGGCGCTCAAATTCCGATCCGGGCGCTTGCGGGCGACCAGCAGGCCGCCTTGATCGGCCAGGCCTGCCTCAAACCCGGGATGCTCAAATCGACCTATGGCACGGGATGCTTCGTGGTCCTGAATACCGGCGATCAGATCGTCCGGTCGTCCAACCGCCTCCTCTCGACCATTGGATATCGCCTCAATGGCAAAACGACCTACGCGCTTGAGGGCTCGATCTTCATGGCGGGTGCTGCGGTTCAATGGCTGAGAGATTCCTTGAAGCTTATCAAGGAAGCCGACGAAACCGGCCGACTTGCGCATCTGGCTGACGAACAGGAAGACGTCTATCTGGTGCCGGCATTCACCGGCCTTGGCGCGCCGCACTGGAATTCGCAAGCCCGTGGCGCGATTTTTGGCCTGACGAGAGGCACAGGGATCGCAGAGCTTTCTCGGGCGACCCTGGAATCCGTCTGCTACCAGACGCGCGACCTCCTCGAGGCAATGGCCTGCGACTACCCGATGGAGGTGAGGGGCGCGACCCTTCGCGTCGACGGCGGCCTGTCGGGTAGCGATTGGGCCATGCAGGCTTTGGCCGATTGCCTGGGAAGCGTCATCGAGCGATCGCAAAGCCAGGAAGCGACTGCATACGGTGTTGCGGCACTGGCTGGCTCGCAGGCCGGCGTCTGGCCCGACCTTCAAAACTTTGCCGCGAACTGGAAGGCGAAAAGCAGGTTCACCCCCAACCTCAACACTGACGAGCGCGCACGACGCTATCGGAAATGGCGCGCTGCCGTTGCAAGCACGCTTTCCTACGCGGCAACGGCGTGACGTCACGGGAGATCGATATGGAAGATAAGATCCACGACCTGTTCGTGATCGGTGGCGGTATCAACGGCTGCGGGATCGCACGTGATGCGGTTGGTCGCGGCTATTCGGTGGCGCTGGCGGAGATGAACGACTTCGCTTCCGGCACCTCGTCTGGCGCCACCAAGCTCATCCATGGCGGCTTGCGCTATCTCGAACACTACGAGTTCAGGCTGGTGCGTGAATCGCTGATGGAGCGCGAGGTGCTCTGGGCGATGGCGCCGCACATCATCTGGCCGATGCGCTTCGTGCTGCCCTACCAAAAGGGCGGCATCCGTCCGGCCTGGCTGATCCGGCTTGGGCTCTTCCTTTATGACCATCTTGGCGGCCGCAAGCTGCTGCCGCCGACTGCGGTGCTTGACATGCGCCGCGACGAGGCGGCCAAACCGCTGAAGGCGCTCTTCACTAAGGCCTTCGAATATTCTGACGGTTGGGTCGACGATGCCCGCCTCGTGGTCTTGAACGCCCGCGATGCTGCCGACAAGGGCGCGCTGATCATGCCGCGCACCAAGGTGGTCTCGGCACGGCGCGAGAATGGGCTCTGGACGATCGAGACGGTGGATACGGTCTCCGGGATCGCGACGGTTCACCGCGCGCGCATGCTCGTCAACGCGGCCGGTCCCTGGGTCGACCATGTCATCCGAGGCGCCTTCGGCAAGAACGAGTCCCGCAATGTGCGCCTCGTCCAGGGCAGTCATATCGTCGTCAAAAAGAAGTTCGAAGGGCCGCGCGCCTACTTTTTCCAAAATCCCGACAATCGCATCATCTTCGCCATTCCCTATGAGGACGAGTTCACGCTGATCGGCACCACCGATCGCGACTTTAGCGGCGATCCGAAGGATGTCAGAATCTCACAAGAGGAGACGGACTATCTCTGCAAGGCGGCCAGCGAATATTTCAAGGAGCCAGTCAGGCAGGACGATATCGTCTGGACCTATTCAGGGATACGCCCACTTTTCAACGATGGCGCCACGAAGGCGCAGGAGGCGACGCGCGACTATGTGCTGAAGCTTGATGGCTTCGTCGGCAGCGAGGTCAACAGGGCTCCGCTCCTCAACATCTTCGGCGGCAAGCTCACCACCTACCGGCGTCTGGCGGAACATGCGCTGGAGAAGGTCGGCGAGGCGATCGGCGTCAAGGGCGCCCCCTGGACCGCCAAGAGCCATCTGCCGGGCGGCGACTTTCCGGTTCAAGGCTACGAGGCGGAGGTCACCAAGCTTCACACGGCCTATCCGTTCCTCGCGGCTTCACATGCGCGCCGGCTTGTCCGCCGCTATGGCACGAAGGCATCCGTCCTTCTCGGCACTGCCAAGAAGATCGAGGATCTCGGCCGGCATTTCGGGTCGGACCTCTACGAAGCCGAAGTGCTTTACCTGATGGAGCACGAATGGGCACGCACAACGAGTGACATTCTCTGGAGACGCTCGAAGAAGGGGCTGCATCTCAGCCACAGCGAAGTGTCCCTTCTTGATAGTTTCATCTTTGAGGTCGTCCAGCGGCAGGTTGCCGCGCAGTGAGATTTTTTGGCGGGCAATGGCGCATCGATCCTGTCGGCCGGCCGACTGACGTTTGAGGAGTTTTAATGTCGGAAAAGATATACCCGGTTACCAAGCCGGTGCAGAGCTATGCGCTGATCGACAAGGCCGAGTACCAGGAATGGTACGAGGAAAGCGTCGGCAGCCCTGAGCAGTTCTGGGGCAAGCACGGCAAGCGTATCGACTGGTTCAAGCCCTACACCAGCGTAAAGGACACCTCGTTTACCGGCGACGTCTCGATCAAATGGTTCGAAGACGGTGAGACCAATGTCGCCTACAACTGCATCGATCGGCACCTGGAGACGAGGGGCGATCAGGTCGCCATCATCTGGGAAGGCGATGATCCCTCTGTCGATAAGAGGATCACCTATAACGAACTTTTCGAGCAGGTCTGCCGCTTCGCCAACGTGTTGAAGAAGCATAGTGTCCAGAAGGGCGACCGCGTCACCATCTACATGCCGATGGTGCCGGAAGCGGCCTATGCGATGCTCGCCTGCGCCCGTATCGGCGCGATCCATTCCGTGGTCTTCGGCGGCTTTTCGCCCGAGGCGCTGGGTGGCCGCATCGTCGATTGTGAATCGACCTTTGTCATCACGTGCGACGAGGGCCTGCGCGGCGGCAAGCCGGTTCCGCTGAAGGCCAACGTCGACAAGGCGATCGATATCGCCGCGCGCGGTCATGTCCTGGTCAAGAACGTCCTGGTGATCCGCCGTACCGGTGCGGCGATCGGCTGGGCGCCGGGCCGCGACCTCTGGCATCACGAGGAAGCAGCCTCTGTTTCGGCGGAGTGCCCGCCCGAGCCGATGAGGGCCGAGGATCCGCTTTTCATCCTCTACACCTCCGGTTCGACCGGCAAACCCAAGGGCGTTCTCCACACGACCGGCGGCTATCTCGTCTATGCCTCGATGACCCATGAATATGTGTTCGACTACCAGCACGGCGATATCTACTGGTGCACGGCCGATGTCGGCTGGGTCACCGGCCACTCCTATATCGTCTACGGGCCGCTTGCCAATTGCGCGACGACGCTGATGTTCGAGGGAATTCCGACCTTCCCGGATGCCGGCCGTTTCTGGGACGTGATCGACAAGCACAAGGTCAACATCTTTTACACCGCCCCGACGGCAATCCGTTCGCTGATGGGCACCGGCGATGATTTCGTCAAACGCTCAAGCCGTTCAAGCCTGCGGCTTCTCGGCTCGGTCGGCGAGCCGATCAATCCGGAAGCCTGGGAATGGTATTATCACACTGTCGGCGACGGGCGCTGCCCGATCGTCGACACCTGGTGGCAGACGGAAACCGGCGGCATCATGATCACGCCGCTGCCGGGCGCGACCGACCTCAAGCCCGGCTCCGCCACCCGCCCCTTCTTCGGCATCAAGCCGGAGCTCGTGGATGCGGAAGGCAAGCTTATCGAAGGTGCCGCCGACGGCAATCTGTGCATCGCCGACAGTTGGCCCGGTCAGGCACGTTCGGTCTATGGCGACCACGCGCGCTTCATCCAGACCTACTTCTCCACCTACGAGGGCAAATATTTCACCGGCGACGGCTGTCGCCGTGATGCCGACGGCTATTATTGGATCACCGGTCGCGTCGATGACGTTCTCAACGTCTCAGGCCACCGGCTCGGGACGGCGGAAGTCGAGTCCGCTCTGGTTTCGCATTACCTTGTCTCCGAGGCAGCCGTCGTCGGCTTTCCACACAACATCAAGGGCCAAGGCATCTACTGCTATGTCACGCTGATGGCCGGCAGTGAGGGGTCCGAGGAGTTGCGTCAGCAACTGGTCAAGCATGTCCGCGCGGAAATCGGACCGATCGCTTCGCCGGACAAGATCCAGTTCGCGCCGGGCCTGCCGAAGACCCGCTCGGGAAAGATCATGCGCCGCATCCTGCGCAAGATCGCTGAGGACGATTTCGGTGCACTGGGGGATACCTCGACGCTTGCCGATCCGGCTGTCGTCGATGATCTGATCGCCAACCGGCAGAACAGGGTCGAGGCAGCGTGAGACCGAAGGAAAGGACTTATCCCATGAGATTGATACTGATGGGCCCGCCCGGGTCCGGCAAGGGCACCCAAGCCAAGCGCATCTGCGAAAAGCTCGGCATCCCTCATCTGTCGACGGGCGACATCCTTCGGGCCGAGGTAAAGGCGGAGACGCCTCTTGGGTGCACGGTCGCGGCGACCATGGCAGCCGGCGGCCTCGTTTCCGACGATACCGTCTCGGCGATCGTTGCCAACCGGCTTGCCGGTCCGGAAGCTGAGCGCGGCTTTGTGCTCGACGGGTTCCCGCGCACGATCGTGCAGGCTGCCGCGTTGGATCAATCGCTCGGGGAGCGTTCCTTGACGGCCGTCATCGAACTCGTCGTCCCGGAGGAAGAACTCTACGACCGCATCTGCCGAAGAGCGGCACAGTCCGCCGGCGCGCAACGCGCCGATGACAATGCCGCGACGTTGGAACTGCGCCTCCAAGCGTATCGGGCCGAGACCCTTTCGGTCAGTGAATTTTACAAGGATCGGTCGCCGTACTTTCAGGTTGACGGTCTTGCCGCTCCTCAGGACGTGACCGCCCGGATTCTGGAAATCCTGGAGACGGCCGCGACGGAATATTCATGAAACATTACTAATTCGAGATCGATTTTACCGGATATTCATTCACTCAGAATAATTATTATTGGACTCGTTATCTTGGGTGGAGAATCATGAGCATTCATTTTGACTTCCTGCTATTGCGCGGACCGATCCGGACCAAAATCTTCTGCCTGCTGACGCCGATACTTGTCGGCATCGCGGGCTTGAGCCTCGTCAACTATCTTTCCGGCAACATGCTGAATACCCAGCTTGCGAGCAGCTCGAGCGGGATGGTCACGCTGTCGGCGATCAAGCAGGCTCAGGACGGGATGAACTCCTTCCTGCTCGAGGCGACGGAGGCCAAGCGCGATGCGCTGAAGGCGCTGCTCGCCGACCAGAGCGCCAAGATATCGACGAGCTTGTCCTTCGCTCAGGAACCGGATGAACGACAGAGCCTGCTTGCCGCCGGGACGATTGCCGAAGAGGTTTCAAAGACGATCGACGGTCTCTGGGAAATGCACAGCGACGAAAGGCAACTTCGGGAGGGGATTTCCAGCGATCTCTCAACCTTGTCGGATGTGCAGTCCAAACTGCAAACCTATTTGAACATCCCCGCTGACCAAGCGGCAGCACAAGCGGCGACGGCGGAAACGCTGAACAAGATCAATTCCATGAACTATGAACTTCGGATCGCCTCCTCCGATTTTCTAGGTGGCATGAATGAAGACACGCTCAAGAAGGTAAAAGGTCGCCTCAAAGGGCTAGGCTTGTATCTCGGTAAGGTGAAAGAACAGCACGCGGCCAACGGTCCCATCCAGGAATTGTCCGATAAGGCCGTTGCGGTGATTGGTCAGGCGCAGGAGGCATTCGATCAGTTCCTCGTCAAGGTCGGGGCTCGTGACGCGGCATTCAAGGCGGCGAGCGCCAGGATGAACGACTCTTGGAACAAGATCCTCGAGTTCGCTCAAGTCCAGCGTGATCATGCCTCCGCCGCACAGGATCAGGCGCAATATATATCCGTCGTGACGACCGTGCTTGCCCTGCTCTTCGGTTGCATCGCTGCTTTCCTGCTGCTCAGAACCCTCAAGTCTCCGATCGAAGCGCTGACTGCATCGATGAAGGCGGTTGCGTCCGGAAAACTCGACGAAAAGATCGGCAGCGTCGAAAAGCGCGACGAGATCGGCGAAATGGCAAGAGCGTTGGACGTATTCCGTAACAACGCGCTCGAAAAGATCCGCATCGAAAGTGAGGCGGAACAGTCGCGGTCGCTCGCGCGGCAACAACGCCAAGAAGACGATTTGCGAAAGAGCCGCGATGCGGCTGCGATCAGCAGCGCGGTCGAGGCGGTTGCGTCCGGCTTGCACAAACTCGCGAGCGGAGACCTGACGGTGACCATCGCTCGTCCTCTCGACGGAGAGCTCGACCAGCTTCGACAGGATTTCAACGGTTCGATGACGCGGCTGCAGGCGACGATGCGCCAGATCCGCGACAATGTCGAAATGATCCAGGGCAATGGCAACCAGATGGCGGAGGCGGCTGAAGACCTTGCCAAGCGGACCGAGCAGCAGGCTGCCTCGCTCGAGGAAACGGCGGCCGCCGTCGACGAGATCACGGTCACGGTTCGCTCGTCAGCGGAGCGTGCCAAGGACGCCGACCAGATCGTTCGCCAGGCCAAGCGGAGCGCAGACGACTCGGCTATCGTCGTCAACAATGCGATCGACGCGATGGGCCGCATCGAAGAAGCCTCCCGCGAGATCGAACAGATCACCGGTGTGATCGACGAGATCGCCTTTCAGACCAATCTGCTGGCGCTCAACGCCGGCGTCGAGGCAGCCCGTGCCGGAGAGGCCGGCAAAGGCTTTGCCGTCGTAGCCCAGGAGGTGCGCGAACTCGCGCAACGTTCCGCCAAGGCAGCCAAGGAGATCAAGGTCCTCATCAACAAGTCGACAGCCGAGGTCAACACAGGCTCGCACCTGGTTCAGGAAACCGGGGCGGTGCTGGCGAAGATCAGCACGCAGATTGTCACGATCAGCCAGCATGTCGAGACGATTGCCCGCGGCAGCCACGATCAGTCGAGCGCGCTGCAGGGCGTCAACGCGACCGTCAATCAGATGGATCAAATGACACAGCACAATGCGGCCATGGTCGAGGAGACGACGGCCGCGAGCCGCGAACTCGCCTCCCAGGCCGACAGCCTGCTGGCCCTGGTCCAGCAGTTCAAGATCGAAGGAAATGGACGAGACATGGGTTTTGTAACGGCGAGTGTCGCTGAGGCCGACCAAACGTCGCACCCGGTTTCCGGCGGCGCCGGCACGCTGGTGCAGTTTCCACCCACCCAACGCTCCGCATGAGACAGCCGCTGTGCTGCGAATGGCGCATGACAATGGCGTTCGCAAACAGCGGTGAAACCAATTCACTAGTCAAAGACAGGCCGAGTATCGACAATGACGATAACACTGGACATGGAACTGGGCGCCTATCTACGCGAGAGGAAGGTCGATCCCGCTCTTGCAGCCTTGATGGAAAGCATCGCCGCCTCTGCGGTCGTGGTGGCCGACCAGCTCAAGGAAGCGGCGTTTCAGAACCAGGTCGGCAGCGCCGGCACTACGAACGTCCAGGGTGAAGATCAGAACCTCCTAGACGTTCTGGCCGACCGCGTGTTTCGGGAAACATGCGCCAGCGCCAACTCGCTTGCCGCATATGTTTCCGAGGAGGTCGAGGACGTCGCGTGGCTGAAGACCCCGTCCGCGGGAGACCTCATCCTTTATGTTGATCCTCTCGACGGTTCGTCCAACCTCGAGGTGAGCCTCTCAGTCGGTTCGATCTTTGCCGTCGGCCAGGTCCTGTCGGATGACGATCGCAATGTCTTGCGAAAGGGCCGCGACTATCTCTGCGCGGGATATGCCATCTACGGTCCGTCGACGCTGCTGGTGATCACGTTCGGCCTCGGCGTCGTCGGCTTCACGCTCGATCCGTCCGACGGGCAATTCAAGCTCACCCATGCACGCATGCGCATATTCGCCGCAGACCTGGATCGAAGGCGATATTCAGCAGCTTCCACGTTCGCACCCCGTTACCGAGCTTTGGCAGGTCATGACCGGTGACGCGACGGGGCGCGCCGGTGTCTAAGAGCAACCTTGATAGGGCGAGGGTTTTGCATATGAAAATGCGAATGCTCTCGCCGCTCGAACTGACATGTCTACGATGGGTTGCACAGGGTAAGGCAGCGGCCCAAATTGCACAGATCGAAGGGAAAAGCATCAACGAAATCGAGGGGTATTTTGAGCGGGCAGTCCGGTCGCTCGGCGCCACGTCAATAGAAGCGGCCGTTGAGAAGGCAAACCTCAAGAAATCCGATTGATACGAATTGAAACCGGCTTCAGGCTTTGCAAGCCGCCTTCCACGAGTTCAAAGGCACGGTCCACCGTAGGGTCATCGCCGAACGATCCGGCTCAAATTTGCTCGAAAGGCTTCGCTCTGCATCCCAACTCTCGTTGATGCCGATGACGCAGGTAGTGTTGGATAACCCACATGGGACATCCTGTCGGCAAGCCTACGCGAAAACTTCGTCAGGACCCCTCAGGATGCGCCGCGAGTGAGGGTCCAAGAGCATCGCGCAGAAAAGATCCGTGAGCGAGCACCATTTGCCCTCCTGTGCCTTAGTGTCGCCATCGGCGATCCCATGATCAAACCGGTCTACAGCAGCAAGCAGGCGGGACATGCAAGAGAGATAGTGCCGAAACGTATTGGCCATCGGAAGCAAGCCAATCCCGCTCTCTTTTGATGGCGTCCTGGCTCGGTTCCGGATCTTCCACGATCAACCCATAAAGGGTCCGCTAGCAAGCTGCGGCCGCCGCCGCTTCGCGTCGCGGTGATCGCGCCCGGACCCCGAGCCTTTTGAGGAGCCATCGAGCGGGAATTGGCCCGCTCCCGAAGGAGCCCTCTCAAATGTCGCACGATCTATCTCTCGCCCAGTCCCACGCCTTCCAGCTGTCCCGTGACCTGATGGTCCCGGTCACCCTCTTCGAGGTCGACGGCGAATACGGCGTCCTTCCGTCCGACGAGATCGACGCCGACGACGATCTGGCGATCGTGCACGAGTATATGCCCTGGCCGGCTCATTGAGCCGGCGCCGCCTGGGTGCCCCTTGCGAGCGGCAGGCCGCAAGGGAAGCTTCGCCGCGTCCGATGTCAGCTTGCATGATCCGACAATTGTCAGCCGCGCCCTTGCAGTCTTTGCTCTTCGGGGCCTGCCGAAAGGCGTGCGTGAACCTACGGGCAGGCAAGGACTATGGAGGCCGATCGCCGGGCGATCGGAAGGAAAATGAAGAGAAGAGAGATAGAAGGGCTCCGCGAGCGGGTCAGTTGTGCGGCAGTGCTTGAGCATGCCGGGTTTGCAATAGACGCGAAGGAAAGCACGCGGCGGGCGGTCAAGTTCCGCCGCGGCGGCGAGATCATCATCGTCACCTGTGAAGGGCGCGGATGGTTCGATCCTTTGTCCGAAGCGAAAGGCGATGTGTTCCGGCTCGTCGAGAATCTCGATCGCGTCGGTTTTCTCGAAGGCGCAGAACGGGTCGCGGCTCTGGTCGGCTTTCAGATCACGGAGCCGGAGTGGCAGCCGGCGAAAGATGGCGCGAGATGCGACCTCTCTCTTCCCGATCGGTGGCAGTCCCGCCGCCGTCCCTGGCCGGGTTCCGCGTCATGGCGATATCTCAACGGCGAGCGCTGCCTGCCAGCGAACGTGCTGCGGACGGCGATCAAAGGCGACCTTCTGCGCGAAGGTCCGCAAGGTAGCATGTGGGCGGCGCACCGGGATAAGGCCGGGGTTTTAACCGGCTGGGAAGCGCGCGGTCCGCAATACCGGGGTTTTGCGTCCGGAGGAACCAAGGTTCTTTTTCGTTTCGGTTCGGATAGCGCAGTGCGCCTGGCTGTGACGGAAGCCGCGATCGATGCCATGAGCCTCGCGGCGATCGAAGGTTCGCATGAGGGCACGCTTTATCTCAGCACCGGCGGCGGATGGTCGCCGGCGACGGAGGCAGCGTTGCGCGAGTTGGCCGCGAAACCGGGCGTCCAGATGGTTGCCGCAACGGACGCCAATCCACAGGGCGACATGTTTGCCGAACGGCTGCGGACGCTTGCCGACGATGCAGGTTGCGACTGGTCGCGCCTTCGCCCCCCGGCGGACGACTGGAACGAGGCCCTGAAGATCAGGGAAAAGGAAAAGAGGGAAACGATGGAAGGAGGAGGCGTGCCGCATGCGCGCCGTCCGCGTCAAGGGAAGCTTTGCCCGGCGGAGCCGGCCCTTGACCCCGGCAGCTGCGATGCCGGCGGCCCGGAAGTGGTCATGAAGGACTGACGAGGAAGGCAAGGTCGAGAGGACCGTGCCACGCTTCGGTCCGAAACCCCGAAGGAGCCGCAGATGAACCCCTCTCCCGCAATCCGAAAAGTCTTCCAGGGCGTCGCAAGCCGACCGCAGATGTTCCGCATGTTCGACCGTCATCATCAACGACTCAACCGCTGGGACGGCGACGCGACGCGGCGCTACGCCGGCGAATGGTTCGAGATCGGCGAGGCCGAGCACGACTACATGTTCGAAATCCTGCCGCCGCTCTGGATTCGCGGCTCGATGTTTGCGATGCGCGAGTTCCTGACCGGCTCGGTGACCTCAGTGTTCTTCGCACTCCGGATCGACGAGGCGATCCGCTATTTTCACGGCTATTGCGACCTTGCCGATCAAGCCTCCGTCGAAACCATCCGCCTTGCGATTATCGAGCGCGAGAGCCGCCCGGTTCGGGCCATGACGCGCGCGGAACGCCTCGAGCACATCTGGAGCAGTACGGCGGACGACTATCGCGGCTTTGCGGGCGAGCGCTGGCCAGAGGCTTCGCGCGGCAAGCGCACCCTGATGATCTACGGCGGTAAAGGCGGCGCCGTTCGAAAGCTGCTGGAAGACCTCAGCGACGACGAGATCGCCGCCAAGCTGCCGGTACAACTGCGCCACCTCCCCTCGCCGATAGCGGCTTGAGAGTTTCCGATTGCATCCGGGCGCGAAGCAATGGCGCTCGGCCAGCGATAGCCGCGCAGCCCATGCCGGCGGTCCCTTCCACCCCTTCGCGTTCCTCGACTGCCCCTTGCGGCAGATCGATGACGCTCGCTTATAAGGAGCTTTCGATGAGCACCGATCCCTTCACCCTCGATATGTTTGGCAGCAGCGCTTTGTCGTCAGGACTTGGTCTTGGCGTCACGGCGTTCGGCGGTTTTGCCGCCAACGACGACGAGCCCGATCCGACCCCGCCCTCTCCTGCGCCGGCGCGGGCTCTGCCGGCGACCAACCGGCCGGTCCCGCGAAAGCAGGGGCAGCGCGCCAACTTCTATCTCGACGATGGCGACCGCGACCTCGCCGCGACCTGGAAGGAGCGGGCACGCATCAACGTCGCGGCCATCCTCACCGCCAACGAAATCGAGAAGATGAACCTGCCGGCGACCGCGGCCGTGCAGGCGAGGCTGATCCGGTTCACCGGTTTCGGCGCCGGCGAGCTGGCAAACGGCATGTTCCGGCGGCCGGGCGAAACTGATTTCCGCACGGGTTGGGACGACCTTGGGAGCTCACTGGAATCGGCCGTCAACGAGGGCGAATACGCGTCGCTCGCCCGCTGCACCCAATATGCCCACTTCACCCCCGAATTCGTCATCCGGGCGATCTGGAAAGGCTTGCAACGGCTCGGCTGGCGCGGCGGCCGCGTGCTCGAGCCGGGGATCGGAACTGGCCTGTTTCCGGCGCTGATGCCGAAAAAGTATCGCGAAGTAAGCTACGTTACCGGGATCGAGCTCGATCCGGTCACGGCCCGCATCGCGAAACTGCTGCAGCCGAAGGCGCGCATCATCAACGGTGATTTCGCGCGCGCCGACCTCAATGCGATCTACGATCTTGCCATCGGCAATCCGCCCTTCTCCGATCGGACGGTTCGCTCCGACCGGCAATATCGTGCGCTCGGTCTTCGGTTGCACGATTACTTCATTGCCCGATCGATCGATCTCCTGAAGCCGGGCGCCCTGGCCGCCTTTGTCACCAGCGCCGGCACGATGGACAAGGCGGATCGCACCGCATGCGAACACATTGCCAAGACCGCAGACCTGATCGCCGCAATCCGACTGCCCGAAGGCAGTTTTCGGCGTGACGCAGGGACCGACGTCGTGGTCGACATCCTCTTCTTCCGCAAGCGAAAGGCAGGTGAACCGGAAGGCGACCTTTCGTGGCTCGAACTGGAGGAGGTCCGGCCGGCTGCCGAAGACGAGGGAGTGATCCGCGTGAACAGGTGGTTCGCGCGGCATCCGGACTTTGTTCTCGGCGATCATGCCCTGACCTCCGGTCCCTTCGGGGAGACCTATACGTGCCGGCCACGCGCTGGCGAGGAACTAGACGCGGCGCTGACGGCAGCCATCGCCCTTCTTCCGGAAGGCCTTTATGACGGCGAGCCGACCGCCATCGACATCGATCTGGAGGACGAGCTTGCCGAGATCGTCGATCTCAGTCCCGACAATGCCAAGGTGCGCGAAGGCAGCTATTTCATCGATGTCAGGCATGGCCTCATGCAGGTGGTCGACAGCGAGCCTGTTCCGGTTTATGTGCGCAAGGCCCGCAGCGCCGAGGGAATTTCGGAAAAACACGTCCGGATCATTCGCAAACTGATCCCGATCCGCGATGCCGTGCGCGACGTCCTGAAAGCCCAGGAACTGGACCGGCCGTGGCGCGACTGCCAAGTGCGGCTGCGCATCGCCTGGTCGAACTTCGTGCGCGACTTCGGGCCGATCAATCACACCACGGTTATGATCATCGAGGATGAGACGACGGGCGAGGTTCGTGAAACCCATCGCCAGCCGAACCTTTTGCCATTTCGCGATGATCCGGACTGCTGGCTGGTCGCCTCCATCGAGGACTATGACCTCGAAACCGACACCGCCAGGCCCGGGCCGATTTTCTCCGAACGTGTCATCGCGCCCCCTTCTCCGCCCGTCATCACCTCTGCAGCCGATGCCTTGGCCGTCGTCCTCAACGAGCGCGGTCGGGTCGATCTGTATCATATCGCCGAGCTTCTCCATTGCGACACGGATGCGGTTCTCGATGCGCTCGGTGACACGGTTTTTCGCGATCCGGCCGACGGCTCCTGGCAAACTTCGGACGCCTATCTATCCGGCGCTGTGCGCACCAAGCTTGGCGTTGCAGAAGCCGCGGCCGGCCTCGATCCCGCTTATCAGCGCAATGTCCGTGCGCTTCAGGCGGTGCAGCCGGCTGATCTCCGCCCGTCTGATATCACCGCCCGGCTGGGCGCACCGTGGATTTCCGCGGCCGATATCGTCGACTTCGTCCAGGAGACGATGGGCGCGGAGATCAGGATCCATCACATGCCGGAACTCGGCTCATGGACAGTCGAGGCCCGGCAACTCGGATGGACGGCGGCCGGCACATCCGAATGGGGCACCGACCGACGCCACGCCGGCGAGTTGCTCGCCGATGCGCTGAACAGCCGGGTGCCGCAGATCTTCGACGTCTTCAAGGATGCAGACGGCGAGCGGCGCATGCTGAATGTCGTCGATACCGAAGCCGCTCGCGACAAGCTGCAGAAGATCAAGACGGCCTTCCAGAATTGGGTGTGGACCGACCCTGATCGCACCGATCGGCTGGCGCGGGTCTACAACGATCGATTCAATAATATCGCGCCTCGAAAGTTTGACGGCTCCCATCTGAACCTTCCTGGCGCCTCCGGCGCCTTTATTCTTTATGGACACCAGAAACGGGGCATCTGGCGCATCATCTCGTCCGGCTCGACCTATCTCGCCCACGCCGTCGGCGCCGGCAAGACGATGACGATGGCGGCCGCGATCATGGAACAGCGCCGGCTCGGGCTGATCGCCAAGGCGATGCTGGTTGTACCGGGACATTGCCTGGCGCAGGCGGCCCGCGAGTTTCTCGCGCTCTATCCGAACGCCCGCATACTCCTCGCCGACGAGACCAACTTCACCAAGGACAAACGCGCTCGTTTCCTGTCGCGGGCGGCGACGGCGACATGGGATGCTGTTATCATCACCCACTCGGCATTCCGGTTCATCGCTGTGCCGCCGGCGTTTGAACGGCAGATGATCCAGGACGAGCTCGAACTCTACGAGGAACTGCTGACCAAGGTCGACAGCGAGGACCGTGTCTCCCGCAAGCGGCTGGAGAGGCTCAAGGAAGGGCTCAAGGAGCGGCTGGAGGCGCTGTCCACGCGCAAGGACGACCCGTTGACCATTTCCGAAATCGGCGTGGACCAGATTATCGTCGACGAGGCGCAGGAATTCCGCAAGCTTTCCTTTGCCACCAACATGTCGACCCTGAAAGGCATCGATCCGAACGGTTCGCAGCGTGCCTGGGACCTCTATGTCAAGTCTCGCTTCATCGAGACGAGGAACCCCGGCCGCGCTCTGGTTCTCGCCTCCGGCACGCCGATCACCAATACGCTTGGCGAAATGTTCTCGGTCCAACGCCTGCTCGGCTACGCCGCACTGGCCGAACGCGGGCTGCATGAATTCGACGCCTGGGCCTCGACCTTCGGCGATACGACGACGGAACTGGAGATCCAGCCATCAGGCAAATACAAGCCCGTCAGCCGTTTTGCTTCTTTCGTCAATGTGCCGGAGTTGATCGCGATGTTCCGGTCCTTCGCCGACGTGGTTATGCCCGCGGATCTCCGCGACTACGTCAAGGTGCCCGATATCTCGACCGGCCGCCGGCAGATCCTGACGGCCAAGCCGACGCAGGCGTTCAAGAACTACCAGGTGATCCTCGACGCCCGTATCAAGGCGATCGAGATGCGCGAGGGACCGGCACAGCCCGGCGACGACATCCTACTCTCGGTCATCACCGATGGGCGACACGCCGCCATCGATCTCCGCCTGGTCGATGCGAACAATGACAACGAGCCGGACAACAAGCTCAACCTGCTCGTCCAGAACGCCTTCCGTATTTGGCAGGAGACGTCGCAAAGCACGTTTGTGCGACCGGACGGCAAGCCCTTCGATGTCCCAGGCGCGGCGCAGATGATCTTTTCGGATCTCGGCACCATCAATGTCGAGAAAAGCCGCGGCTTTTCCGCTTACCGCTGGATCAGGGACGAGCTCGTCCGCATGGGCGTTCCGTCCAACGAAATCGCCTTCATGCAGGACTACAAGAAGACCGAGGCGAAGCAGCGTCTGTTCGCCGACGTCCGCGCCGGCAAGGTCCGCTTCCTGATTGGCTCGTCGGACACGATGGGGACCGGTGTCAATGCCCAGCTTCGCCTCAAGGCGCTGCATCACCTCGATGTTCCGTGGCTGCCCTCGCAGATCGAACAGCGCGAGGGCCGGATCGTGCGCCAGGGCAACCAGCATGACGAAGTCGATATCTTCGCCTATGCCACCCAGGGCTCGCTTGACGCCTCGATGTGGCAGAACAACGAGCGCAAGGCCCGCTTCATCGCGGCGGCACTCTCAGGCGATACTTCGATCCGCCGGCTCGAAGATCTCGGCGAAGGAGCGGCCAATCAGTTTGCCATGGCCAAGGCGATTGCCAGCGGTGACGAGCGCCTGATGCAGAAGGCGGGGCTCGAGGCGGACATTGCCCGTCTCGAACGGCTGCGTGCCGCCCATGATGACGATCAATACGCTGTGCGCCGGCAGATCCGCGACGCCGAACGCGATATCGAGATCTCGGAGCGGCGGATTGCGGAAATCGGCAAGGATATCGAGCGCCTCGTTCCGGCCGCGGGCGAAGCCTTCGCCATGACTGTCGTAGGCGAGGCCCTCCACGAGCGGAAGGCCGCCGGTCGCGCCCTGATGAAGGAAATCCTCACCCTTGTTCAGCTCCAGCAGGAAGACGAGAGCGTCCTTGCCTCGATCGGGGGCTTCGATCTCGTCTATTCCGGCGAGCGGTTCGGCAGGGACGACGGATATCGCTACACGACCCTTCTCCAGCGCACCGGCGCGGACTACGAGATCGATTTGCCGGTGACCGTGACGCCGCTTGGCGCCATCTCCCGCCTCGAACATGCGCTCGATGGTTTTGACGGCGAGCGGGAGCGCTATCGCCATCGCTTGCAAGATGCGCGCAGGCGCCTTGCCTCCTTCCGTTCGCGCGAAGGCGGCCTGTTCGCATTCGCGGATGAGCTTGCCGACAAGCGCCGGCAGCTTCGCGACGTCGACGAGTCACTGGCCGTCGCAGCACGCGAGGAACACGCAACGGAGTCGAAAGCCGCTTGAGGTTTGCGCCAGTCTGGATCGCCGCGGTTCGCGGAATGGTTTTAGAAGCAGCGCAGCATTCGCATAGCTGCATTGCACAATAAATGGCTTTCGCTTGGTCAAAAAACGTTCATACTGCACGTAGCTGATGCATTGGCGGTCTCCTCCCAGTTCCGCCGCACCAGCTGTTCCCCTCTGGAGGTTAATTGACCTTCACACTTTATGGGCCGCGGTCTTCCGCTGGCCCATTTTTTTGTTCGGCTCATCGTTTGGTCTCCAGACGCAGCCTCAAGCCTCCGGGCGCCAGAAGGCCAGCATACGCTTGGTTTCGCCGGTCGTGCGCCGGCGCTGCCATTTGGGATCGCGCGACAGAAATTGAAACGGATCCCTGTTTTCCCGCTCAGCCTCTTCGAGATAAGCCCGCCAGCGATAGTGGTTATAGGTCTGCACCGCATTGATCGCATAGTGCATCGCGATCTCCCGGTGACCGCGGATCACGATGAAGTTCTCGTCGTTGTCGCGGCTCGCCGACTTCGAAAAGTTGTGCGATCCCGTGACCACGATGGGATCGCCGCTGAAGGGGTCGATCACCAGCACCTTCGAATGCGTGATAGCGTGGCCGATACTGTTCCTGAACTCGTTCGCTGTTCCCTCGACCGCCCATCGGCCGATGGACATGTCCACGCCGGTTGCCTGGGCGGTGTCGAGGAAGAACTGCTCGGGCACCTGTTTCAGCAATTTGAAGTCTTCGAGCCCGTTGCTCGTCAATTGCGTTGCGACCCCGCGAACATAGAGATCCTTCTCGCTCTGCATGCGAAGGAGAGTGCGCACCGGTTCGTTGCCGGGCTGGAACATGACGAAGAAAATGCCCTGGCGCGCGCCCTTTACGAGCTCGATCAGTTCCTTGATATCGATCTCGCGGCCGAGTTTGGAAAACCAGCTGTCGACTTTGGCTGCACCGAGCGCAATGTCGCGCTTCGGACTGTTGTTGGAGTCCAACAGGGCGTCCGTGAAGCCGTTTCCGGCGCCTTTGAGGAGCTCGAACTGCGCCTCGAAACGCGTGGCCAGCTCAACATTTTCGATCAGGATGCCGTTATTGAGCTGGGTGCAAAGGCCGGTGGGCGTCCAGTTGAAGCTGCCCGTCCAGACCTTTGCGGCATGAAACAGGTCTCCCTCCCGCTCGCCGATAACGACGAATTTGTTGTGCGCAAGGCCGTCGGGCGCCAGGAACCGGTCGTGAATGACGCAGCCCGCATCGTTTAGACGGGCGCGAGCATCGACATTTTCATCCTCGCCATCCTGCTTGACGCTCCCGTTCGCAAGAACGATGTGGGCGCGACTGCCGATGGCGGCGAGGCCATCGAGCAGTTCCTCGTCGCTGAGTTCGTAAAGGGCTGCGTGAAGCTCGAGCCCTGGCGTGCGCTCCACTTCGCTCATCATGGCGAGAACGGTTTCGCGCAGCGTTCCACCGAGAAAGTTGCGGACGCTGCGGTCGACTTCCTGGCTGATGATGACTGCTTTTTCCTTGAGCTCCTGAAGGGTGATCCCCTTCTCCTTCATGTAGCGCGCCATGAACTGGGAAAGGACAAAGCCCCGGTTGAAATGGACGCTGACCCCGTCGCCGCAATCGGCCGTCAGCCGCAATGTCGGCGACCAGTCGCTCGCCGGCCCGTCCGTCAATTTTCCATCAGTTCCGACGACCCGCGCGATGACGCGGTAGGATATGACATCGCCAAGATCGGCGGCATGATCGGTCCAGTCGTAGCGCTGAAACGGCCATATGTCGGACGGGCGCGACCTCAAGCGTTTGCCATGCGCATCGACCTCGACGTCGTCCTCGAACCCGACGCGATTGGACAGGAATTTCGGCTGCCCGTCGCCGCGCTTGCACTGGATTGCGAAACCGAGGCATCCGGCGATGTCTTCCTGATGCGACCACACCAGGTGAACATCGTCCGCATTCGAAAATACCTTCAACGCGATTTCTGACATCAGAGCCCTCCCCCTTGTTCGATCCATCGGACCGCCAGCGCCGTCGTCACCCCATAGTATAAGCAAGGAATGGTTGTATGTGTGTGACAATGCGTTACTTCAAAGCGGATTTGAAGAAAGAATATTCAATAAGGGAAAAAGAAGGGGTGGGGAAAAAGTGAACCCGTCGCCGATCCGGCAGCCGGGCGCCGCTGACGCTCAACCGCCGCCTCCGCATCCCGGCCACTCGTCCTTCGCAGGGCTGTCAGCCCCGCTCGTTCTTCGCGGCAGCAATGCTCGGCCGCAGTTGCACCCGGCCGCCCGCTCTGCGGTCCGGGAGGTGTCTTCGAAAAGAATGAAGACGCGACAAGGGCAGGCAGAGGGCCGTGTCCAAATCCCCCGAGAAGGAGCATCCCATGCAACTGATGAAGGTCGATCCACGTGCGTTGAAGGACAACCCTGATAACACCCGCCAGTCGAAGTCGACGCCGCAGGCCGACGCCCTGCTTTTGGCGACGATCAAAGCCGTCGGCGTGATCCAGCCGCCGGTCATTTTCCCGGAAGCCGGTGGCAACGGCTACGTCATCGAAGCCGGTCACCGGCGCACCCGCATGGCGATCGCCGCCGGTCTCGAGGAAATCGACGTGATCGTCGTCGAGGCGGCCAACGACAACGGCGCCATGCGCTCGATGGTCGAGAACATCGCGCGCGAGCCGCTCAATCCGGTCGACCAATGGAGGGGCATCGAGCGGCTGGTCGCGCTCGGCTGGACCGAGGAGGCGATCGCCGTGGCGCTCGCGCTTCCCGTCCGCCAGATCCGCAAGCTCCGCCTGCTTGCCAACGTGCTGCCGTCCATGCTCGACCAGATGGCGAAGGGCGACATGCCGAACGAGCAGCAGCTGAGGACGATCGCGGCGGCATCCTCCGAGGAGCAGAAAGAGGTCTGGAAAGCCCACAAACCGAAGAAGGGCGACACAGCGGCCTGGTGGCAAGTCGCCAACGGCCTCTCGAAAACCCGCATGTATGCTCGCGATGCAAGCTTCGGCGACGATCTTCGCCTCGCTTACGGTATCGAATGGGCCGAGGACCTGTTCGGCCCTGCCGATGAGGACAATCGCTACACGACCAACGTCGAAGCCTTTCTCGGCGCACAGCAGGAGTGGATGGCGAGCAACCTTCCGAAGAAGGGGGCGATCGTCGAGGTCAACAATTGGGGTCAGCCGGAACTGCCGAAGAGGGCCGAACGCGTCTACGGCAAGCCGGCCAAGGGCGATTGCACCGCGATGTATCTCGATCGCGACGGCAAAGTGCAGAGCGTCCACTACCGGATGCCGGAGCTAAGGAAAACCGAAGGGCGATCCGGTCTCGCCGGTGCTTCGACGGAGGCCGATGACGGCACAGATGCCGTCGGCAAGACCAGGCCGGAGGTCACGCAGAAGGGCCAGGACATGATCGGAGATTTCCGTACCGATGCGCTGCATGAGGCGCTCGCCAGGGCGCCGATCGAGGACGACATGCTGATGGCGCTACTGGTCATGGCTTTTGCCGGCACCAATGTTCGGGTCGATTCCGGCGCCAACGACACCGTGTTCGGGCCGAAGCGTTTCCAGCGTCATGTCGCGCGCCTTTATTCCGCAGACGGAAGGTTGTCGTTCGACATGGACAGCCTACGTGTCGCCGCCCGCTCCGTTCTGATCGACGTGCTCTCGTGCCGGCGCGGCATGTCGAACAGTGGCATCGTCTCGCGCATTGCCGGTAACGCAATCGGCGCGGATGGTTTCCTTCCGAATATGGGGACCGAGGATTTCCTGCTTTGCCTGTCGCGTCAGGCGCTTGAAGCTGCCGCCAAGTCGGTCAATCTCGTCCCGCGGGCGCGGGTCCGCGAAACCCGTGCGGCACTCGTCGATCACTTCGCGGCCGATGCTGCCTTCGTCCTTCCGGCGGCGCTGTTTGCGCCTGACCCGAAGGACATCGCAGCTCTCATGAAGCACGCCGACGATCTCGCCGGCGACGACAGCGACGGTGCTGAGGGCGAGAGCTTCGTTGTCGACGAGCGCGATCCAACGGAGACGGGGCATGACGATCCCGCCGCCGACCCGGTGAGTGATGCCGCCTCCGACGAGGAGGAAACCGCCTACGGCATCGCGGCGGAATAGCCGCCGCCCCGTCCTTCTCCGCGTGATCTTCCGCCGCCGGTCTTCCCGGCGGCGGTTTCGTTTCCACCACTCGCAAAAAACTAGAAGGAGGATGCGCGATGTCCGCGTCTCTGATTTATGACCTCGCCCCGATCGGCGCCATTGTCGCCTGGTCGGATGGTACTCCACAACCGCCCGAGTGCCACAAGAAGAAACTGTCAGCTTGGCAAACGCGCAATAGCCAGGGTCGGCTGATCCGCAAGGAAGGCAAGCGCGGCGTCGGCAACACCAGCCTGACACCGTGTTTCACGCTGCATGAAGGCGATCTCGGCGCAAATGGCATCATCACCGTCCGCATCCACCGGACTTTTTCGCTCGATAGCGGCCTGACGTTCAAGGTCGTCGAGCGGCCCGCCCTTGGATCTGTTCGCGTCTTCGACCGCCCCGGCGCCAATGCAGAACTCGTCCACTTGGCGGACAATCTGAAGGCGGCCGCGGAATGGCTCACCCGGCATGGATATCCCCATGCCGTTCTCGAAGAGGTGACTGCCGACGAGGTCGCCGCCGGTCATATCGAGGGGAGGACTGCGGCATGACTGTACTTCCCTCGCAATCCTCCGCGGTCTCCGCCCCTGACGCGTCAGGGGTGGAGTTCGGCAGAAGCGCCGACGATATGGCTGTTGCGCGTGTGGGCGATCTCGTCTTCTCCATGGTTCCGACCCGCGATGGCCAGTATTTTCTTGCCAGCGCCTGGCGCGTGTCCCGGCCGCTTGCCGAACTGAACCGCGATGATTTCTATTCGCACCACGGCTCTGTCAAGGGCGAAGCCGCGTTCCGCAACCGCATGTTCGAACAGGCCGAGCACAGCCGCGAGCTGCGGCTACTTTCTCGCCAGACCGTCCGGGTGACCTGCAGCACGCCACGGGGGCCGTCGCAGGGCGCCACCGTCTACGCAGACGGAATCGTGTGCCACACGACGGCAGGCCATGGTGGCTTCCGGCTCTCCGACGCCCGCAATGCCAAGGTCCACCCGATGCTCAGGACCGGTGGCGGCTGGTATGAAGAGGACGCCGCATGGGCGATCGTTGCGCTGACCTTTCCCGACCTGTTCACGACTTATGAGCGCAAGTGCGCCGACAAGACGATCCGCGACAGCTGGCCGGATGCCTGGGAAACGATCTTCGGTCGGTCGCTCGCACCCGGCGAGTCTCACGAGAGGGACGCCGAGGCGTTCGCGCGGGAACATGCCGGCGACTGGATCGTCACTGCAGCACTTCGTTCGGACCACCACCCTGGTATGACCGAGGTAATCGCCACCATCGGCGGCACACGCGGCGATCACGCGCAGGAGCGCCGCTTTCTGGTGTCAAGCGACGAGTATGCGGTCGGCCGCTTCGGCTTCGTCATCGATGAGACGCGGCATGCCGTCTATGAGGGTCCCTCCAGCTTCGCCGCTTGGCGCGGGAGGGCGGCATGATGTCCAATTCCGAGCAACCCGCCGCACAGTTTACCAGAATGGAATCGGCACGGCGGCAGACGCAGCACCAGCTCGATCTGATAGACCGGCAGATCACGCGACGCATGACCACGATCATTCCCCAGCTTGGTCGCCAGTCCGGATATCGTCGCGGCAAGGCACCGGAGCCAGACGCATTCCTCGAACGCTACCGGTCCAATCTGGCCGCGATCACCGCCGAGCGTCAGCCGGAAATCGATGCGCTTTCGAGAAGACTCGCCCGACAGGATGCGGCAATTGCGGCGCTGCGGGCGCGGGCCGGATCCGACGGCAAAGTCACAAACACCGGTCAGGGAGGCAGGAAGGCATGAGCACGATCGGAGACCTGGAGCGAAGGGCAGGCATCGGCGCGTCACCGGCGGAGCGAACCGCTTTCTGGCTGCAGTTCCATCACCTCGAAGGCGAAGCCTGCCTCAATGCCGGTGTCGCGGAACTCAGGCGGCTGATTACTTCAAGGGAAGCAGGGCCGTATCCCGGACCAAAAACGCGCGCCGTTCGTCGCACGCGCGGAACCCTGCCGCCTTTGACGCCGGAACAGGAGGGAGCACTTCAGGCCTATGCCGCCAGACATGGACGGCGCTGGAAATCGATCCTCAACAACGCCTGGATGGGCGGGCCGCCGCATGATGACTGCGGTCTGCTGCGCGGGCTTCGTAACTCGCACGGTCCGACCTGGCTGCAGGCCTACCAATTGCCCAAGCCGGCTGATCGATAAGCGCTCGACGTCAGCGAGCCGGAAGGGTGGAGACAGGGCGGACCGCCTGTCGTTTCGTTCGAGGACGTCATGATTCCTCTCCTGCCGGATCGCCCTTCGGTTTTGCTGCGGTCTGAACCGGCGGCCGTGCGCTTCAAGGCCGCTGTCGCGCCGCGGGGCGGCCGGACCCAGCCGTCCGTCGCGGAACAGGCCCGCGTGCTGTTTCGAGGGCAGTCTGCCCTCGTCGCACGCAAACCGGCTCCGCTCGTCCAGGCAGGACCGGACCCTGAAACGCCCGTCTTCCGCGGGTTCGGAATGACCGCACCGAAGGGTAAGCCGGCACGGGCCGGAGCCCGATCGGACGACCTCGAAAGGAAACCATCATGGCCAAGTCCGCACCCTCCTCTCGCCAATCCGCCCGCGTCGTGCAGCTGCGCAAGGGCGCCACCGTCGAAATGGTCCGGCTGACGTGCCCCGACGCCAGCCAGGCGCTGAAGATCGCCGAGAGTTTCGGCACCGCCGTCATCGACAGTGACGGCATCCGCGACCTGCACGAACGGCTCGTCATCGAGACCGCCGATGCGCTCGGCGACGGCTTGGGCGACAAGGCTATGCAGATCCACCTGCAGCGGATCGTCGGTGCCTTTGTCGGCTCTGCCCACGGCGCCGGGCAGTTCTACAGCCGCGCCGTCACCGAGGCGCGCGATGCCACGGCCAAGGCTGCCAACGATGCCCGCGACGAGGACCTCGACGGTCCGGTCGGCTATGACAGCGCCGCCCAGCGCAAGCGCGAATTCGCCGCCGACATGGGCATACAGGCCCATTCGCTCAGAATGGCGGCCGAAGGCGCCGTCGCAGCCTATGCCCAGGTGATCGGCGAGACCTGGAAGCCTTTCGACCGGCCGGTCGAACAGCCGGGTCACTCGCTCAGCCGCAAGGCTGCCGAAGCGCAGATCTCGGCCTTCGACTAGGCCTTGCCGGCGGGGCTCTGGCCACCCGCCTTTCGACAAACGCGAATAAGGGCCGGCTCCATGGCGGAGCCGGCCTGTTATGGTGTCGCTGACGTGGTCAATAGGAAACGGAGATCAGGCAGATGGCACGCCCGTCTGCGGCCCGTTCCGTCCGTCGGGTCTGCAGGAGCTGCCGGCAGATGCAACGGCTCTGCCGTCCTCCACTTAAGTTTCGGCCGTTCCGGTGCATCGGCCGGCTGATCGGCTCCTGCCTTCAACCCTCCGCAACGGGCCGCGACGGGCGCGGCCCCAAAACGGAGGCTCTGACATGAGCAATACGGAGAAACGACGGGTCGATCTTTATACCCGCATCACGGACAGAATCGTTGAGGATCTGGCGAAGGGCGTGCGGCCGTGGATGAAGCCATGGAACGCCGAGAACACGACCGGCCGTATTACCCGGCCGCTGCGTCATAACGGGCAGCCGTACTCCGGCGTCAACGTGCTGCTTCTCTGGTCCGAGGGCAACGCCCGGGGATATACGTCATCTACGTGGATGACGTTCAGGCAGGCCCTCGAACTGGGTGCTGCCGTCCGCAAGGGCGAAACAGGCGCCACGGTCGTCTTCGCCAGCCGTTTTACCAAGCCCGAAACCGACGGAAATGGCGGCGAGGTCGAGCGGGAGATTCCTTTCCTGAAGACCTACAGTGTCTTCAACGTCGAACAGATCGACGGACTTCCCGACCAGTATCGTCACCAGCCGGCTCCGGTTCTCGATCCCGTCGAGCGCATCGAGCATGCCGACCGGTTCTTTCGCAACACCGGTGCTGTGATCCGCCACGGTGGGAACCAGGCCTTCTATGCGCCGGCCGCCGACATCATCCAGATGCCGCCGTTTGAGAGCTTCAAGGATGCGGCAAGCTACTATGCGATCTTGAGTCACGAGGTCACGCACTTCACGGCGCCGGCGCATCGCCTCGGCCGCGATCTCAGCCGCTATGCCAAGGACAAAACCGAGCGAGCGCGAGAGGAACTGATTGCCGAACTCGGCAGCTGCTTTCTTTGCGCCGATCTCGGCATCGCTCCCGAGCTCGAGCCCCGCCCCGATCACGCCTCGTACCTTGGCTCCTGGCTCAAGGTCCTGACCGATGACAGACGGGCGATCTTCCAGGCGGCGGCGCATGCGCAGCGGGCCGTAAGTTTCCTGCATGGCCTGCAGCCCGAAATCGCTGGCGAGCGGCTCGCTGCCTGAGGACCATCAGCGTCGGTCGTTGGTCTCGCCAGCGGCCGGCACCTGTTCAGGCTTCAACGCGGAGAGCATGTCAGGATCAGCCTTAAGGTCCAGTTTGCCCCAGATCGAGGTGTTTCGGTCGATCGGCTTGAGCTTCCGGGACGGCTTGATTTCTACGATAAACGGCTTTGTCTGCTGACGCATAGATCCTCCGGGCGACGATTCGCGAGCACGACGATAGCCCGAAGAACGGCCAACGCAACGCCCTTGTTCGGCTGTTCCCGGACGTCTGATTTTGACATGTGGACAGGGCGGTGGATCCACCGTCGCAGGGATCCGGCAGGCAGTCGGGGAGTGGCTGCCATCGCCATATTCCTTTGGCCCTGAGCCATGCCACGTCCTTCGCGGGCTCGATGAGGCATGTCTGACCGGAGAACGGCTTCGCCTCGATCGTCCTCCCGCAACGGCCTTGCAAAACTTTCTTCCCCTGAGCGCGATGCGCCCATTCCTCGCGGAACAACAAAGTTTCTCCTGGCCGCCCTCCACCTTGTTCCGGCCCTCCGGGTGCGGTCCGATCGTCCCCGATCCTGCGACAGCCCGAAACAGCAAAAGGAATGCGACAATGGCAACCATCGGCACCTTCACCACCTCCGAAGCCGGCTTCAACGGCTCGATCCGCACGCTCGCCCTCAACGTCAAGGCCCGCATCGCCCGCGTCGAAAACCCCTCCGACAAGGGCCCGCACTACCGCATCTACGCCGGCAACGTCGAGCTGGGTGCCGCCTGGCAGAAGCGCTCCCCGAGCAGGACCGCGACTACCTGTCGGTCAAGCTCGACGACCCGAGCTTCCCCGCCCCGATCTACGCAACGCTCACCGAAGTCGAGGGCGAGGACGGTTACCAGCTGATCTGGTCGCGCCCCAACCGGGACTGAGATCCGGACGGCCCCGCCACCAAGGCGGGGCCTCTCCCGTGCTCTGACTTTTTTCCGCCGTTCTCTTTATTGGATGAAAATGGATGGAAAAATGGAGTCCGGTATGTCATATCCCATTCGGATGGAAACGGATGGGATAATGGATGACGGCCCTTGATCTGGCGAAACTGCGTATCACGCCTGAGATCCTATCGTTGATCGCCGAGATCGACGAATTCAAAGGTGCATGGCGAGCGCTCGGTCGTATCGCGCCAGACCGGCTCTCCAGCTTGCGCCGGGTCGCGACGATCGAAAGCATCGGCTCTTCGACCCGTATCGAAGGCGCAAAACTGAGCGACCGAGAAGTCGAAAGGCTGCTCTCGAACCTTCGAATCGGCTCGTTCACCAGCCGGGACGAACAGGAGGTCGCAGGCTATGCCGAGGTAATGGAAACTATCTTCTCCGCCTTCGACACGATCCCGCTTGACGAAAATCACATCCGCCAACTCCATCGGGATCTGCTCGCTCACTCGACCAAAGATGAGCGGCACAGGGGAAACTGGAAAACCCTTGTCAACAACGTCGAAGCCTTCGACGAAGATGGGCGAAGCCTGGGCGTCGTCTTCGCGACAGCATCCCCCTTTGATACGCCGGGCCGGATGTCGGAACTGGTGTCCTGGCAACAGGCCCAGGAGAAGGATGGGACGTTTCACCCTCTGCTCATCGTCGCTGTCGTCGTGGTGGTCTTTCTGGAAATCCATCCTTTCCAGGACGGCAATGGCCGCCTGTCGCGAGCCTTGACCACTTTGCTGCTCCTTCGGGCGGGCTATACCTACGTGCCATACAGCTCCCTCGAAAGTGTTGTCGAGCAGAACAAGGAAGCCTATTATCTCGCGCTTCGTCGAACGCAGGGCACGATCCGGACAGATCAACAGGACTGGAATCCGTGGGTCGAGTTTTTCCTCCGGAGCCTGCAGCGCCAGAAGCAGCGGCTCGAGCGCAAGATCGAGCGTGAACGTATCCTGCTGGGCGACCTGCCGGAGTTGTCGGTCTCGATCCTCGAACTGGCGCGTGAGCGCGGGCGCGTTACGGTGATGGACGCGGCCAAGGCCACAGGCGCGAGCCGCAACACCGTCAAGGATCATCTTCGGGTGTTGACCGAACAGGGGCATCTGACTCTTCATGGAGCGGGTCGCGGGACCTGGTACGGCCTGAACTAAAGACGGAGTGATTGGTCCGCCGATGCGCCGGGATCGGAGCCATGGCCCAACTGCGCGCGGCCGCCATTGCCACGTCCCTTTGCCAAGGGTCAGCGGCGCTCCATTCGCGGGCTCGATGGGGCATGTCTGACCGGAGAGCGGCTTCGCCTCGATCGTCCTCCCGCAACGGCCTTCCAAAACTTTCTTCCCCTGAGCGCGGTCGCGCCCATTCCTCGCGGAACAACAAAGTTTCTCCCGGCCGCCCTCCATTCCATTCCGGCCTTTCAGGTGCGGTCCGATCTTCCCCGATCCTTGCGACAGCCATCGAGGCCGCGATGGGCGCGGCCCGAAACAGCAAAAGGAATACGACAATGGCAACCATCGGCACCTTCACCACCTCCGAAACCGGCTTCAACGGCTCGATCCGCACGCTCGCCCTCAACGTCAAGGCCCGCATCGCCCGCGTCGAAAACCCCTCCGACAAGGGCCCGCACTTCCGCATCTACGCCGGCAATGTCGAGCTGGGTGCGGCCTGGCAGAAGCGCTCCGAGCAGGACCGCGACTACCTCTCGGTCAAGCTGGACGACCCGAGCTTCCCCGCTCCGATCTACGCAACCCTCACCGAAGTCGAAGGCGAGGACGGCTACCAGCTGATCTGGTCCCGCCCCAACCGCGACTGAGGCCCGGACGGCCCCGCCGGCCAGGCGGGGCCAACAGGCCACAAAGACAAGCAGGCGGCAGGCATCGAGCCCGCCGCCGGCTTTTTCGGTGCGATACGGAACCGGAATATGTCTGCTCAGTGGAGGCTATCGTGCCGGGAAGAAATGCCGGCCTCGAGGACGAGCGGTCGCCCCCAATTTTGCCTCCGCTCCGGTTTCCTCCGCTCCAACAAAATCGGCTCCCCCACTCGCCGGCTCCGCCGGTCGCGTCCGCGCTCCTTGACCCCGTCATCTCTTCCCGCCCCGCCGTCTCGTCTTTCACGAACTCAAGGAGATGAGACGATGACCATCGAACAGCACATCGAGGAACTGCGCGCCGAATTGAGGAACGCCTGCTGCGCCGTCGAGCGGGCCCAGGTCGAAGCGGAGCTTCAGCTCGCCCTGGCCGATCTGGCCGTGGCGCTTGCCGAACAGGTCGGCACCATCGAAGCCGAGCCGCCTTTCTGAGGCGGCTCTCATTCTGCTGGAATATAAGCCTGTCGGCCGGATCGACCGGCCTCTCGGCTGTCAGGGATTTCACCCCTCAACGCTCCCCTCCGGCTCACGCCGGATACGGTCACGCCCCCTCTGGGACCGTGGGTCTCTTCTCTCTCTGACGTCCTATTTTACTCCAGCAAATCCGGCGTCAAGGACGGCGCGGTCTCCCCCAATTTTTCCGCCGCTTCGCTTCCCGGAAAAATCGGCTCCCCCGCTTGCGCGCCGCGTTCCGCGGTCCCTGACCCCTCTTTGCAACTGGAGTGGCCGATCTTCGTCATCAAGATGAAGGAGATCACACAATGACATCTGACCATAACCTTGCGCTCTACACCAAGCTTTCCGGTTTCCGGCTCGTCGTCCTGGCAAACCGCTTCGGCTGCGAAACCGAAATCTCGCGAAACCTCCATGAGCGACTGCTCGAAGGGCTCGAGGCGACTGCCGGTCGTATCCGGACCATCATGGCATTGGAGCGGAGCGTTCTTGCCGGCGACGACGACTATGCCGCATACCGGCTCGAAGGTGAGACCGAGATCTTCGGACGCTTCACCATCAATCTGCTGGATGAACTCGACATCGATTTCGACACGCACGAATACCGCGTCAATGGCGGCGATTGGTCCATTGCTTTGACGGCCGACCATACCGGCGTCGACATCGACTTTCCGGGGTTGATTGCGCTCACCGCCGACGAACTCGGCTCACTCGCGCCGATCATCAAGGATATCACGCGGGAAACCGGTATCGCGGTCAATGCTTCCCGGGTCAGCTACATCAGGTGCACAGGATCATAATCAATCCTGCGGCGGGCTCGATCATCCGGAAGGCGGCGAGAGCCGCCTTTCCATTGAGATGCCGACGAGACCATTGCGATCATGGTGAGAACGACCAGTTGAGCCTCTTCTTTTCGACCTGCCGTCATCTGTCATCGGGGATGTTGCAGCCCGTTCGTCACGACGCAACCTGCCGCCGCCAGAATTTTCCCCGCCGCTTTCTGCTGCTCCTCGCCGAACAAAATTCGGTCGCCGGCAGGTCCTCCACCCGTTCCGGCCCTTTGGGTGCGTCCCTCCTTTCCGGTCTGCCGCATATCCCCTGCGATAACCGCATTTCGAAAGGAGAAACGCCATGCAACAACTCGCCCAATTCCTCGCCGCCACCGGCCGTCGGCTCCGGACTCTCGGCAAGGTGATCAGCCACTTTTTCCGCAAGGGCAAGCTCGGCCTGAAGCTCGCGATCAAGATCCCGTTCTTCGTCGAGATCGAGGTATCGTTCGAGACCGATTGGAACCGGCGCCGATGAGGCGCCCTCTTGGCCCGCTTCGGCGGGCCTTTCTCAACTCGCCACGGAGGCGCGCGGGCGGTAACCGCGTTTTCGCTTCTGTCGGAGCAGATCGAGAAACAGTTCGACGGCCTCTTCTTCCCGTCCGAAATGATGGACCATCATCTGGCCTTTGGCTCCGATGCGGCCCCATTTACGCAGGAGACAGACGTCCCCGAACAGGTTGGGTTCGATCGAGATGGCGTAGTAGCGCGACATGTTCCTGGACGCGTCCGAGCGCTCGACATAGAGATGGTATGGTTGCGAGATCATGAGGTTAGGATCGCTGATCCCGGGAATCGCGTCCAACGACACTTATGAATCGGTCGGCACAGATCGATTCACATCGGTGATGATAGGTGAACGGTCATGACAGACTTGGGCGAGACGCCTTCGGCGCACGGCTCTACTCGCTTACGCTCCCCGAACCCGCGGGGCGGTTTCGGCCATCCGGCAACGATCCTCTCGCGGGTCCTCAACCGCACCATCCGTGTCTGGTACCGTCCCAGCGCCTGGCAAGGCCCTCGTTGACGAGAGTGTCTCCGAGCGAGTGTCCTGATCGCATTACGGTCCGGAGCTTGCGGCCATACTTGTCTTCGTCGCGCCAGCTGACCGCCAGTGAGAAGTTGCCGGCATTGAGCAGCGCCAGCAGGCGCACCTTCGCCGCCTCTCCTTTGATCCGTTCCGCCTCGCAACGCGGCGGGCTGAGCTCCGGCGTGTCGATATCCTCGATGCGGATTTTCTCGCCCTTGAACCAGAACGTGTCGCCGTCGACGACGCAATTCACATGACGGCCGTCGCCGCAGATTGAAAACGCGGCCGACGATGAGTCCGCTACCGGTGACTTGGCCACAGCCGGCAGTCCGGGGAGGTCGCCGGCGCCGCCGAAGGCGAGCCAGCCTGCCGCAGCAACGACGATAGCTGAGATGACTGCGATCAGTGATTTGCGCGGACGGTTCTGTCCCGTTCGAGGTTTTCCCTGCGGGCCACGGCGATCGATCTTGCCCCCGGATTTCCGCGACCTCCTGAGCGGAACCACATTCGATTTCACCATTTGCCCGCTCCTCTCCTGCTTTCCTCAACCTATCTCGGACTCGGTTTCATCTGCGTTTACGGATAGGCTCGGCCTCGACCTTCAGTCGGGCCGGCAGTATGGTGTGCGGGAGCGGGGCGCAGTCGGTCCCGCCTCCCCTTCGGGCCGCTATGCTGAGGCTCCTGCGGCTGCGCTATTTCCCGCTCTCGCACGACGAGAAATCCCGAAATCCCACCCCCTGGGTGGCCGCTATGCTGATTTCTCCAATACTCTTCATTGTTCCGGATCGGCCTTGCTCGCTGCGCTGCGCGCCGGCTCGATCCGAGAGGGGCCAGGCGTGTTTCCGAGCCTGTGAAACCTGTTCGTGCCAACACAAGCTTTCATATCGTCGCGCCGAAACCAGATCGCGCGGCCGCACCTGAGCGGCGCGTTGCCCGCCGTGAAGACGATCTGCTCGTCCGCGCGCATGCGCAGCACCTCATGTGGCTGGATCAACGGTCGAGCCGCGAGTTGCTTCGATCGCGTGCGCGACGATCCTCTCGCTTGGGAACTGCGGCTGATTTGGTCGATCTCGACCGTCGTCATGCCGCAGCGACGCGAGATGTAGTCCGCGGTTTCCGGATCGTTGATCGCCGCGAAACTGATCCAGCTCGCGCTCTCGAACCATTTGCTGGCGGCATCACGACCGCCATAGGTTTCGCGCATCTGCCCGATGGACTGGTAGATCATGATGAGAGTGATGCCGTACTTTCGGCCGGCGTCTCGAGCGGTTTCCAGGATCCGCATGTAGCCGAGCCTCGCCACCTCATCGAGGAGAAAGAGCGCCCTGCCCTTCATCAAGCCATCGCGATTGTAGATCGCGTTGAGGAACGAGCCGATGATGACGCGCGCCAGGCCCGCATGCGTCTCCAGTGTTTTCAGATCGATATTGATGAACACGTCCGTGTTGCCATCGGCAAGATCGCCCGTCGAAAACGTCTTGCTCGAAACCAGCGCGGCATAGTTTGGATACGACAGCCAGTGGGTTTCTTTGATCGCATTGGCGTAGACGCCGGAGAAGGTTTCCGGCGTCATGTTCACGAAAGCCGCGACATTCTCCTTCACGAAATCCGAGTCCGAATTGTCGTAGATTTCCTGCAGACGTTGGCGCAACTGCGGCTCCGGTTCAGAAAGATTGGCGCGAACCTGGCGAAGCGTCTGGCTTTCCTTCTCCGTATGGCCCGACAGGCAAACGTCGGCGATCATCGCCGTCAGCAACTGCAATGCCGAAGCCCGGAAGAAATCATCGCGCACACCGCGCGTGCCGCCGCTATCGCTCATGATCCATGAGGCGACGGACGCGATATCCTCTTCCTTGGTGCCGCCGAATTGCCCGATCCAGTCAAGCGCATTGAAGCCTGTCGCCGGGTTTTTGGGGTCAAGGACGAACAGGTCCCGGTTCGCGCTCGTCCGGTGGGCCGAGACCATCGGGGCCACTTCGTTCGACGGATCGAGCACGATCAGCGAGCCGCCCCATTTGAGCGCCGTCGGTATCGTCACCGACGTCGTTTTGAAGCCACCGGAGCCGGCGAACACAATGCCGTGCGACGAACCGAAGGATCCGTCGAAGCAAAGCAGCGGCGACTTGCCGCCGGCGCCCCATGTGTCCGGGTCGTCGGCCCGAAACGAGCGCGCCGCGGTGCTGTCCTTGTCGACGCGATATCGTTCGCCAATGACAATACCGCCGGTATCCGAAAACAGGTTTGCCGCTTCCGGCAGCTTCATCCACTCGGCCTCGCCATGCAGCGCCCGCTTGCCGCGGATGCGCTTTGGCTCGGCGCTGGCGAATGCCGCATTGCCGGCAAACGCGACACGCAGAGCAAAGCATGAAGCCATCGCCGCCGCCCCCGCTCCGATCATGGTTGCCGGATCGACATAGGAGAGAATGGACTTACCCGCCGAAACATTGTCTGCGAGTGCAGACAACCTGATCGTTTCGCGAATTGCGGCGATCAGGATCGTCGCCACACCGCCGGCGACGGCGCCCCAACCTGCTGTCTTGATTTTGATCGCGCCGGCGCTCGCAAACAGGAAGATGATCCCGGCGAGCGCCGCGGTGACATAGGGCAGAGCGATGCCGGCTCGGCCGAGCATCTGCCGTGCGGCATCCGTCTTTCCGAAACCGGACAGCCAGTGTTCGATCCCGGTCAATCCGATGGTGACCCCGATCATCAGTGCGGCTGGGGCGATGAAGAGCATGGTCCTATTCATCGGCTTTCCCGAAGGCCTCTGCGCCGATCGCCATCAGCCGCGAACGTTCCATCTCGTCGGTTCTAAGGCGCTGGCGTAACTCGATCAGCGCGCCCAGCAGAAGCGCCCGCTTCTCGAAGCGAAGACCGGCTTTGACGATCAAGCCTCCAAGCTCGATTTTCTCCCGCGTGTCCTTCTTGCGGGCATCGGATGTTGTCGCGCGCGCCATCCGTTCAAGCCTCAGCAGTCCCGCCCGCAGCAGCGCCAGACGCGTTCTGCGTGGGCGATGTGCTGCTTTCTCCCGCGTTCCCCCCCTTCTTCCCTCCGGTCGTAGCGGCCTTTCCTCCGCGAAACCGTGTCGCCAGTTCCTCGAAGGCCGCCTGCAGCTCTGTCTCGTCGACTTCAATCTCGCCGAGGCCGGCTTTGAGCGCGATCCGGCCGATGCGCTCCGCCTCACGGGTCTCGGCGGCCTTGAGCTGCTCCTGCAGCTTGGCGATTTCGTCTCGGATCTTTGAGGATGGCTTCTTCATTTCCCGATGTCTCCTTGGTGAGAATGCGCGTGATACGGAGCTCAGTCTTTCCGATCGCGGTGCGGGACGCACTAGGTGGATCATGCAATCGCCAGCGGCGATGCTTTGGTGAATGATCCCGGCCGTTCCGAAGGAGCGGATCCGAAGGGCGCAATTATACGTCGCTGACGCGACGCCCTTGCTCAAGGCCCCTGGCGGTCTGCCGCTCTCGACGAACCTGTTGATTTCGTTCGCAATCGGGAAAGAATTCCGCCGTGGCCGTCCCCCATTTCTCCGTCAGCGTCGTCGCCCGTGGCTCCGGCCGCAGCGCCGTGCTATCGGCGGCTTACCGGCACTGCGCCAAAATGGAGTTCGAGCGCGAGGCGCGGATAATCGACTACACGCGCAAGCAGGGATTGCTGCATGAAGAGTTCGTCATCCCCGCCGATGCGCCGGAATGGCTGCGCAAGATGATATCAGACCGCTCGGTTTCGGGCGTGTCCGAAGCCTTCTGGAACATGGTCGAAGATTTCGAGAAGCGCTCGGATGCGCAGCTCGCCAAGGATGTGACGATCGCCCTGCCGATCGAGTTGACCGCCGAGCAGAACATCGCGCTGGTGCGGGATTTCGTCGAGCGGCACATCACGTCGAAGGGGATGGTAGCGGACTGGGTTTATCACGACGCACCGGGCAATCCGCATGTGCATCTGATGACAACCTTGCGGCCGCTGACCGAGGACGGTTTTGGCGCCAAGAAGGTCGCGGTGCTTGGACCGGACGGCAACCTTATCCGCAACGACACCGGCAAGATCGTCTACGAGCTCTGGGCCGGCAGCATCTACGATTTCAACGCCTTTCGCGATGGCTGGTTCGCCTGCCAGAATCGGCATCTGGCGCTTGCCGGCCTCGACCTTCGCGTCGACGGACGGTCCTTCGAAAAGCAAGGGATCGATCTCGAACCGACTATCCATCTTGGTGTTGGGACCAAGGCGATCGAGCGAAAATCCGACCTTGCTTCAAAGCCGATCGAGCTCGAGCGCCTCGAATTGCAGGACGCACGAAGGGCCGAGAATGCGAGACGGATCGAGCGGAGCCCCAAACTTGTCCTAGACCTGATCATGCGCGAAAAGAGCGTCTTCGACGAGCGTGACGTCGCCAAGATCCTTCACCGCTACGTCGATGACGCGGGGCTGTTCCAAACCCTGATGGTTCGGATCATCCTCCACCCTGAAACCTTCCGCATCGAGCGCGAGCGGATCGACCTTGCCAGCGGTATCCGAGTGCCGGCCAAGTATACGACGCGCGACATGATCCGGATCGAATCCGAGATGGCCAATCGAGCGGTCTGGCTGTCCCAGCGGTCGTCACATGGCGTTCGCGACGCAGTGTTGGCCGCGACATTTGCGCGCCATGAGCGTCTGTCGGATGAGCAGAAGACGGCGATCGAGCATGTGGCCGGACCCGAGCGGATCGCCGCCGTGATCGGCCGCGCCGGCGCCGGCAAGACGACGATGATGAAGGCCGCGCGCGAGGCCTGGGAAGCGGCAGGCTATCGTGTTGTCGGTGCAGCACTTGCCGGCAAGGCCGCCGAGGGTCTGGAGAAAGAAGCGGGCATCATCTCTCGAACGCTTGCGTCCTGGGAGCTCCGATGGAACCAAGGCCGTGATCAGTTCGATAGCAAGACGGTTTTCGTCCTTGATGAAGCCGGCATGGTGTCGTCGCGGCAGATGGCGCTGTTCGTCGAAGCGGTGACGAAGGCCGGCGCCAAGCTCGTTCTCGTCGGCGATCCCGAGCAACTCCAACCGATCGAGGCAGGTGCTGCCTTCCGCGCCATTGCCGATCGCATCGGCTATGCGGAGCTCGAAACCATCTATCGCCAGCGCCAGCAATGGATGCGCGATGCCTCGCTCGATCTCGCGCGTGGCAAGGTCGGCAGGGCGGTCGATGCCTACCGCGCCAACGGCAAGATAATAGGATCGGATCTCAAGGCCGAGGCCGTCGACAACCTGATCACCGCCTGGGACCGCGATTACGATCCGGCGAAGACGTCGCTGATCCTCGCTCATCTGCGCCGGGACGTGCGCATGCTCAACCAGATGGCGCGCATCAAACTCATTGAACGCGGGGTTCTCGATCAGGGAACCATGTTCAAGACCGCGGACGGTGAACGCAACTTCGCCGTCGGCGACCAGATCATTTTCCTCAAGAACGAGGGATCACTGGGCGTCAAGAACGGCATGCTGGCCAAGGTCGTCGAAGCGAAGCCGGGACGGATCACCGCGCTGATCGGCGATGGGGAGAATGTCCGCCAGGTGCTGGTCGAACAGCGCTTCTACAACAACCTCGACCACGGTTATGCCACGACCATCCACAAGAGCCAGGGCGCGACCGTCGACCGGGTGAAAGTGCTCGCTTCGCTTTCGCTGGACCGCCATCTCACCTATGTCGCCATGACCCGTCATCGTGAGGACTTGGCCGTCTATTACGGTCGCAGATCCTTCGCCAAGAACGGCGGGTTGATCCCGATCCTGTCGCGGCGGAACGCGAAGGAAACGACTCTCGATTACAAGAAAAGTGACTTCTACCGTCAGGCGCTTCGTTTTGCCGAAGCCCGCGGTCTCAATCTCGTCAACGTCGCCCGAACTCTGCTTCGCGACCGGCTGGAATGGGTCGTCAGCCAAAAGCAAAAACTTGCCAATCTCGGCGCCCGCCTCGCCGCCGTCGCCGGCAAGCTCGGGCTCGTCCGCGGCGCCGCGCAGTCCCCAACCCAAAACAGTACCAAGGAGGCAAAGCCGATGGTCTCGGGCATCACAACCTTCGCCAAATCGGTCGACCAGGCGATCGAGGACAAGGTCGCCGCCGATCCAGGCTTGAAGAAGCAATGGGAGGAGGTCTCGACCCGCTTCCACATCGTCTACGCGCAGCCGGAAAGCGCCTTCAAGGCAATCAATGTCGACGCGATGCTGAAGGACGAGACCGTTGCGAAATCCACGTTGACCAAGCTCGGGTCGGAGCCCGAAAGCTTCGGCGCGCTCAAGGGCAAGACCGGGATCCTCGCCAGCCGCTCTCACAAGCAGGAGCGAGAAAAGGCACAAACGAATGCGCCGGCGCTTGCCCGCAACTTGGAGCGCTATCTGCGCCAGCGGGCGGAGGCGGAACGTAAGTTCGAGGTCGAAGAACGTGCTGCCCGCTTGAAGGTCTCGATCGACATTCCCGCACTGTCGCCAAACGCAAAACAAACATTGGAACGCGTTCGCGACGCGATCGACCGGAACGATCTGCCCGCCGGCCTCGAATTTGCGCTCGCCGACAAAATGGTGAAGGCGGAACTGGAAGGTTTCGCCAAGGCCGTATCGGAGCGGTTCGGCGAGCGAACCTTCCTGTCGCTTGCTGCGAAGGACCCGAGTGGGCAGACCTTCAACACCGTCACTTCGGGAATGACGGCCGTACAGAAAGCGGAGGTGCAATCGGCGTGGAATTCGATGCGGACGGTGCAGCAACTCGTCGCGCGCGAGCGCACGACCGAGGCGCTGAAGCAAGCGGAGACGCTGCGTCAGGCCAAGAGCCAGGGGCTCTCGCTCAAATGAAGACATCCGCGTTTGCGTTTGGGACGCGCCGCGCTCAAAGGGCGCATGCTGTCGTGCTCTTAGCCTTGGCGGCGTCCATCGTTGGCGGCGGCGTTGCTGCCGCAATCGTGGGCGGATATCGCATCAACCTGACACCGAGTGAACCGATCGGCCTCTGGCGTATCGTGGCGCTTGACCGGCCGGCGTCGACCGGCGATCTCGTGTTCATCTGCCCTCCGCAAACGCCTGTCATGCGCGAGGCGCGAGAGCGCGGCTATCTCCGTGTCGGCACCTGCCCTGGCGGCGTCGCGCCTCTCATCAAAACGGTCATTGCCATCGCCGGCCAGAGTGTTGAAATCGGCGCCCACGTGACGGTCGACGGGCGAAAGCTTCCCTTTTCGAGGCTGGCAGAGTGGGACGGCAAAGGTCGGCCAATGACGCCGTTTGCCGGCGGCGTCGTGCCGGCGGGAAGCCTCTTTCTCCACTCACCATTCGCTGGCTCCTATGACTCCCGCTATTTCGGTCCCCTGCCCGCTTCCGGTATCCTCGGTCTTGCGCAAGAGGTTCTCACCTATGCGCCATGACAAGGTGCGGGCAACGCTGTTGATTGCCGCATCCATCGTCGCCGGAACACTTGCGTGGAGTGGCTACATACTCCTTCTTCCGGTCGCTTTCACATTTCCGGTCCTCTGGGCGTTTGCGCGAACGAGGCTGACAGCCGCGGTTGTCTCAGCCGGCTATTTCCTGGCCGCTTCCCGGGGATTGCCGCAGGGCGTTGCGACCTTCTATTCCTCCGACCTCTGGCCGGGATTATTGCTTTGGCTCTGTGCGTCCGCCGGCTTCGTCATCGTGCATACCGTCCTCTGGACGAAGAAGACGGGTGCTCGTCCGCGCCGCTATCTCCTGGCAGCGGTTCTGATGGCCGTTCCGCCATTCGGCATCACCGGCTGGGCTCATCCGATCACCGCCGCGGGCGTGCTGTTTCCGGGATGGGGATGGTGGGGGCTGGTTGCTGCGACAGCCGGGATCATGGGCCTCGTAACCCGCATGTGGCCGGCTGTCGCGATTGTCCTGGTAGGCTTTTGGATGTGGTCCGCCGCAACTTGGGACGAACCGAACCTACCGGAATCCTGGCAAGGGGTCGACCTCCAAATGGGCGCGTCGCTGGGGCGCGACGCCAGCATTGAGCGTCACCGTGATCTGATTGCCACGGTGACGGATCGGGCATCCGGCGGCACCCGCACCATTGTTCTTCCCGAAAGCGCTCTGGGCTTCTGGACTCCGACCGTCGGGCGGCTCTGGGTAAAGTCTCTGCAGGGCACTGACATCTCCATTATCGCCGGCGCCGCAGTTGTCGGTGCGGGCGGATACGATAACGTTCTGATCGCCATCTCAGGCGACGGGGCTCGGCTCCTTTATCGCGAGCGCATGCCTGTGCCAGGCTCGATGTGGCAACCTTGGCGTCCCTTGCTTGGTGAGAGCGGCGGCGCGGGGGCGCACTTCTTCGCCAATCCGGTCGTGGCCGTTGCCGACAGTCGGGCAGCACCCCTTATCTGCTACGAGCAACTGATTGTCTGGCCCATTCTCCAATCCATGCTGCACGGTCCGGACGTCATCGTCGCCGTCGGCAATGGCTGGTGGACCAAGGGCACATCCATCGTGGCTATCCAGCGCGCGAGCACGCAAGCCTGGGCGCGTCTGTTCGACAAACCCATCATTTTTTCCTTCAACACATGAGTTCCAAGGAGCCCGCAATGCTCGATGCTGCTCTAATTCAACAATGCGCCGACCATTCGCTGAAGCCCGCGATCGTAGCGCAGTTCGTGACCGCTGCAGGCTCGAATGACCCACTTGCCGTCACTGTCAAATCGGGTGGCCGCTTGATCCTCGTCCCGAAGGCGACATCGCCTGACGAGGCAATGGCGATCATCCGGCAGTATGTCGGCCAGGCAGTGGTGCGTGTCGGCCTGACGCAGTTTCCGGCTGGCGTCGGCGTGAAGGACGCGGCTGATCTGAAGCCAGATCTCGTCGATGCTTGCGAAAACCTCCGCAAGGGGACGGCCATGTTTGCCAAAGTCTTGCGGATTGTCGCCAAGTGGTACGGCAATCCGAAGAGCGACGATGTCTTCCCCCAGATCTTCGAGGATGCCGTCTATGCCTGGAAGACCGGCGAGTTCGAGGGCGTGAGTGTCTTTCAGGCGGAGGATCCGGGCGGCGCTATCGCAAATCAGCGCGATCGGACCGTCGGCAAGGAGACCGATACTGTGAATGTGGAAGAGCCTCCACCGATCGATGCCGAACCCCTGGACGGGAGGGAAGTCGGTGCCGCAGGGATGCGGATCGATCTGTCGCGGATCGGTGGGCAAAAATAGGCGCACTGCGCTGGGTGAAACGGCTTTCTTCAAGAGGAAGAGCGCCATCGGAAAGTGGTATCCTCGTCCATGGGTCCGCAGTTCCTATATCTTTCGTAATGATTGCATGATCATATCAATCCGAGTATCGCCTGCTTCGAACAGGGGAAAAGAGTGCCTAAGGTCAATCCATCGATCCTTCGTTGGGCCCGCGAAACCGCGGGACTCAATCTCGAGGATGCCGCTGAGAAAGTCGGTCTTGGCGAGGCTCGCGGTGTAGCGGGCAGCGATCGCCTGGCCATGCTTGAGGCGGGGGATAGCGAGCCGACGCGGCCGATGCTTTTGAAAATGGCTGCGCAATATCGCAGGCCCCTGTTGACCTTCTATTTGGCAGAGCCGCCTTCGGTGGCCGCGCGCGGCGAGGATTTTCGCACCTTGCCGGCCGAGTTTGCAAAGCGCGATGCGGCATTGGTCGATACGCTGCTGCGTGAAGTTCGCGCACGTCAGGAAATGGTCAGAGCCGTGCTCGAAACCGAGGACGAGGCCACCCCACTCGATTTCGTTGGCTCGTTCGACCAAGGGCAAGGGGCCGAGGCTTTGGCAACGGCGATCCGGACGCGCCTGGCGTTCGACTTGCAGACGTTCCGGCACGGTAACGGCCGGGGAACGCCCAAAGGGTTCGCCTATCTTCGCGAACGCGCTGAAGCGGCTGGCGTCTTCGTGCTCCTTATCGGCAATCTCGGCAGTCATCACAGCACGCTGAATGTCGAACTCTTCAGGGGGTTTGCGTTCGCCGATCCTATTGCCCCTTTCGTCGTGATTAACGATCAGGACAGCGAGCAGGCGTGGTCATTCACGCTTCTGCACGAGCTCGCACATATCTGGCTGGGCCAAACCGGCGTCAGCGGCGGACGGCCGGCGAGCGCGATCGAGACGTTCTGCAACGATGTTGCCGGGCGCATCCTACTGCCTACGGCAGAAATTGCGCAGGAGCCTTCCCTCTTCGGTGCGTCGCAGGAGCAGGTTATGGGGCGGATTTCCGCGATCGCGGAAGCTCGCCAAGTCAGCCATTCCATGGTCGCCTACAAACTCTATCGCGAAGGCATCATCGACCAGGAAACCTGGTCCACGGTGACGACGCTGTTCCGCCAGCAGTGGCTGAGAAACCGAGCCGCGCAGCGCGATCGCGCCCGGGAAAACGAGGGCGGGCCAAGTTACTATACGGTCAAGCGCCACAAGCTCGGCAATCGGCTCGTCGAACTCTCCAAGCGAATGCTGGCGGAGGGCGCGTTGTCTCCTTCCAAGGCAGCTGCGATCCTCGGTGTCAGGGCCAGCAACGTTTATTCCCTTACAGATAGCGCGGCGTAAGGAGAAGCCGTGCATCTCCTCGACGCGAACGTTCTCATCACCGCCCACAATCTGTACTACCCGATCGGCCGGTTTCCGGAATTCTGGGATTGGCTGGTTCATATGGGGAATACCGGCCAGATCAAAATTCCCGTCGAGATCCTCGAGGAAATCACCGAGGGTTCGGAGATCGGTCGATGGTTGGGCGAGGGTGACAACTACGACAGCCTCAGGCTCGATGAAGATGTCGATCCGGCGCTGGTGCAGGCCGTCATCGAAAAATACGCGCCGGATTTGAACGACGCGGAAGTCATCGAGATCGGTCGGGATCCCTTTCTGATTGCCTATGCGATGGCGCAGCCTGCTGATCGAACCGTCGTGACGGTCGAGGCGTCGAAGCCGAGCGCGAAGCGCGCAAATCGCCGCATTCCCGACGTTTGCAAGGATCTCGGTGTTCAGTGGTGCAACAGTTTCGAGATGATGAATGCGCTAAACTTTACGACGGGTTGGCGATCCGGAATCTGATAAGCGTCGATACCGTCAGGTCGGGCTTGTTTTCGCCAGGAACTCCCTTGGGTCGACATCTAGCGCTTCAGAGATCTGGCCAAGAACCGTGAGGGTCGCCGACATCTCGGCGCGCTCGATGGCGCCGATATGGCGTGTGCTTAGGCCTGTGCGATGGGCCAGCTCCTCCTGCGTCAGTTTCTTGCCATGACGTATTCGACGCAAATTGCTCGCCATGACCTCGTTGAGATCCATGACGTCAGCGGAACCAGAATCGGAACTATTGTTCTAGGAACTATAGTTCCGATTCGTCCAAGCCTGTGATATTGCCGGATGATCAGATGTTTACTCTTCAAGAGGATCGTCTGACATAGGAGACAAGAGACGCGAACGCGAATATGGAGCGGTCGTGCCAATCCATCGATCTGGGAAGGAAAAGAAATGCAAGATGCGGGCTCCTCGCAAGCCGAAGGAGATCAGACGAAACCTCGATACGATTTGATGGATAAGGCGGAGTTGGAGGAACTCACCGTGTCCGCCATTCGCGAACATCGCCGTCTCCTCGCTGCCGACCAGGAGGTTTACGAGGAATGGATACGCGCAAGCGAGGATCCTTCAATCGCCAACTCGGTCTTGGTGACCCTTCAGGAAGAGCATTTCGCGCGCCAGAAAAGGGCCGCAGCTCAGCAGGATGAGCTTTCGGATATGCTCGACGCACTTGGTTTCGTGCCGGACGTACCGGTCGATGATGAAGGCTAGCTAGGAGGCAGCAAACCCCGATCCTTGGCGATCGCCACGAGTTGTGGCACCGACTCAGCGCCGAGTTTCCCACGGGCTTTATCGAGATGATGCTGGACAGTTCGGAAGGCAATGCCGACCAGATTGGCTGTTGTGAGTGTATTCTTCCCCTTGGCCGCCCAGATCAAGCAGTCCATTTCACGAGGCGACAACGCCTGCTTTGGATTGAGTGCGGTCTTGCCTCCGATCATCTTTAGCCGGTAGTGGATCATCATCACCAATTGCACTGCCCTCTTCGGGTCAAAGGCAACCGGTTGGTCCACTTTTCTTTCGGAGGACGCGAAGGTCAGCATCATTGAAGTGCCGTAGCTGCCTTCCACTGGAATAGTCACACCGCAACGGATCCCATGCTCGATGGACCCATCGCGGAACCTTCTGAGCTCAGACGAGCCGCGTGGTCTCCAATCGTCCGCCGTCCAAAAAAATATATCGCCTTTCCGTTTCGCCTGCGTCACCACTGGATCGATATTGGAGTAGTCGGCCGAGAGATAGATGCGTTCCCAAGGCTTTGGATAGGTGTTGAAGGTCTTGATCTGGGCGCCTTCCTTTTGAAGATAGGCAAACCGTTCGTAGCCGCAGGACCGTGCGAAGCGCTTCATGGCACCTTTGATCGTGAGCTCGTCCTGCGCAGCTTCCAACATGTCGACGAGCGAGCGAAATTCTCCATCCACCAGCGTTTCTCCTGTCTTATCGACCTGTCGGTCGGTCATGATCTGGCACATCGAGACGCTCGAACGGCCTCGCCGCCCGGCGGCCAGGTCATAGCCATAATCAGCCACAGGCATCTCGATGCAACCCACGATACGGGAGAGCCAGGAAGCAGTCCCTTTAGCCGTGTACGTCTAGCACTACCTGCGAAAAGGCAAGTTTCAAGTCCCTTTGAACTAAAAAGATGACAATTGTAGGAAAGTTATTGCGGGGATTGCAATGTTGCACCGGCATGGGGGGCATGCCAGCGGGTGAAATGGCGGCGAAGCTGTCGGACTATGTTCGTCAGTTTCTGCTTTAGGCCGACGGAAATATAATATCCTGGTCAACGAGCACATTGAACTTGTAGCCGGGGCGGATCTGGATGGTCGGCTGCACATTCAGGTTTTTCGAGATGGTTTGCTCGGCGACCCTCCCAAAGGATTCCGCGAAGTTGCGGCGAGCCGCATCCGAGGCGGTCTCCTGTGTTGCGAGCGTCGAGCTTTGCGGCATCGACATGTCGATCCCTGTTCCAATCAATGCGATGAGCGCGGCCGAACTCCATGTGCGCCAGAAATGGCGATCGACCTTGTCCTTGAAGCCGCCATAGCCTTCGGCATCCGTGCCAGCCATGCCGCCGATTTGCAGCGTCGATCCATTCGGGAAAATGAGATCGGTCCAGACCACGAGGACGCGTTCCTGACCGAAGGAAACCTTGGAATCGTAGCGGCCGAACAGTTTTGCCCCCTGCGGGATCAGAAGGCGGTAACCGGTGGCGCTGTCGTAGACGTTCTGGCTCACCTGCGCCGTGAGCCGTCCGGGAAGGTCGGAGTTGAGACCGGTGATCAAGGTCGCTGGAATGACGGAGCCGCGCTTGAGCTCGTAGGCGGACATCTGCGGCACGACCCGGTTCGGTAGATAACCAAGATCCTTGATGTCCTGATTGAAGAAATCCTCCTTCGAGGTCTGCGCGTTAGGATCGACGTTCTCTCCCATCAGACCGGACTTCATCGCAGTGGCATAGAGGTCCGAGGCGCTGTTGGCAGTCGTCGTCTGTCGGTTCGTGTCTGTGGAGGCATTGGCGGCCTTCTCGACATCGGAAATATCCACCTTCAACGGCGAGTCCAAGGCTGTCGCCCGCGCCTGCAGCCGGGCCATGCGCTGGCGTTGCGCTTCACGGATATACTGTTCATCCTGCTCCCGTTTCAGCCGCGCTTTCCATTCCGCCTCCGATTCAAGTCTCGGGCGCCGCTCCTCTCGCTGTGTCGGCGTGGGGTCGGCAACGGCGGTTTCCTTCTTGACCTTCTGTTCGACGGCAGGTGTCGGCTGGAACACTTCGCGTTGTTCCGGATCGCCAATGATGCCGTCGGTGACACCACGCTTGAGTTGGTCGCCGAAGTTCGTCGCGGGAGTATTCGAGGCACTGTCGAGGTCATTGTTGCGATTGAAAGGAAGCCCGCGCCACGAAAGCCCGATGACGACGACGCCGACGAAGAGCGCGACGATGACGATGGCGATGATGATCGGCAGCCGATTGAGGCGGCGCATACCCTTCTGATCTTCGGCCTGGCTGGAGGTGCCCAGTTGCAGAGATTGGACCATGCTCGCCTCCCCTCAATTGCGCTGCATGATCGAGAGCGGGCTTGCCGGCACGGCACCCGCAGGCGTCGCCGTATAGGCCCGGCCAAGCGCGATGGATGGCGTCGAGAGCCTTGCAAGCACTTGGCCGTCGACGCCGTCGATCGAATAAGCGAGCTCGACGGGTTTCACGTCCTGTCCGGCCTTGCCGTCAGTGATCACCGCATAGCCCCATCCTTTCAGCGCCGCCTCGAGTGCCGCCGCAAAGTCCGATGAGTCCTTCTCCATCTTGATGGTTGTCGTGCCTGAAGGACCGATCTGCTCGGCAAGCCGGCTTGCCATGTCGCCAGCAATCGCGCTTGCGGCCGGTCCTGTCAGGGTGGTGGGCGTCGAGCTCGTGGTCAGCCCGTCCTCGGCCGTCTGGCAGCCGGAAAGCATGGCGGTGGCGATGATGATGGCGATACGCTTGCGCATGGGTCAGCCTCCCCGCCGAATGGTGATTTTCTGCTGGCGCCAGCCGACGCCGGAGACGAGGATTGCTTTGTCGACCGCATAGTCGACGATCATCATGTCGTTCTTCATCCGGTAATTAACGATGCGGTTCTGGCCGCCGCTGACGACGAAAAGAACCGGCGCATCCTGGCTGGAGATCGACCTTGAGAACTGGATGTAGGTCTTGGTGCCATCCGAATAGACCCTCTTCGGCTTCCAGGGGGCACTGCCGCTTATGGAGTAAGAAAAGTTCAGCCTGTCGGGTGCGGCGCCAGGAATGCCTCCGGTCTCCAGTCGCGAGTTGATATCGGCAAGCTTGGTTGACACGTCCTCGGGATACTCGAAACCGATACGGGCCATGTACTGGCTCGGATGCGATTTCAGCTGGATGTGATAGGTGCGCCGTGAAGTCGTGACCACCATCGAAGTGACGAGACCAGCCTCCGACGGCTTGACGATCAGGTGGATAGCCTGCCCGCCAGTGGCGCCTGATGTCGCCGGCTCGACCTTCCAGCGCACGGTATCGCCTACCAGAACATCGCGAACGATTTCGCCCCCCTGGAGCTCGATGTCGCAAACTTGCAGCGGCGAGCAGACGACCGACGGCTGCGTCTCGCCGAAGAGGAAGATGACCTTGCCGTCCGGGCCGGTCGTGACCAAGCCGGGTGTACCGCGCCACTTCCTTGAAATGTTCGTACCCTTCACCTCGTTGTTCGTCATGCTCTGTGCTTGCGCGCCGCTCACGAAGACGAGTGCGCCTAGGCAGCCAGCGGCCGCGAATAATTTTGTCCTGTGCATTGAGAAACCCCTGCCCTTAAAGCTGTGCTGTCCAGTCGAAATCCCGGACATACAGACCGATGGGATTGAACCGGATGGTCGCCTCGTCCTGCGGTGCGGTAATCGTCACCGTTGCGATCCCGCGAAACCGGCGAGTGCCGATTTCCTTGCCCTTGCGATCGCGTTCGTATTCGGTCCAGTCGATCTGATAAGTCTGGTTTGAGAGCGCGACGATGTTGTTGACCTCGATCGCAACGGTCGAGGACTTCGCCTTTTCAAATGGCGAGTTACCGCGGAACCAGGCGTTGATCTTCTCTGTCGAGGGGTCCGATGTCCGAAGAAGTGCGTAGGTTCGATCGATATATTGCTTTTGCACGACGGCATCCGGCGTGATCGAACGGAAGCTGGTGACGAAATTGCCGAGCGTGGCGCGCACCACCCGAACGTCGGCATATTCGATCTGCTGAGGATAGCCGGCGGTCACCGCGGTCCCGAGTTTATCGACCTCGACAATATAGGGAACCAGCTTTACCTGGGTGCTGAGATACATCGCGTACCCGAAGCCGATCACCGCCATAGTCAGGCCGAGGATGCCGACGATGCGCCATCCCGCGGCCGCCTGCACATAGGAGCCGTATCGCTCGTTCCATTCCTGGCGCGCGGCAAGATAGGGGTTTTCGGGGGCGCGGTTCGCTGCCATCGATCGATCACTTTCTGATTACTGTTAGTCTTTGCGTTCGGGAGGCGGTTTTGGTCCGCTGTGCCCACTGCGCGCCTGATCAAGCTTGGAATTGGCAAGACCGAGGATCGACCCGGCGTAGGCGCCGGGAGAGCCGATCGCCTTCTCCTTGGCAGCCGAGCCCGCCGCTTTTCCTGCTGACCCGATCCCTGCACCAAATCCTCGAAGCATGGCACCTGCAACGGATGACCCCGCGGCCCGCGCGGTTTGGGCCGCCGCAAATCCCGCACCGGCAGCGCCAGCCGCGAGGAACCCTGCTCCCGTCGCAAACGATGCGGCCTGACCACCATGCCTGATCGCCTCCATCCCGCCCGAGACGGACGCCCCCTGAACAACACCCTGCATGATGTTCGGAACGTAGATGGCGATAATGAAGACCACAACGGCGATACCGGCGATCGCAAGGGCAGTCTGGAACTGGTCTCCAATGTCAGGTTGGTTTGCAAGTCCTATGAGAACTTCTGATCCGATACGAGAAATCATGACGAGCGCCATGAGTTTCATCCCCACCGAAAAGGCATAAATCAGATATCGGATCGCGAAGTCCTTCGTGTAGGACGAGCCGCCAAGCCCCAGCATGATCATTCCGGCGAGCAGGCCGATATACATTTCGACCATGACGGAAACGAAGATCGCAGCAACGAGTGAGAACGAAATGACCACGACGACCATGGCAAAAGCGGCCGAGATCGCCAACGCATTGTCCTCGAAAAGACCGAACTGAATCTTTCCGGACATCTTTGTTGCAACCGCGAGTCCGGCATTGAAAACGTCGGCCGGCGAGGCAGTTCCCCCACCGGCGCCAATCTGAAACAGACTATCGACCACCGCCTTCGCGAAGGTAGGGCCTTGTGCCAACACGAAGGCGAAGAAACCAACGAACATGATCCGGCGGACAAGCTCGGCGAACCAACTGTCGAGCGATGCGGCCTGAATTGCCAGCCAGACGGCGGCGATGCCGATCTCGATCGTCGCCAGGATCCAGAACAGGGATTTGGCCGCATCCATGACGGTCGTTTCCCACCCCTTTGCAGCCGTCGTGATCTGGCTCTGCAATGATGTCAGCACCGAACCTTCCTGGGCAAGCGCCGGCTGGGCTGCCAGCACGCAGAGGGTCGTAAGTAGCATCGCTCCCCTGAGCCGCTGAAATGATATCACCGTCATCTGCTCACCACTCGACCTTCATCTTTTCGCCGCCAGAGGTCGGATACTTCGTGGAGGTGCCGAAGAACTGTTCATGGCGCTGCTGTGCAGCCAGCTTTTCGGAGATGAGGAACCAGATGCCGGCACTGCCGGCCGCCACGAACGCTGCGATCGCGAGGAGGATCAATTTCGTTCTCACCATTCCACCTTCATCTTTTCGCCGCCTGACGTGGAAGGCGCAGTCCCGCTGAAGAATTTCTCGCGCCGCGCCTGGGCAAGATCCTTGTCGGTTTGCTCGGTCTGCAGCCAGGTTCCCATCATCGTCATCTGTTGGGAGACAAGGCCGCGAAGTTTCTGCATCTGCGCGACTTGTTGCGCAGCGATTTCGTGTCCGACCTGCAGAGCTTTCATCTGCCCGTCGGCGGTCTCGGACATCGACCGCAGTGAGGACATCGTGCCCTCCTCGCTATCGAACTGCTCGGACGTCAGGCTTGCCGCCTTCAGTGTGCTGGCGATCGTGTCCCGGTTGGTGTCCGACCAGGACTGATATGTCGTCGAAAAAGAAGCATTGTCTGGCAGGTTGGTTTTGAGGCTTGAGTAGCTTTGGAAGCGCTGCTGCAGCACGTCATCGGCATTGCCCATGGAAAACGAGATGCTCTGGCCCTGGTCGACGATGCTGCGCAACCGATTGAGGTCGCTTTCGACCTGCCCCCACATGTGCGACGGAAGGGTAGCGGTGTTCTGCAGCAGGTTCTGGTAGATATTCAGCTGCGTTTCGATCTGTTGCGCGAGCTGGCTGATCTGGGTGAGTTGGTTCTGGATTTGCTCGCCGGATTGGCCAACAAGCGATACGAGCTCGCCATTGTTGAGGACCTGCGTCCATTCTGTCGCCGCCCCGGTGGCCGTGCCGGCGTCCGCGGGCATGACAGCGCCGATCGTCAAGACGACCGCCGCCATACCAGCGACCAATCTATTCGAAGTTGAGCAGCGATGCGGCATCGTGAACTCCTCTCATTTCAAGCCAAAGATGCGGCCAGTCGCGGCCATGTTCGGAACTGAGCGTGCGGATACGCTTCAAATCTTCCTTGCCGGAGGCGCCGACGAAGCTGAGCGCCACGGGGCCGAGTGCCATATCGAACAGCCGCCGGCCCTCAGGCGTGACGACGTAATATTCCCGCTTGGGGATTGCATTCGAAACGATCTCGATCTGCCGCTCGTTGAAGCCGATCCGTTCGTAGAACTCGCGGGTTCCGGGTTCCCGGGCGGCGCCATTCGGGAGGCAGATTTTCGTCGGGCAGGATTCCTTCAGCACGTCGATAATTCCGGAGCGCTCGGCGTCTGAGATGGATTGCGTGGCAAGCACGACGGCGCAGTTGGCCTTGCGCAGCACCTTCAGCCATTCGCGGATCTTGCTGCGAAACACCGGATGTCCCAGCATCAGCCAGGCTTCGTCGAGAACGATCAGGCTCGGGGAACCGTCGAGTCGTTTTTCGATGCGCCGAAACAGGTAGGTAAGCACCGGCACAAGATTGCGCTCGCCCATGTTCATCAGGTGCTCGATCTCGAAAGTCTGGAGCGCGCCGAGCGACAGGCCGTCCTGTTCCGCGTCGAGAAGCTGACCCATCGGGCCGTCGACCGTGTAGTGATGAAGCGCGTCCTTGATCTCGCGCATCTGCACGCCACTGACGAAGTCCGATAGCGACCGTCCGGCTGCGCTGGCCATCAATCCGATCTGGCGCGAGATCGCGTTGCGATGATCGGGGGTGATGGTAACACCCTGCAGGGCGACCAGCATTTCTATCCATTCGGTAGCCCATGCCCGATCTGCATCGCTGGTGAGGTCCGATAACGGGCAGAAGGCTAGCGCCTTTACCTCCTCTTGAGCGTCGCCACCGATCTCATAGTGATCGCCGCCTGCGGCGAGCGTGAGCGGCAGGAGCGAGTTCCCCTTGTCGAAGGCGAAGATCTGGGCCCGTTCGTAGCGTCGGAACTGCGCGGCGATCAGCGCCAGCAGCGTCGACTTGCCCGAGCCGGTTGGCCCAAAAATCAGCGTGTGACCGACATCGTCGACATGCAAATTCAGCCGGAACGGGGTTGAACCGCTCGCCACCTGCATTAGCGGTGGCGAATTCGGCGGATAGAATGGGCATGGGGCGACCGGGTTGCCCGACCAGACCGAGTTGAGCGGGATGAGATCGGCAAGATTGCTGGTGTTGATCAGCGGTTCGCGGATGTTGCAGTACCAGTTGCCCGGGAGGCTGCCGAGAAAAGCGTCGGTCGCGTTGAGCGTTTCGATCCGCGCCCCGAAGCCTTCCGCCTGGATCAGCCGGCGGATGGCCTCTGCCTTTTCCTGCAGTGCTTCTCGATCGTGATCGAAGAGAACGATGACGGGCGTGTAGTAGCCGTAGGCGACCAACTGCGACGAAGCCTGCGCGATGGCGTCTTCGGTCTCGGCCACCATGGTCATGGCATCCTGGTCGACCGAACGGCTTTGCGTCTGAAAGAGCTGGTCGAAGAATGGCCGCACCTTTTGCTGCCATTTCTTGCGGGTACGCTCCAGTTTCTGTCTGGCCTCCTGTGCGTCGAGGAAAATGAAGCGCGAAGACCAGCGATAGGTGAGCGGCATGAGATCGAGGCTGTTCAGGATCCCCGGCCAGCTCTCAGCCGGCAGGCCGTCGATCGCGACGACGCCGAGGAAGCGGCTTTCAACCTTTGGGGTCAGGCCATGCTCGAGCTCAGCCGTCGCGATCCAATCGAGGTACATGGGCGCTTCCGGGAGGCGGACCGGATGATTCTCGCCAGTGATGCAGAATCGAACGAATTGCAGCAGTTCGTCGTAACGTGCGACCCGCTCCCCTCCCCTCTCTAAGACCTCCCGCGTTTCCATCCGCCTGATCGAAAGCGTGTTGCCAAGGTACTGCTCGATCTCGCGGACCGCGTTCCTGAAGATGAAGAGCACCGTATCGGCATAGGTCTTCTTACGGCTCTCCTCGTCCGAGTAGATGTATTTGCTGAGCGCCGTTTTCTTGGACTCGAGCGGCCGATAAGTGAGGACGAGCGCGTGCTTGCTTTCGAAATGCCCCTGCTCGCGCGCGAAATGTGCCCGTCGCTCGGCGTCGATCGCACGCGTAATCGGATCGGGGAAATGGCATCGATCATCCGACGGATAGTCGAATGTCGGAATGCGTACCGCCTCGACCTGGATCATCCAGCCGCTCCCGAGCCGCGACAGGATTGTATTGATCTGCCGCGACAGGTCGTTGCGCTCCCAGTCGGTCGCGCTTTCGGAATCCGGCCCGGCAAAGTACCAGCCGGCCGTCAGGCTTCCGTCTTTCAGCAGAAGGATGCCATTGTCCACCAGACCGGCATAGGGGACGAGATCCGCAAAGGATGGGCCGGTAGCCCGGAAACGTTTGAGAGCGACCATCTCTCCTCCTTAATTCCGGCGCCACGGCGAGGAGGTCGCCCTGTAGTAATGCCGGTATGAGATATGGCGGACGTAGACCTGTCGCATCAGCGGGTCTGCCTTTGCCATCATTCTCAAAAGCTCGACGATGACGATCCAGACGGCAACGCCGAAGAGGGCGGAATATGCCGTCAGCACCACGAAAATCAGAATGACGGCAGCAAGCCCGGTGAGCAGCACCAGTTCCCGGTCCGCACCCATCAGAAGGTTCGGGCGCGACAGGGCACGGTGAATGCGGTTGCGTTGCAGTCCGGATAAGGACTCAGCCATTATCCCCCTCCCCTTCTCCGCTTGGATCGATGGAGGTGGCTCGCACGTCGGAGAGCCCGATCGAGGCGCCGGTGGCGCCGAAAAGACCGACGATGTTGGTCGCGCCGAGCAGAATGCCGGCGACGAGCACGACGTAGACGAGCCGCCGAGCGAAATCGTTGAGTTCGCCCCCAAATATCAGCATGCCGCCGGCGATCGCCACTGCCGCAAGCGCAATGGCGCCGGCGACTGGTCCGGTAATCGATTCCTGGATTTGTTGCAGCGGACCTTCCCACGGGAGGCCGCCGCCGGAACTCGCGAGAGCCGGGGCCACTGACGTTAAGATGATGGGCGCTGCAAGGAGTGCTGCGGCGATAACAGCGTTTTTACGCGACATGGCGCGCCTCCTGTTCTTCCGTGAGCTCATCGGATTCTATTTCGTATTCGCCGTGGGCGTAGCGCTCGACCTGGATGACGTCGCGAACGCGCCGACCCCTTGCCGTTCGCTCGATCGAGATGATGAGATCGACCGCTTCTCCAATCACATCTTGCATCGGCTGCTGGCTGGCCTCAGCAGTCAGTTGCTCGAGACGACGAAGCGCCGACATGGCGGTGTTCGAGTGAATTGTGGCAACGCCCCCCGGATGGCCAGTATTCCAGGCCTTGAGCAGCGTAAGCGCAGCGCCGTCACGGACCTCGCCCACGACGATGCGGTCGGGACGCAAGCGCATCGTGCTTTTCAACAGCCGCGCCATATCGACAGTATCGCTTGTGTGGAGAAGGACGGCGTTCTCGGCTGTGCACTGGATCTCGGCTGTGTCCTCGAGGATGACGAGGCGGTCGTCAGGCGCCGACTTGACGATTTCGTTGATGACGGCGTTCGCGAGCGTCGTCTTGCCGGAGCCGGTCCCGCCGGAGATGATGATGTTGAGCCGGGACGAAATTGCGCTGCGGATCGTCAACGCTTGCTGTTCGCTCATCACGCCGGAACGCACATAATCCTCAAGTGGGATCAAGCGCGAGGCGCGACGGCGAATGGTGAAAGCCGGCTTCGAGACGACGGGCGGCAAAAGACCCTCGAAGCGATGGCCTCCGATCGGCAACTCGCCTGAGACGATCGGCTGCTCGGTATCGACCTCGGATTGGAGCGCATGCGCCACCGCTCCAATCACCATTTCCGCCGCTGCAGACGACATTTCTCCTGCAGGTGCCACGCCATGGCCAAGCCTTTCGATGAATAGTTTGCCGTCTGGATTGAGCATGATTTCGACCACGGTCGAATCATCGAGAGCGACGCAGAGCTGATCGCCGAGCGCCTCCTGAAGCTTGCGGACAAGTCGAGGATGAGAGCGAAGCTGGTTCACGGCTTTCTCCTTAAGCTGCCTGGCCCAGAGGGCCGGTGATTTGAGATCGATAGCTGGACGGGCGCAGCCTCTGAAACGCTTCCGTGTTCGCCTGTAGGACTCCAGCGACAGCTATGGTCACTCCGATACGGCTCGGCTCGCCAATGCGCCGAAGCGGCCAGCCGACACGGCTGAGAATGCGTTCGAACCGCAGGTCGGTCACGGTAACGATCTCGGTGATGGCGTTCACGAGGCACCACTCGATGATGCCCGCAAACATGGTCAGCGTTACCTCATGCACCGAGCCCGATCCCCTGCCCTCCTCAAGGGTGGTATCAACGCAGAAGCGGGAGCTCTCGATCATTGCGGGATGGGCGTTCAGTCCGCCCTTCGGTAGAAGCGATGGAAAGACGTTCGTCACCATCGTCGGGCCAGTGGCCGGCAGGAGCCGTGCGCAACCACTCACATCGCCGGCGTTGGAGACGGCCAGCACGTAGGTTGGACCAATAGTGTCGAACCCATCCGATTCCTGGCCGTCTACAACCTCGACCTCCCAGCCCAGCCGCTCCGCGAAAACGCGAGCGCGTAGCTGGTGATGTTGCTGGATGAGTCGAGCTTCGTGAACATTCCGCGGTTTGGTGAGCGCGAAAACCTGCATGAATTTCTCCGTCGTCGTTGATTGGCGGAGAAGTCAGCATGGAACGGAATCGAGCGGTAGTTGGAGGATCCTGCAATGTTTGGCGAGTGAGTCGCACCGCGGTTATCGCCGAGTTTAGGGAGATCAGGTCATTTCACGCCCAACGCGGCCAGATCGGTTTGCAGGATTCACAGATAAACAGATCGAGAACGCAGCAGAACCTCTGGCTTGTTAACTCTCGATTATTAAAGAAAAATCGAGCGGGATAGCATTTTCCCGCGCGATGGCGTTAACCTCTTGTTAATCTTAAATGTCTTGCGGCTCGGAGGGAATCGGGAGATAGTTTCGCAAATGATGGCATTCCAGCCATTTTTTCGAAAGTGAAGACCTCCGGGGAAATAGTTCGCGAAATGACCAGTATGTTGCCCAACAGATTTGATATTGAGATCGCCCAACAAGGGGCGAAGATCTCAAGTGCGTTGCACATGTTGCGCAGCCAGCAGTATCCGCCGGACGCCCGCAAGGGACTGCGCAAGTTTCAGCTTGCGGAGGTTGCCGACTTCATGGGCGTAACCCAGACTCATCTCAGGCAGATCCATGCCGATGGCAAGGGGCCTGAAATAGAATCGGTTGGCGGACGCCGCTATTATACGGCCGATCAGATGCTTGAGCTTCGTGATTATCTTGAGGCCAACAAGAAATCCGACAAGCGGTATTACGTCCCCAGACGGCGGGAAGGCGAACCGATGCAGGTCGTCTCTGTCGTAAACTTCAAGGGCGGAAGCGGCAAGACCACCACTGCCGCACACCTTGCTCAGTATCTTGCCCTCACCGGCCATCGTGTGCTGGCGGTCGACCTTGACCCGCAGGCATCCCTGACTTCCTTGTTCGGGATACAGCCGGAGCTTGATGATACAGCGTCTCTTTATGAGGCTCTTCGCTTTGACGACGAGCGCAAGTCGATCGCCGATGTCATCCAGCAGACCAATATTCCCGGACTGGATGTCGTGCCAGCAAACCTGGTTCTTCAGGAATACGAGTATGACGTGCCGCTGGCGATATCTTCCAAGAAAGGTGAGGACGGCCGGCTGTTCTACATGCGGATCGCCAGCGCTCTGAAGCAGGTCGATGACAAGTACGACGTGGTCGTCATCGATTGCCCACCTCAGCTCGGTTATCTGACCATTACCGCGCTCATGGCGTCGACCGGGATCCTCATCACCATTCATCCTCAGATGCTGGACATCATGTCGATGAGCCAGTTTCTGATGATGCTCGGCGGGATCATGGGGCCTGTCGCCGAGGCCGGCGCCGAAATGCGTGTTCAGTGGTTCCGGTACCTCATCACGCGATTTGAACCCACGGACATCCCGCAGGCTCAGATGGTCGGGTTCATGCAGTCGATGTTTGCACAGCAGATGCTGAGAAACCACGTGCTGAAGTCCACCGCGATTTCCGATGCGTCGATTAAGAAGCAAACTCTGTATGAGGTCGAGCGGGGCGAGTTCGTCAGAGCGACCTATGACCGCGCCATCGAGAGCCTGAATGCAGCCAATGCGGAAATCGTCGAGCTTATCCACGGCGTCTGGGGGCGAAAATGAGATACTTGTCAGCCGTTTTTTTCAACGTTTTGCTGAGCGTCTTCAACAGCTTGTCGGCGTTGACAGCAGGTTCGGAGGGTGCTGATGTCCCGTGAAAATCCGTTTGCGAAGCTGGATATGGCGTCGATCGCGGCAAACCAGACCCCAACGAAACCGGGTTACGGCATGACAGGAGCTGCCAAGACGGTTGTCCGCTCCATCGAGGACATGGCCGAGAACACCAAGAAGCTTATGGAAGGCGAGGTGATCGTGGATCTTGATCCGCGATTGATCGATGTCTCTTTCGTTGCCGACCGTCTGTCTGACGATGGGGAAGAATTCCAAGAACTGCTCCAGGCGATCAAGGAATCAGGACAGACGACCCCTATCCTCGTTCGTCCCAGCTCAACAGATGCCAAACGATACATGGTTGTGTTCGGGCATCGTCGCCTGAGGGTCGCACGCGAGCTCGGAGTCCCCGTCAAGGCAATCGTGAAGAAGCTCGACGACGCGACTTCGGCGATCGTGCAGGGACAGGAGAACGCGGCCCGTTCGAACCTGTCGTTCATAGAACGTGCATACTTCGCTCAGAACCTGGTCGCGTCAGGAATGACGAAGGAAGTGGTCCGATCGTCGCTGGCCATCGACGAGGCTATGCTCTCGAAGATGCTGGCCGTTGTCGAGGCAGTGCCGGCATCAGTTATCACGGCACTGGGAGCGTCCAAGAAAATCGGGCGGGACCGGTGGCTGAGCCTTCGCCAACTCGTGCTTGCCCCTGCCCTGTCAAAGGCCGCCGTGGAGTATTCGGAATCCGCCGAACTCCACAAGCTTCCTGAAAACGAACGTTTCGATGCGCTCCATGACTACTTGAAGCGATACAAGGCGAAGTCAGCCGCGAAGAAGCCGAAGCCAGAAGTCCCTGTCCGGGACTGGACCTCGACCGATCGCGCACTGAACGTGGCGATAAATTCGAAGGCAAAGAAAGTTGCCATCGAGCTTACGAATGTTGAAGCCCGGCCTTTCGGCGAATGGCTGTCTTCTCACATGGGTCGTTTGTACGAAGAGTACAAAGGATCGAAAACTGAAACAAACGGAGACTGAACCGCAAAAGAAAAAGGCCCCCAAACGGCGAACCGTGGAAGCCTCTCTCGTCATCTCTAGCAGGATCGAGAATCGCATTTCCCGGAATCACAGTCAAGAGTCTTGGCGCCGATTTGGTGAGCGGATTTCCTTTGCCTGAAGCAAGGTGAGTGAAAAATGCAGACGGGACATGTGACGACGCCCTTTGGGCGGCGGCCGATGTCGCTTGCCCTGGTCAGAGGCCAGATGGCGATCGAAAATCCGCAGCCAGACACGCGTATCGAAAAGTGGAAAGTGTTTCGTGACGTGTGCGAGGCACGGGAACGCCTGGGAATCCAGGACCGGGCACTTGCCGTCCTTGATGCCCTCCTGACGTTTCATCCTCACGCGGAGCTCGATCCGAGCCAGGGGTTGGTCGTTTTCCCATCCAACGCCCAGTTGTCCGTGCGGGCTCACGGCATCACCGAGACGACACTGCGCCGACAACTCGCGGCACTTGTCGATGCCGGCCTTATTCTGCGGCGCGATAGCCCGAACGGTAAACGTTATGCGCACCGCAACCGCGATGGCGAGGTCGAGCAGGCCTACGGGTTTGACCTGACACCGCTGCTGGCTCGTGCCACGGAGCTCGCCCTGATGGCGCAGGACGTCGCCGCCGAACGCGCTCGTTTCCGCCGTGCAAAGGAAGCCCTCACGATCTGCCGTCGCGATGTGCGCAAGCTGGTCTCGGCTGCCGTGGAAGAGGGCGCTACAGGGAACTGGGAACGGGTGGAATCTGAGTATGTCAGTATTCTCGCCCGCCTCCCGCGCCATCCGAACCGTGCACAGGTCGAGATTACGCTCGACGAGATGGAGCTCTTGCGAGAAGAGGTTCTCAACATCCTGGAAACACAGCTGAAAACTGAAGATATGCATGGCAATGCCATTCACAATGCCTGCCACATACAGAATTCAAATACCGAATCCATAAATGAACTTGAACCTAGCTCTGGAAAAGAGCAGGGCGAAAGCTTGGCGGATGAACCTCTGACGAAGAATGGGCCGAACGGACGACCGAAGACGAAACCTGAGCCGATCAAGGCATTCCCGCTCGGAATGGTCCTTCGTGCCTGCCCGCAGATCGCTGATTACGGACCCGGCGGGCGCATTGAGCACTGGCGCGAGCTGATGAAAGCGGCCGTCGTCGTGCGATCAATGCTCGGCGTCAGCCCCTCAGCCTACGAGGAGGCCTGCAATGCCATGGGGCCGGAGAATGCGGCAGTTGCGGTGGCCTGCATTCTGGAGCGGTCGAATTTCATAACATCTGCCGGCGGATATCTGCGGGATCTGACCAGGCGCTCGGAGCGCGGGGAGTTTTCGTTGGGGCCGATGTTGATGGCACTGTTGAAGGCGAGCGGAGAGGGATCTCGAAAAGCGGGCTGACGGCAGAGAGATCCTCACGGTTGGTGGTTGGGGCCCCTTGATCTCCCGAGTGTCAAATCTTCGGGTTCCTGCGACGCCACGACCTTGTCAGCCGTTCTTTTTCGGCGTTTTCTCATAAGATACAAGGATTTATGGAGGTTGAACGGTTGAAAGGCACCCAAACAAAAACGAAGCAGATTTTGGAAATGCCACCAGTTTCATAAAGGAGATCTTTGACATTGCTCCTTATCGATATCGACAGACCGCAAGAGGCAGGGCCTCGTTTGGCAGGTCGAAGCAGCTTTGTATCGGATCGGTAAATTATGACCGTAGTAGCGTTTTTTGAAGAACTTCAGTTAGCCATCGCCGACGTGCTTATGTCAGCGGACTATTCTAATGCCCCACTGCATGTGCCGGTGCCCATATCGTTGCCGTCAACGCCAGCCGGGTATCCATTGAACATAAACGCGGTACCGGTGAGCCTTGCAAGGAAGATCTTGCGGGTGAAGAGTGACGTCTCGGATGCCGCCTTTTTGACCGCCGGAACGGTTTCACACATCAAGGACGTGGCACGCAACGCCCGACAACTCCGGGGCGGCCCACTCATGCCTTCGACTTCCTTGCCTCCGATTGATACACGAAGGGTGCAAAGCGTCCTCGAGCACGCTATGGATATCAGCGAGCAAAAGGCGCGTGGTGATTTTGAGATCATCGGTGTTTGCGACGGCGCATGGTTTAGCAGAGCGAAGAATTTTGGAACCTCCGATGAGATCCCATACTTCGGCAGGGTCACTCTTGCCGGGAGTGGAGCGCCTGCTTTGAGAGATTGGCTATTTGAACGAGGCAAACAGTACTCTGAGCTGAAGATCGGCAATGAGCCCTTCTATCACAGAAGGCACAGAACCGGTGGCTGGCTCCTCTCTCGCTTGCTTGAAGAAGACGTTCTTCCGCAGTCCCGTACTCTGAAAGCCGGAGTTGGAGGATATTACGAGCTTTATGAATATGATCCGAGTGGAATGTCGGTGGTAGACGGCGCTCTTATAGCTTTCATGAGCATTGATGAGCTTGAAAAAGGAAAACTGGTTTTCGAGCGTGTTTTCTTCCACACGTACATCGACGACTGCCTCTGCATCTTGGCTCTTAACAAGCCTAGTTCCCCGTTCTTAGCTGGGGACCGTGTTCGAATACCGCTTTCAAGTTTCTCGGTTCACGTACTGCCGACCATCGAGCGGGACTCGCCCTTGCCGCATGTTACGTCAGAGCTCTTGGTCGGTATGGTGGGAGGTGCGAACTTTTTCAGTTTAGCCCTCTCGCGAGCTCAGGGCGAAAGCTTCTATCATCAAACGAAGAGATTCATTGATACGGAGCATAAGCTTATGCGTCCTTCCGTCGCGGGCGGTTATGTTCATCTCAATCTCGACCAATCGCTCTTGAATGGGTTTATCGCCAAATTTCCAAAGCGACCGGCTCACGGGACCGATGTCGTTTATTCTAGCTGAAGCCATCACCACTAACCGTGCCCTCAATGGCGGATGAGACCAAACCGGTGGGCTTCGTCCAGCAAGTCCCGGACGGAGGATGGCTGCCACTTTTTGCCGCCGCGTGCGGGCCGTTCACCCATCTGGTCGAGTTGAGCGCCGATGTCTCGAAGAGATAGATTCGGATCGGCAATGGTGATTGCTGCTACCAGCTTCATCAGATGGTCCCCGGGCGCGCGGCGAGGGGACCGGGCCAAAAGTTCTTTTTCCGCGAGCTTTTCGCGAACCATGCGATGAACGGCTCGACGAAGGCGCTCAACGGTCCAGTCGTGGCCGCGGCGATTGAGCACCCGCACGACATTGTCCCAACTGTGTTGCGGACGGAGTTGCCGCACCATTGGCAGCCACGTCTGCGCGGACGCCACGAGCTCGTCGATATAGAGTTTTTCGCGTGCTTTTGACACTGCTTTGATTGCTTCCGGTCGTCGTTCTCGCAGGCCCGGGTTTCCAGGAAGCTTGCCTCGGGCCTTCGCCGCCTTGATGCCGGCTTTGGTGCGTTCGGCGATCAGCGCCCGCTCGAGCTGCGCGACCGCGCCAAGAACTTGTAGGGAGAACATACCCTGCGGCGTGGACGTGTCGATCGGATCGCGGATTGATCTGAAATGAACGCCGCGCTGCTCAAGATCCTCGATCACCTGCAACAGATGACTGACGGAGCGGGCGAGGCGATCCAGGCGCACAACGACAAGCACATCGCCGGCGGCGAGCTCGCCAAGCAGTCTCGTCAAAACTGGTCGCGCCCGTGAAGCGCCCGATCCGTGCTCCTGAAAAATCCGCTCGCAGCCGGCGGCGCGCAACTCGTCCATCTGCGCATCATGGAGCTGATCGTCGGTTGAGACGCGTGCATAGCCGATAAGCCGTTTGGGGGCGGGCCTTGGATTGGCGCTTGGCCGCTTTACCATGATTTTCTCGCGCGGTTTCAGATGCTTTGTACAAATAAGGAATGCGCGAGAAAATGGTCAGTTGCAAGCGTGTTTTAGGCATCGAATAGCAGGCCACCGGACTCGAAATGCCGCCGCTGACGAGCAACGGGGCGTCCGCATAGGCAAATGCTCGCCAGCGGGCTTCTATGGCGGAAATGCCGTAAAAACAGTGGGTTCGGAAATGGCTGCGAGACCGAGAGCCTGCTGAAAGGCGCGGGAGCTCAATCCTGGAAGAGAGGACGGGCCATGTGCGCCGCCGCGGGACGTCGAATTCTGTTTCGGGGAGTCCGGTCATCCCAGGCGAAATCGCCCCAGAAGCCCGGAAAACCAAGCATATCCGGTGATCCAGGACGACTGACATCGTGATGTGCGCGGCGAAATCAATTACCACCGATAAGCAGTACTTATCGGAAGTGAGACATCGTCACGGCGAGACCAACCTGTGACGGACACTAAGTGCGATATAGTGTCCGTTTAGCAAATCGTTTACAATGAATTCAATGCGTTATGATTTGTCTCAATTGCCCATTACCAGCCTCCAAAGGCGTGTTTCTGACGCGACCGCTATTCTGGTGCGTCTCGACGAGCGAGTTGCGCGATCGCCGGTCGGCGACGGCTGGATCGAGCGCGCCCATTTCGCCGACGCCTGCGCCTCGCTGTGGATCGACGGCGAACTCGTCCATCTCGAGGACCTGGTGCTGCACGACGCCCGCCTCGACGTCCGCACCCCGACCCACGAGTTAGCCATTGCCCGTGACGTTTTGAAGACGCGCCGGCGGATCGCGGCGCAGCCACCCGGCTGGGCGCTGAGCAACGAAGGCCTCCGTACGCTCCGCGGCGCTGGCGCCGAGAGCACCAGCGCTGAAGACACGATTCATGGGAACGGAGTCCATGCTCCGCCGCCGGCCACAACCTTTGCAGACGCGGTCGGGGAAGGGGAGGGGCCTGACGTTTCCGATCCCCTCGCGGCGGAGTTAGCGGCGATCGACGCGGTACTCGCCCGTTCCGACGCCGCTATTGCCGAGGCCAAGGCGCCCCGACGCGGCGGGGGAAGAGAAAAAGATCCGCTGGTCTACGATCTCGATTGGGACGAGGATGAACGCCTCGTCGAGTGGCGCGCCGTCGTCATTGAGACCGATGGCTTGCCACCGATATTGCAGGCGATCATCATCCTCGATGCCTGGAACGATCTGCAGGTGCTGCAGCACGCGCCCTGGCTCGGCCGGCTGCTCGCCGCCGAAATGCTGCGGCAGGGTGGCGTCGCGACCGGCGCCCACCTGGTGGCGATCAATGTTGGTCTGAAGACCATCGGCGTTGATCGGCGTCGGCATCGCGCACGTGACACGCGGCTGCTGGCGATCGTCAATGGCATCATTGCGGCCGCCGAGCTCGGCCTCAAGGAGCACGACCGGCTGATACTGGCGAAGCAAATGATGGAGCGGAAGCTGGCCAGCCGGCGGTCGTCGTCAAATCTGCCAGGCTTGATCGAACTGGTGATGGCGCGGCCGCTGGTCTCGGCCGGCATGGTTGCCGAGGCGCTGAAGGTGACGCCGCGGGCGGCGCTGAGGATTGTTGGTGAACTGGGGCTCAGGGAGATGACGGGGAGGGGGAGGTTTCGGGCGTGGGGGGCACTTTGAGGTGTCGAGTGTCACCGTCAACTTGATCAAATTTCTGATCGTGAAGATCTGCACTGAACTTTATTTGCTGAATTGTGGGAAAACAACGAAAAGCCTGGCCATAGTATGTTGTACCCCGCGGCCATGAGCCGTGAAACAGGAGTAGAGACATATGACCATGACCGATATGATACCGAATGATACGAGCGATCGCCTGCTAACCGAGGTCGAACGCCAACAGAAATATCTCGACCGGCTTCCGGACAACTACGCTTTTCCTCTTTTCAACGCCTCCCAAGCCTTGGAATCGCAGCGCCGTAGCGGATACCGTAACTCTGCCGCCGCAGCTCGCGAAATTGTCGATAACGCGATGGAAGCGGGTGCAACGCGAGTTGACGTTTGCTTTGAGCGTCCGAAACAGCTCAAGGCGCACCAGCGCACAGAATCGATCAATGCAATAGCCTTCATTGATAATGGATCTGGGATGATCCCACGGATGGCGCAGTACGCACTTTCCTGGGGATCTGGTACCCATTTTGATGAGCCAGACTTTATCGGCAAGTTTGGTTTCGGCCTTCCGAACGCTTCTATCAATCAGACACGGCTTGTGGAGGTCTACACCAAGGTCGCGGGCGCACCGGTTGTCACCAAAGCGTGGTTGGATGCGCGTCATGTCAAATCCCACGGACTCCAGACTATTCCCGAGCCCGTAGAGGCAGAACTTCCCAGTTTTGTACAAGTCTATCTCGACAAAAACGGTTTGGCCTTCGACCATGGTACCGTCGTACTCTGGGTCGAACCCGACCGTATCTCGTATCGTAAGCCGGCATTGATGAAGGAGCATCTCGTTGACGACTTCGGCGTCACATACCGCTATCTTCTTTCGAAAGTCAGCCTTTACGTGGATGGGGCCAAGGTCGAGCCAGTCGATCCGCTCTTCCTGACCCCGGAGGCCCGCTATTTCCGCCCTGAGGACAAGGGCGGGGCGATTATGAGCCAAGACTGGAACATTCCGGTCAAATATGCGCGGGACGAGGATGGTGTGCTATCGCTCACCAAGGTCGAAAGTATCAACGAACTCGATGCAAACGATCCGTCGCTGGAAGCCGCCGGTGCGATCTACGTTCGCGTTGCACGTTTCCCTTATGGTTTTGCCGAGCATTCAAAGGCGAAAATTGAAACCGACAGTCACCGTCGCTTCGAAATCAGGAAGAGCCGGCGCGGAATGTCGTTTGTTCGCGCGGGCCGCGAGATCGAGACTGTCGACGTTTTTCCGAAGTCGATGAAAGATCTTTCCAAGGGCCTTGGTAAATGGCCACTTCTTCAGTCCTATGCGTATCACTGGGGTGTAGAAGTCCGTTTCGATCCTCACCTGGACGAGATTTTCGGTATCACCAACGACAAACAAACCGTCCGTCCGTTGGAGGACTTGTGGCGCCTTTTCGCCGCTGAGGGTATCGATGCCGCCCTAAATCGCGAAAACAATCACCAAAGCAAGATGCGAAGTGAAGAGAAGGAACGTCAGCGCCAGCGTGAGGCCAGGAAAGCCGCGACCGCGACTGTGGCTGAGAGGGTCTCGGCTCAGGCGGATTCAATTGCCGGGCAAAAACCGCGTATTACCGAACGCGACAAAGCCAAAGTCAGGGAAGAGGCTGAGCAGGAAGCCAAACGTCGTGCAAAGATAGACCAGACGTCGATCGCTCAGGCACGTCAGGCGGTTGAAGAGGAAGCCAAGCGGCGGCCGTATGTCATCGACTTTTTCGACGAAGCCAGGGGGCCCTTTTACAAACCCCAATGGGCGAATGGGGGCCAAATCGCTGTTATGATCAATCGCCAGCACCCATTCTTTCAAGCCTTTTATGCTCCGCTCCTGGACTTGGAGGGCGGCGGTCATGCAAAGCAGGCCCTTGACGTTCTGCTAATTGCACTGGCCCGGGCGGAACTCGGCATCGAGGATGAAACCTGCGCTGCGTGGTACGAGGCACAGCGAGAGCGTGCTTGGAGCACATTCTTGTTCGATGCCTACAAGATGCTCCAGCAGACATCGGCACCGAACGACGAGGAAACGGCGGAAGGCGCCATGGAGGGTGATGTTGCGGCGGAAACCACTGAGGATGCTGAGGTGGCAGCAGCAGAATAATTGACATTGCAGGGCGCGTCTTCCGCGCCTTGCTTTCCATCTAGCTTGGCAAACGCCAAGCTGTTATCTTGATTATTAGTAAGAGTACCAGCTCGAAACCAGTGTAGGCGCGGCCATGAGCCGCCATGTCCCCCGGACGCTGCAACGGCCTTCAAGCTGAATTTTGAAGGCAACAGCAGCGAAAGGAGGACTCCGTGAAGAACGGTGTCACACAGGTAACTCTTGATGTTTTGATCGAGGCCGCACTCACAAATAAACCCTATAGTCCGCAGAGACTTAGCAACCAAGCTCGCCTTTATGCGCGGCGTCTGTCGAAATCTTACGCCAAAGATTTCCCAGACGATCTTCATGATGAAGTTTTTGGTCAGGCATTCGTCGAACTGTTCACCGTCGGCGCTGCCGGCCTTTCCAATCGCGGCGGCAAGGCGCTTTTTCGTCGTGCGGTATTGTCTGCGATCCGCGCTGTTCGCACTAGCTATGCACCTCCCGGCCGCCGCACGCGGCCGAGCGCCAAGGAGATCAGCAACACTGTCGCGGCGGAGGATGTGGGCCGCATTGCCACCAAGAGTGTAGAACATTGCACCGTTACGGGTGATAACGGCATCCCGTATGTCGATTTCGATCGGTTTAGCGATCCGTTGGCCCTAGCCAGTCAATTCAACGTGGAAGATCGGCTTGAGGTCGAGAAGATCCTGCTTCACGCTCCGGATGACGTAGGAGGTGCGCTTCGTCTCATCTATCTGGATGACAGACCCGTCAAAGCGGTGGTGGCCGATCTAGGGATGACGCGAACCACATTCGATCGACATATCGAGCGATTTTGCTCGCAGTGGCGTTTGGCGGCGTAAATCATGACCGTCCAACAGCATTCCCTACGCGGAGTGGGGTTTGGCCCACTCCTTACTGCTCAACGAGCATATGCGCAGCGCAGCGGCACAAGGTCGAAATTTGGGCTGATGGTGCCAGAGGCTTTCGTTCGTGGCATTCGCGATCTCGGTTATCGCAGCAACGGCGATGCCGTTGCCGAACTGATCGACAATTCTGTCCAGGCCTATGCCGATCGCGTTGATGTGCTTTTCGGCTACGATGGTACCTCCTCGAACAAAAAGCCCGCTCAACTCGCCATCGTAGACAACGGCCACGGAATGGAACCGGATATGATCCGGATGGCTGTGATGTGGGGCGGCACCCATCGGGAGAATGATCGGAGCGGCCTCGGCCGTTATGGATATGGTCTGCCATGCTCGTCTGTGAGCCTGGGTAGGCGCTTTACGGTTTTTTCCCAAGTCGGCGGCAGCGGCCTTTATAGTGTTTGCCTCGACCTAGACGGGATCACCGCCGGCGAATACACCGACTCCCAAGGCGAGATCGTCGTTCCAGAACCGAGACCTGCGACGCTCCCAGTGTTCGTCGCCGAACATATTGCCGAATGCTATCCAAAAGGTTGGGTATCAGGCACTGTAATTCTGATCGACAAATTGGACCGGCTGGAGTGGTCGACAACGCAAGGTCTGCGCGATAATCTCTGCCGTCAGTTCGGTGTTACCTACCACAAGCTTCGTGGCGAAGCTGCCATTTTCGTCGATGGAATTTACGTCGATCCTATCGACCCACTATTTCTGACGCCCGGTTTTCATCTTCATGATCTTGACAACGAGCGCGCGCACCCATTTGATCCTGTTCGAATAGAGGTGCGCGAGCCAGAGAGCGGAACTTATCAAGGCGCAATTGTGTTGCGCTATGCTTGGCTGCCGCCAAGTTTCGGTTCTGTCGACAAAGAACGGGATGCCGTTGGTCTCAACGCGAACGCCCGTTTTTCTATACTGAAGGAATATCATGGGCTGCTTTTCAGCCGCAATGGCCGGCTGATTGACGTTCAGACCCGAACGCCATGGACGACTTTCATCAACAACGACCGCTACATCAAGGTCGAGGTTGAGTTTTCCGCGACATTGGATGAGATGTTCGGCGTCACGACATCCAAACAGCAGGTAACCATATCCGCGTGTATCTGGGATTTGCTTCGCCAGGCCGGTCTGCCCAAGGCAATCGAGCAGCTTCGGAGCAAAGTCAAGGACGCCAAGGTCGCACGGCGTCTCGAGGCCCTGACGCCACGCGAAGGGAGGCAGCGTCTATCCGAACGCGCCATGAGTGTCGCCAGCGCCATGGCCGAACCTGGTTCGAACCCCCAATGGGATTTTGCGCTGCGGGTTTCCCCATACCGAGTCGAGTTCGAAAAGGCGCCGCGTCATCCCTTCTTCCGTGTCACTCGGCACGCTGGCGCGCGGGTTCTATACCTGAACACCGCTCACCGCTTCTACGAAGAGCTATACGATGGGCCGGTATCCACGCCCGAATTGAGGTCTTCGCTGGAAATCCTATTGTTTTCCTTGGGCGATGTTATGTTGGCCGAACCGGAAGACGCCAGGGAAAGAAGTCGCCAGCAACTTGTTTCCTGGTCGAACCGGCTTGAAGCTGCGCTAGGAATGCTCGCAACACATTTGAGAGTTGGGGAGGAGCAGGATGTGGGACAACTCGACTGGACCGATGAAACGAGCTAGCCTCAGATCGATTTTTTTGAGATAGCTAACGGGCCGCAGCAACGCGGCCTGCATGATTCTGGGGTGACAGTGAGTACCGACGACGAGCTATTTGGTCCTGGCCGATCACGGGCGTTTTCCCCCTTCCTCGCTGCAGGCGAACGCAAGCAACTTCATGACTTGCTGAACCTCGGATCCGGTATGCCGCGGAGCTTTGCCGACGAACTGCGCTCGCTCGCGCGCAGATATGTCGACGACGGCGACAGCATAAAGCTACGGGCAATTTGCCTTCTCGTCGCGGATTTGTGCGAGCAGGGTTGGCGCGTGTCGGTCGATTCCGATCGTATCACCTTCGAGCCGCCAGGAATCTCGCGGAGCGGTCACCAAAGCATCGAAGACGTTAAGGAACGGGTGCGGGGTGCGCTTCAGACAGCACGCATGCGCCAGTTGCAAGAACCGTCGGTCGTGCAGTTCCTGGGCCGGATGGAGCGCCGAGCCCACCGCGGCGGTATAAAGAGTTGCGTGGCGGATCTGATCGATGATGGCGCCGCGCTCGCGCGCGAACTCAAGGCTATCGAGAAACTTGCGGACGGCGAGCGAGAAGCCGCTTTGAAACGCATCATCGATCCAGTTGTCGAAATCGCGGAAGCCGGAGCCAAATGTCCAGATACCGGCCTGGCTCTGATCGATATCTGGCGGTATTTCCGACATACATGGGCGCACGAATACAGGGCGATACCAGGGCGACAAATGCTCGTTCTCATTCGCAATGCGGCTCGACCCCGTCGACCAATCATGGGCATAGCCATGCTTGCCAGCCCTGTCATGCGGCTCACTGCCCGGGATCAATGGATCGGATGGCTCCGCGATTCCGCCGAGGAGAGGGTACGATCGGGCATTTGGAAGCCGTCAGATTTCGCGGCTGCGCTAATCCACCGCATCGACGCGTCGATCTCTTCCGTTCGCTGGGACGACCTTGCAACCACGGAAGAAATTGCGGATCCCACCGAGACCGTTGCCCTCAGGCTTGAGCAGAGGGCGGCCGGCGCGGCGTTCGCGCGAGACCAGCAGTTGCGCGAGCATTACGAATCCCACAGGGAAGCGGGCGGGCAGGTGCGCCCACATCGCGGCACTCTCAAGAGCGCACATCCGGATTCAGATTGGCGCGCCGCCTCAGAGGACCTTCTCTTCGTCCGCAAACGCGCTGAGACGTTGGCCCAATTGCTGTTCGCCAAGGGCATGTTCCGCGGTGCGGGGCTTTCCCGGAATCCGGAGACAGCGCTCGACCAACTGTTCTCAACACGAAGCGGGCAAAAAGCGATCGACATTGCTCTGGCCGAGTTCCGCAAAGCCGGGCTCTCGAGTGAGGTGTCCGATGTCAGCATCTGCGGCGCAGTCCATCCCTATAATGAATTGCTTGGCGGAAAACTGGTAGCGCTCGTCCTGACGTCCAAGGAAATCAGAGACGCTTATCAGAGACGTTACAGCGGTCAGACCAGTGTCATCGCTTCACAAATGGCCGGCAGAGTTATTTCAAAACCGGCCGACCTGCGCATTCTTACAACGACAAGCCTCTATGGCGTTGGTTCGAGCCAGTACAATCGGCTGGCTCTTCGGGCTCAAGATCACCCAGGCTTGCCACATGACCTTAAATGGGGCGCGATCGGTAAGAGCTTGACGGGCGGATTCGGGACGTTGCATTTGGGAGGGGAAACCGCGCAGGCGCTGCGCAGCATGGCTCTCGCGCGTCACGACGCTCGTCGGGTCAACAATCGCTTCGGTGAAGGCACCAGTCCGAGGCTCCGTCAGATTCGCGAGGGGCTCGATGCTCTGGGACTGAAGAGCGATGCCATTCTTCATCACGCGACACCAAGGATTTTTTACGGCTGCGAACTCAGTCCAGGAGCCCGGTCGGCCCTGCTCGGTGTCGGGCCATCACATTTCGAAGCCCCAACCTGTGAGACGATCGGGGACGCCTGGCGTCGGCGATGGGTCAGCAAACGAGCGCTGCGTCGCGAGACGCTTGACGCATTGGCTAGTCTCGGGCCGTCAAGCGTCCGAGCCAGCCTTTACGCGGACGCGGACGGACAACTACCCCTATTTGTGGGCTTAAACACTGAATAGAGCTTTAGCCACTTGGCGCAAGGCCGAAGTACCACTATTGATTGACCAACTTATACACGCGGGGTGACTGTATTCAGATCGGCCGGGGATGTTTGATCTAGGGGAGATCGACGGCTTCGAGCGTCAGTTGAAGGCTGCGATCGTTGCTTTGAACAAGAAGAAGGTCGCAAGCGTCGCGCTGGTTGAGGCGGTCGACGATGTGGGGCTTTGGCCCGATGCTTTTGAAAGCCTATTTCCGATCGCAGCCTCGCTCGATCTGGATGAACTCATCAAACGTGCGCCGCTGTTCATCTGCGCGGTCGCTGTCGAAATCGGCTTTCGCTTCGAAGGCGTTGGAACGGTGTTCTGGGCGAAGTTGAGCGACGCTCTCGGTCTTCCAATCACGATGGCGCAACGTCAACGTATCGGCGATGCGTTCAAGGCTGAAGCCTTGCGCTACGACCTTTCGAGACCGACCGACAGTGCTTTTACCATGCACTTCTCCATTATCGCCTGGCCGATCGCAAATGCCTTGCTGCCGATCGATCTCGTCGGCCCGGTCAGCAGACTGATCGCGCGCGCACCCGTTGCGGCCCTTCCAGGGCAGGGACGGAGTGTCAACTTTCCGACGCTGCGCGCCTGGGCTGGTGCCGCAGAGGGCGCTCGCCTTTCGGACTGGTTGCGGTTCGAGGCTCCGACCGCACGCGTGCTCACCGCCTTGCTGACTGAAAACCGAGGATTGACCGTACCGCAGCGAAGCTACACGCGGCTCCGCGACGCGATGGCCGTTGATCCAGAGACGTTCTTCGCCGCAAGAGCGGCGCGCTTGCGCGCGAGAGCCGCCAAACCTGCCATGAGCGGTGACTCAACTTTCGGCCGGCTTTCGCTGTCGCGCGACGCGGCGGGTCTTCGTCTTTTCGCGAGTTGGCCGCCATTGCCGCAGGCCCTATATGATGACGCGCGAAGCATCGCCCGATCTGCAGGCTGGCGCCCCAGGCTTTGGGGTGCTGGAAACTTCCTGCACCCTGACAACGCTCTGAGCGGGGGCCCATTTGCAATATCCACTTCGACAGTCCCTAGCAGCGAAGATCCCGCCTATCCCGAGGCGTCTGAAATCTTCGGTGCGGGCAGTGATATTGCGCTCGCACTTGCCGGTCGCTCTATCGACTGGGGCGCCAATCTACTGTTTGACGTCGATGACGAGCAAAAGTCTGCCGAACAGCACTTTGGAACGTTGAGAGGCAATACGGGCCTGGTGTGGGTCGGCGCCAAGGCCGACGGTGGGTCGCATCTTGGGTTGAAGACAATCGGGACGACGGCTGGCTATCACTTCTTCGAAGCAGATCTTGCCGATGCAGATGTCCGCTCGATTTTGACCCGCGAAGGGCTCTTCTCGTCGCAGAGCAGGGCGGATCTCGCACGTCATCCGAGTGACGCAATCTTCGCCCCACAGGGGGTCGTGCGGGCGGACCGACCATTTCTTTTCTATCGACAGGGCGAGGTTGCGGAGGCGGTTCCGCAGAGCCTGCCTGCAAAGGGCTGGATCTCCGCAGTGTCTGGAGAAGCAGGCCGCCCTGCAGTGAGGACAGAGGCGTCTCCGCCGATGGAAAGCGACGTCCTCGATGTGGTGCTGTTCGAACGCGATAGTGCCTTTGAAGCGTTGATAGAACAGCGCCTGCAATTGCGGGTCGAGAGTCGCCTGCCGCTTGTCGACGTCAAGATCAGCGTCGACCTTGAGATTGATGGCCGCCTTATCGCGCGAGGGCGAGATATCGTTCCTTTTCTGCCGCTGACGCTGCCGGCAACATCGAAAATCTTAGGCACGCTTTATGCCGACAAAGTCAGGACCGCGCTGCTCGAGACAGGTCGAGGACTGCTGAGAATCCAGATCGGCCGAACGCAGATCATTGACATTAAACTTGCCCGTCCAGCCGCGGCGGTTGTGTGGGATAACGAGACGCCGAGACTTGTCGGCGCTCAGACCGAGACATCGCTTGTCGAAGCAAGCGCCCAGGCGCCTCATCGCTTCTCGACAGCGTCTTCCGTTTCGGTCCCAGGTCGGGGGGTGAAAGCCTATGGCCTTCTGTTCTCGGATGGCCGAATCGCCGACCCGGTGCGCCTCTTCATGTCCGATGTTTTCGACTACGGCGATGTCGCCGCAAACTTTGGCGACGACATCGGGTCGCGCCGCATGTTTGATCGTGGAAGAGGGGTCTGTGATATCGCCAGAGCCCGTGTAGCCTGGGCGAGAGCGCTTTGCACAACCTTGCCCGCGATCGGAGCAAAGGGTAGCATCGTCCGTCAGTTCGAGGAGCCGCTTGTTATCGACTTGTGTGGCCGTGCGTGGTCTTTGGCCGAGCAGGCGAGCAGGAGGAGCCCGACTGATCCTCACGAAGCACTTTGGCTATCTCTGCTGGACTGCGGCCTCGCATTAGTACCAAGCCAAGCGACCGCTCAGCAGGTCGCAATCTTCGCCGAGGCATTCGTCAAACACGCACGCGATCTCGACCCGGATTGGCCAATCGGCAGCATGGTGCCGCGCGATGGTGCAATGGACGACGCCTTGAATCTCGCTTTCTCGGAAGCAATCACCGTCTTGCATTCCGCCGGTGCATTGCTCGACGTGGAAGATGATTTCGACTTTGGCGCGCCGCCCGAGGATTGGGAAAAGGCGGCCAACACAGCGCTGCGTACGATCCGTCGAACTGCTCTGGCGCGCCAAATCGCGCCGAGCGAAGGCGGCCGCGCGCTCAGCCGCAGAAATTATGCCAATTTGAGTATTAGTGAACTCGCCGAAGATCTCGCCGCTTGGACCAAGAATTTTGCGTTACCACGGGGACAGTTGTCACCCGAAGTCGCGGCCGGAGCGCTTCAACTTTGGCTTTCGCCTGCCGCATGCGATGATGTCGATACCGCCATCCGTATCCTTGCCAATGATCCCTTCGTCTCGCGTGCGACACGTTATGCGGCACTGCGCGTTGGACCGACCTTGGCGACGGGGATCCCATGAGCGATTTTCACCGCGTTCTTCTAGGCCTGCAGGCCGAAGCTCGACGCATAGACCGAGACCAGGCATTGCTAGGGGCACTCGGGGTTGGTGCCTTCGCCTACACTCACCAGATTGACAGCGTGCATAGGATGGTAACAGGCACCGCTTGCCGTTGGCTACTCGCGGACGAAGTCGGCCTCGGCAAGACCATTCAGGCGATTATGGTGATGCGCGCTCTTGCGGCGCAAAGCCCCCGCCGCCTCAACGCCGCGCTGGTGGTGCCCGACGATCTCGTGTCGCAGTGGGAAGAGGAACTGCTCAGCCGAGGTCATGTCCTAGCGCTTGAAAGCGGCGACGACGAAGCAAGCCACGGCAATCTTGTGTTGCGACTCATCCGTCCGAGCCGGATTGTCGCGGGCGGACGCATCGTCGCCGATCGCATCGACCTCCTGCTGGTCGACGAATTCACGAGACTTCAGGTGCAAGTACGCGAGGCGCTGATCGTTGCGGCTCGGACCATTCCAAACGTTATCGCCATGACCGCGACACCGGCCCTGCATCAGGCCCGCACCCGCCGTGAACTGATGGCGCTTCTCGAACCGGAGGCGGAGCGCATAGCCCGTGCCGAGGACACTGACATCTTGAAGGTCCTGACGGAGCGCGAGACAAAGGCGACCCACCGCTTCAGCCATGATCTCCAAGAGGCAAGCAAACGACGCGCGGTGGAAGAGAGCTTCGGCCTATATCGCCGACTGATCCGCACCGCGCGAACCGACTATCCCAACGCTCTTCCAAAGCGGAATTACCAACCGATCAGGCTCTCGCCAACCGACGGCGATATAGAGCGGGCTCGCGCAACGCGAGCCTACCTCGAGGCGGCCCGAACCAGCAATTTGGACATTCGACGTGAGGCGCTTTTGCAAGTCGCTGGGCGGAGTCCCCAATCTCTTCGCGAACGCTTGAGTACCTTGCGGCGAAGCACACCCGAACTTCAGGCGGCCTGGAGCCAAATCGACGGCTGCTTGCGAAGTGAACCCGGGGACTCAAAGCTCGACGCACTCATTGATCACTTGCGCATTTTCCACGCCAAGAACAGCAAGGGCCGCGCTGTTGTGGTCGCAGAGGATAATCCGACCACGGACTATCTCCGCGATGCGATAGAAAAGCTCACCGACATGAGGGTTGCCAAGAAGCGGCGTAGTGTCGGCGCGGCGGAAGAATTGGAGATGCAGGTTGCGTTCCTCAAGGAAGCGCTCGATGACTTCATCGGCGGCGAGGCCAAGATCCTTGTCGCCGCGGACGCTGCACGTGAAGGCCACAATCTGCAGTTCGCCGACGAGATCATCTTTTTTGCTCTGCCTTGGTCACCCCCCGACATTCAGCAATGGATCGGTCGCATCGATCGGCTCGGTACGAAAGGGCTTCCGGCCAATCGTCGAATTGCGATAACGCCGATCGTTGTCGAGAACTCGATCGAATGCAATATTCTGACCGTACTGGAGGGAACCGGCGTATTTCTGCGCAGCGAGGTCTTTGACGAATCCGAATGGGAGGAGATCAGCGGCGCAATTGCCGCGGCAGCTGCCGGGGTCGCCGGCGCCAGCTGGGGCGATGCAGCCAAACAAGCCAGATCACTTGGCGCAGCTTATGACGAATGGCTGGAAGCGACGTCCTTGCCACCTTCGCCACGAACCGAGATCGCTGCCCGATGCGAAGCACGGTTTCGCGAAAGAGGCTATGCGGGACCGATCGTATCGGGCGACGGCGATCGCTGGAACTGGTTCGAAGCCAGGGAGAGAGCCGCAGAAGCGATGATCAGGCTTTCACGCGAAGATTTCCTAGACGTTCGCAATGGCCAAGACGGCGAGCAGCGCTTCAAGACGATGTGGTACAAGTCGAGGCCTAGTGTGGATACTGTCACCATACCGGACCTCGACACACGCAACAGTTGGCACCGCCAAGCCTTCATCACCCGGCGAACGGCGATCGAATGCCCGCCCCGCACCAATGTCACCCAAAGCGACAACGCTAAACGTCGGCTCCACTTCTTCGATCACGGCTGCGGTCTCCACGACGGCACAATAACTGCGTTCGAAAAGCAGGCGCCGGTGACCGATATCAGCACCGAATTCGTTGTAGAGTATCCGGCCGGCCATCCAATACTGCAGTGGGCTGATCGCAGGTTGCTCGTCGCGACCAGTGAGCTTGACCTGCGTGATGCGCTGGGCTTCGATGCAAAGGCGATTGTCGGCGGCTCCGACGATCAGGCATCAAAACCGGAACAGGACGCGCGCGAAGCCTGCACGAAGACCGCGCTCGCTCAGTTTCAGGCCGATCGGCGCTGGATGATCGATCTTGCCCCACCCGAAATGTTTTTCGTGACGTTGGCCGATGCCGGTAATGACATGGTCACCGCCGAGGCTGGTCCAGCGGTTTTCGATCCGACCCATGACGGAAAATGTGCACGCCAGCTTGCCAAGCGACGATCAAGCCTGCCTGACGTCAAACTGCGCGCTGCCCGTACAGCCGCGTTGAATGAACTTAACAAGCGTGCCAGCGCCAGCCTTGGCCATGCCACGCTGGCGATCCGACGAGCGGTTGAAAAACGTATCTTCGCAGCCAAAGCCGATGCCGAGAATTTGGCAGAAGCGGCGCGCGCTGAAATAAAAGCGGCCTCAGCGCTCGACGCCAAGCTTGAGTTCAACAGAGCGGCAGTGCGCGGTGCCGAGTTGGCCTTGGCTCTCGCTGACCGTGCTTGGCAGGAGCGGCTTTCTCGACTTCAATCCATTGAAGGATCTTTGCGGGGAGTGGCGAAACTCACGAATATGAAGCTTTTCTGGGTGGTTCCGAAAGCGCCTATTTTGGAGAGCCCATAATCGCAGCTAACTCAGCGAAGGCGGTTGGTTCCAGTTTCCATGACCAGGTTCCTTCCTGCCGCCCGGTGATCAGAGCAACGCGTTCAGCCTGTTTAGGCGGGGGCGTTAGAAAGTCGAGGATTTGCCTCGACGGATCGTAGCGAAACACCGGATCACCAAGGGCGAGAGTTTGTCCAACAACGATCCACCGCCATACATCGCGAGACGGTGGTTGCCAGAGCCGCGTATCGACGCCGGCGATGTTGAGAACAACGCTCTTGTGCGAGTAGCCGCTGCGGATTGCTGCGGGGAAGCAACCTTTTCTATCAACGCGCTGCCAACGCCCAGACGGTGCCGGGTCGGCTCGACCGAAAAACTCTCCGCGTCCGCTGACGACCGCAACGGCATTCGGCTCGTCGAGCGAGTAACGTTCTCCACTTGCGGACAAGGCCTGTGCGTAGAAATACAGAGCGCGGGCATCGTCATCGGGAGCATCCATACCACCCAACTCGACCAGAGCATTTCGCCATTCGGGCCGGCCCAGTTCGTCGGACAGGGAAATCTTTACTGCCGTCTCTCCGTCTGGTGCGTCGGCAGGCAGATGTCGAACCACGCCCGAACCGTGCGTGTTAACGCCCAGAAGTGCAGCCGTCTCGCCGCCCCAATGCACCAGACGAGGTGGCGTTCCACCATAACCACGGCCGGCGCCAGTGGAAAATTCATCGACGTCACCACTCGCGAGCAGCAAGTTCAACGCTGCATCTATTCGGTCTCGCAGCAAAGATTCATTCACCTCAAGCGGACGATAGGCTTCCCTCAGCCCGGTTGTGATTCGGCTTCGGCTGATAAAACCTGCCTCGAAGATAGCGTCGCGGACATGGGCAACAATGGTGTCGAGCGTCGGGCTGCCGTCACTGTCGGCGGCAAATGCGATCGCGCGCGCCCATGCTTCACCCCCACTCATTCCTGCTCACCGACGGCGACCGCAGCTGCCAGTGCAGCATCGAGGCTCTCTTTTGCCGCACGATCATGGGCAACAATAATCAGGTGCGACCGGGCACGCGTCAGGGCAACATAAAGATCGCTGACCGTGAATAAATTGCCGAGTCCGGAAAAATCGCAGAGAATGACCACGTCCGCTTCAAGGCCTTTGAAGCTGCGCGCGGTCGTCACCAGCACACCCTTTCCTTCACGCCATGCGCTGGCATCATCGACCAACGGGGATCCGTCAATCGCTGCAACGTTGGCCAGCGGCCCCTTGCTTTTGCTCGTCGGGCCCAGGATTGCGATCTGTCGCGGCTCCAGCCGTTGGTCGGTGAGCAGTGAGCGCAGTTCTTGCTGGACCAGGCCGCTGATCGCTGCGGGCGACTGTGGGACAATGAGCTTCGGCGGTCGCCCGAGTGGCGCGAGGTCGAAAGGCTCGCTGTCGATGTTGGTTGCGCTGTTGGCACAGGCGACGATACGTCGAGTATTGCGGCAGTTGACATCAAGCGTGACACGAAATGCACCTTCAAGCGGTGGCTCGACCGGCTCGCGTCGCAGGCTCTGCGCCTTGTCGAGAAAAGCCCAGACTGGATCTCCGCGATCGCAAAGATAGTCCAGTGCGTCCCACCACCCAGGGGAAAAATCTTGCGCTTCATCGACCACAAGGGCGTCGAACGGCGGACCGTCGCCATAGAGTTCCATGGCGGCTTCCGCTAGGAGGTCGGGCGCTTTCTCGTCCCACCATCGTGCGGGATCGGCAGCATTTGCGATGAACTCGATGTCGGCCTGTTTGCATAGGTCGGAGGCAAGCCGATGAAAATTCTGGACGGTGATCTTGCCACCGTTTTCGACCAGATCGTCGCCCATTTCCTCCCGGATCCATTTGGCGAGTTCGCTGTTAAAACATGTGAACAGCACAGCCTTGCGGACTTTCGCGAACGATCTTGCGCGTTGCATGGCCAGCAATGTTTTGCCCGAACCCGCCACGCCTTCGACGATCGAACGTGGATTGGCATCGAATGCGCGCAACACCTGCAACTGCTGCCGGGTCAACCGGGCCAAAGTCTCGGCGGCGTTGTCGACGCTGACACGCAGCGGCTCGTAGACCCGGAATTCAGGGGCGAGCGCCCGTCGCACCGCATCGAACTCCTGCACCGACAACTCGTGTTTGCCGCCGCCGCCAGCTTTGTAGGCCCGAACGACCGCGGGCTCGAGGTTCGGAAGGTCGTCCATTGTGAGGATAGCTTCCGGCGGAAGATCGCTTGGAGGGTGATCCTTGTACAAGCAATGCGGAAAGGCCACCCCGACGGAGATCACCGTGCGATCGGCGACGGCTTTGCCGCATATCAGGGTAAGGCGTTTTTTGAGCGCCCAGAGGCTTCGGCGTGCCTGCCTGACGGGGTCCTTGATCTCCTTTGGACCGGTTTTGACCCAACGGACCCAGGTTCGCCCCTTCAGGGCGATCTCACCGCCCTTTACTTCCAGTATCAACAATCCGAACTGGCGGTGAAGGATGAGAAAATCCGCCTCGCCCTCACGTGCCGGCGCGTCGATATCGTCGCGAGCCGGAAACACCCAAGGAAGGGAATGCATGACCAGATAGCCCGGCCCAAGTTGGTTGAGCATCGCGCGTGCGAGGTCTGCCTCAGATCCGAACTCCATTGTCTCGGGGTCAATCGCCGGGATAAATTGCGCCATCAGGTCACCGCCTTAACGAACAGGGCCACGGGTACTACCTTGTCCGCAGGCTGGACCAGTTCGCTGGCGCATTCCATGAACTGCGAGGCAGGGCGATAACGAATTCGGGTGCCGTCGCCGGACACCGACTGCAAGAGCCCGACTGTCCAAGCCTCGCCGGTTGCCCCGAAGACCTTTCCATCGGTGCGCCTAAGCAGGAAGACGTCGGTTTTTTCGGTGGTCTTGTCGGCGACGCCGCCATGCGGCCGGAACAGGCACATTGCTCCCTTTGACACGGGGGCATTGCCGTCACCCTTTTTACCGCTCAACACGTTGGCGTTGAGTCGAAACAGGAAGTCGCCGGCCTCGCTGCCGCTCACGGCAAACCGTGCCGCCGTTTGGGTTGGCGTGACGTCGCCCACGCTTGCAGCTTGGGCGGATATCTCCGGAACGCCCGCGGGATCTGGTCTGAGGCCCGCATTGCGATCGACGTTCGGGACGGCGAGCGCGACGCTTGTCGCGATCGGCAATGCGCGCAGCACCAACAATATGTCGACTGCGATCGCATCCTTATCATTTGAAAGCGCCCTGCCTCTTGTTGAACCGGGCTGTTTCTCGACAAAGGGATGGGCAAGGCAAATGACCTCGCCACTGTCTCTGATTAGCCCTCCGCTGGTGCGTGTTATCGTGGCACCGCTTTCCGTCAAATCTGCCTCGAGACGGTCGAGCGCGAGATCTTCGCGGTCGGGATCGATTGAGAGCGGAGCGCCCTTGAAGGCGGCGCGAAGGAGGTCGGCGCCGATCCGCCGATCAAACAGGTCGTGTTCGTAGCGGTTCTTGTACGATCGCAGGCACTGGTAACAGCTGTCGTCGCAGTTGCAACTGTCCAGCAATTGAAGTGCCTCCTTGACGAGGCGTTGGGGATCGCGCGACGCCGCTTTGACGAAACCGGCGCCGCCTGCAGCCTGGTCATAGAGATAGAGGTCGATATATTGGCGTGCACTGTCACCCGGCGCGAAACGGAAATCACCGTCGATATCATTTGGCTCGAGGTCCTCCAATCTGCACGCGGCGCGCCGCAGTGCCTCGACGGCGGACCGCGCTGCGATCGTGGTCGACGGTCGATCTGGCTGAAGAGCCCAATCTAATGGGAGCCCCAATCGAAAAACGGCGACATCAGTATCGTATTCGTTTCCGAGCACGATTTTCGTGGGGTTGCCGTCGCACTCGACGCTTTCCTTGGAGCGGTTGGGCCGAGGGCGCGGATGCGATTGGCCACTGCGCAGGCGGCGTAGTGCCGGATCGAAATCGGCAGGTTCTATGCGGCCGCATTTGTTGCAGTAATTGAAGCCGTAATCTGTCGCACTCAGCGTTCCACGATTGGTGACGACAAGGGTTTTGCTATCGCCCCAGGCCTCCCAGCCGGTTCCGATTGGCCAGATTTCACCGCCAATGCGTGCTTCGGGTGCAAATTGAAGCGAATCGAGAGTCGCGCGCGTGGGGCGAAGCCGGGTGCCGGCATCAAAATCGGGTGGAAGCGCCGTGATTGTCGGGGGGTGCGAAAAACCCGTCGGACGCACCCAGCGACGAGCTGGCCCAAGCGCTCCCCGGCTTGCGCAAGCCGGGCAGTCCCGGGTCTCGTCAACATAGCCCGCCTTGGGATCCCTCAAATCAGCATAGTTGCAGACCCGGCATTGATAATAGAGGCGGCGGTTTCGGTACGCTTCAAAACGATCATCTTCATACTCGGAATAGAGACCAAGCGAGATATAACGCTGACTGTCGACATAGACCTCATGTCCGGGCGCATATTGACTGAGTGCTGCGTTAAGACCGAGTTGGGGTGAGTACCGCCGCTTCGGGTTCCACGGATCGGTGTCGTTTTCAAAGACACTGAAGGTCGCCACGTCAGTGGGGAATGCATATTTGGGAAGAAGGCCTACATCGAACAGACGATCGAGCAGTTTTCCACTATCGACAACACCGTGCTCCTCATCGTCGGCATCTTCTATGACCTCATCCTCAACATCATCAGCGTCACTTGGCTTTTTGGCCTGTGCCGGGGGTTCTGCGTCCTTTGGTTGGGTGAGTGCATGCTTGAGCGAACCGGCGAAACCGTCCAGCAGGTCATCGGTATCGAGGGCTGGGCAGTTGACCGTAAACATTCGCTCGATATCACTTCGAAGTTCATCGCGGCATTCGACGAGCCATTCTTCGAAGCCCGCGAGCGAGAAGACGTCAGCGGCGCCATTCATGAAGTCGGAGACGCTACCCAGGGACGAGAAGACGTCGGCACTTCCACCGACGCTGTCGATACGCTCCTGTTGGAAGCGGCCGATCAGATAGGCGAGAGCTTGTCGTCGGGCGATGACCGGATTGTCGAGATTGAGAATTGGATCGGGGGCCGGGCCGGCAACGATTGGGGCCGGGTCACGAAAGAAGCTCTGGTCGTGGCTGTCGGCGCCGCAGAACATGACGACCGTCGACAGACCAGCACCACGACGGCCGGCTCGGCCGGCACGTTGCTGATAATTGGCCCGCCCCGGCGGGACGTTACGCAAGGCAACGGCAGTCAAGCCGCCAATGTCGATACCGACCTCCATCGTCGTCGTGCAACTCAAGATATCGATCGGCGAGCCGATTCTGCCGTCCTGCTCGATGGGTATGTCCTGGAAGCGCAGTTCATACGCTTCATTGCGTGACAAGGCATTGGCCAGTCCACTGTCGTTCAGCGCGGCCGAATGCTCCTCAGCAATCAACTGATGGGGCACATAGGTATCGTTTGGATCGGTGAGCCGTTCCCATAAGTTCCGATAAAAAGCCTTGCGACTACGGAAAACGGGATCGTGCAACGGGTCGATAGGTTTGGCAATACCGCCGCAATATCCGCACGCCGGCCCCAACAAGGCATTTCCGGGTGACACTTTCGTACAACGTTCACAGCGAAGCCATTGCGCGCTATCGCCGGGTTCGAGTGCCACTCTGTTGCCATGCACATGAAAATCGCCCGTCTCACCTGGGCTAAAGACTCCACGAAGGACGGGCTCGCACCCTGTCAGAAAATCACTCTTGACCCAGGCCTTGAGTCCGCGGTTCTCGAGCGCTTTGGAAACAACCTGGCTGAACTTGCCGTTCCAAAGCCGGATTCCCTGCGATCCCTTCGCGGCATCGATATTGGAGGGTGTGGCCTGGAGTTTGATCGCGTGCTTTCGCATCGCTTGCCACAACCACAGTTCAATTAATGACGACCTTACCTCGTCTGGGGCCAAACCAGCAACAACAGGCAGTTTGAGCTCGTCCGTCAGTTTCTGCTGTTCGGTCTTGGTAAGCTTGGGACGCAGGGTCGCAAGGGCGAGCGGGAAGAGACCGGTATGATCATCCTGCAGGACCGCGTATATGCTCTGAAACACCGACAGCGGCGCGCCTTCAGACGTCTGTGCCGTGAGGCCGCGGAAGTCGTCACTTTCCGCATCCGGGTTGTTGATGAGATCGATAGCCATTTGACCGGCACGATCCATAAGACCTTCATCGTCGCCAAGAGGTCGCAGCCGCACACCGAATTTTGCGGCGCCGAGCGCGACTGCAAGCGGCGCGTCATTCAGGGAGGGGCGGTAGATGGGATGTCGCAAGGCACTCATTCCAACGAGCAAAAGCGGCCGCAAGCTGTCACGGAATGAGAAAGTCTTCATGTCTCCGGCGAGCCGCGACGCCGTCTGCCGCCCATCGGAGAAGACGAGCGCCTTGCGACCCTTTAGCGGAGCATGACTTTCTGGCCGAGGAGGCTGTTCAAGCACCTGAACGGTCACCAATTCCTTAAATGGCTGCTCACCCTTGGTCTGTAGATTCGATATGCCACCGGGCGCGGTATCGCCGCAGGCAGCTTCGCACCTTGGGCATTCGTCAAACAGGGTCGCGCTTTTCAGGGGAGGCAGCCAGACTTCGCGACAAAAGATACCCCTTCCATCGATGCGCCCAGATGCCAGATCCAAGTAGACTGGCCGAACCATTCCGGGCTTTTGCGGAAGCGGATCCTCAAGGCACATATGGATGGGTTGTATAGCGTCAGTGTCGCCAGCATAGGCGCGGCCATTATCCTGCCAGAGATGCTCGATTCCGGTCGGCGCTCCAATGTTTGCCCGCGCGACCGCCAAGCCGCAATCTCGGCAACTATGGAGTTCGTAGACCTGCGAGCCACAGCCACAGTTCTGGCGGGCCTCGGCATAAAGCGCGCCGGTGGGCCCACCACGTTCATCCGCTGAAATCTGGTCGCAATCGGGGTTGGCGCATGCCCACAACCCGGGCAGACCTCTAAATAGCATATGGACTCGGGCCGGAAGCAGTGGTGCGGCTTTCGGCGTCGTTTTGGCGATTGACGCCAGTTCCAATAACGCGTCGACTGCGGATGTGGCAGTATCGAGTGAAACAGACGGGAATAGCGCATTGGGTAGAGCGGTGAATGCCCAGGCTGCTCCGGGGGATTCGATCGGATCGGTGGGCGACGACGCACCTGATGTGATGTTGCGAAGACGCGCCAACGCTTGTGATCCATCCAGAATTGCGGCAAGCGCGGCGGGCAGGTCATCTTCGACCCAGTCGCATTTGTCAGACGTCGCACTGCCAAGGCTGTAGGCGCGCGCAAAGTATACGCTTCCAGCATCCGTGCGGACATCATCGACGATGCGGAACCTCTGACGGGTCGCAACAGTGGCGCCGCTCTGCACGACAACTCGCTCTTCCGCTTCGGCGCCAGAGTCATCAAGCCCGTGTACTGTCACAGTAATATCGGTGGAACCGTTGTCTTTTCGGGTCAGTGTTACGGGGTGTGTCTCCGGGGCCTTGCTACGAGCCGCAAGCGGGACGAGCACCCGTGAACGATCAGTTGGAGACGAAGACTGGAGCAGAGTGAGAGGGACGGCGGCGAGGGCGGTCGCGAATTCGATCGAGCCGTCGCCGGCCGGCTCGAACGGACGCTTGTCGCCGCGAAGGGTTTGAATGCGATCCTTCTCAAGCCCGGAAAGACCGGCGACGAACTCGGCCGCGGCTTCGCCATCGGAGAACGAAGCACTTGTCGCGATGAACACCACACGGGAGGCCGGCAGTCCGAGGCGATCGAGCAAGCGGCGGATCAGGTAAGCGACCTCCGTGCCGTTCGCACCGCGATAGAGATGTGCCTCGTCGAGGATGAGAAAGAATTTCTCATCCGGATGGGTTTCGAAAAAGGCGCGCGTATCGGTAAAGATCTTTCGCTCGATTGGACGCAGAAGCATGTACTCCAGCATCGAATAGTTGGTGATCAGGAGGTCGGGACTGGATTCTTGGATCTCGTGCCGGGTCAGTAGTTCTGGATCTGCGGTTCGCTCGTTGGCGCGCAGGGGATCGCCGCTTTTGGTCTCCCAGTGGTCACCCGACTTGCCGTACCATTTGCGCAGGCCATCGAATGCCCCGAGGAAACTGTCCGGCTTGGCCGGCCATCGCCCCTTCTCTTTGAGCACGTTCACGAGAGCTTGGTCTTTGGTGTTGCCTGCGCGGGCCCCGTCCTCGATCTTCAAATAGTATTCGAGCGTCTTCAACCGTTTGCGATCGCGATCACCGTCGCGAGTACCGGGGTAGAGCGTACGGCCAGTGTAGCGCCCAAACTTTGCCGGGCGGCCGGCGACGTCAGTAAACCATTTTTGCACCGCACTTGAGCCGAACAGCGTGCGCAGCCGCCCTAGCTGGTCATTGACCAGCGCGTTCATCGGATAGAGCAGCAGTGCGCGCACGGCGCGCGTCGAGAAATGATCGCTTCTATGGATAGCCTCGTCGGCGAGCCTCGCTAGAACCGGCAGCAAGAAGCTTTCGGTCTTGCCAGAGCCCGTGCCGGTCGTCACAACGATCCCGGTGCCGCCAGCGTTTGCGGACATTGCCTTTTCAAGCGCCTGTGCCTGATGTTCATAGGGTGGATCAAAAAGAACTTGATCGGACTCTTTTGCCGCCATCCTTGTTAGAAATGCGCGGACACCGGCATTGAGGTCGAGCGTCTCAAAGGCTCGTTCGCCAACATAGGCGGGGGTGCTCTCTATATACGGCGTCTGGGCGATGCCGCCCTTCAGCAAAATCTTCCGGCGAAGATTGACGACTTTTGGATTCGAGAGGTGGTAGGTCGCTTCGATGTAGGACGCCAGAGCTTCCCGCATATGTTCGATTTCAGTTCGCATGTCGCCTCCAGAGCCCCCTGCCATGATCCGAGAAGAATCACCGCAGAATACAGCTTTAGCGACAGGAGACGGTTTCGCAAATCTCCATCCGCGATCAGAGCAGCGTCATCCTGCTTTCTTGTGCCGAACTACCTGGCGACATCCACCGCATCGAAGGAATTGGTGTGTCCGACACTGATCCCCGATCGATCGCAGCGGCTCGAGATGAGCAGACCTCTCGACCGAGCACCAGCCTTCCCCCCCGGGTGTCGCGAGGCATTATTCTTTACTATGGCAATTCGTTCGGCTTGTCTGATTTGGGGTGCCGATGACTCCACTGTCGGTGTCGCCCGGAATGTGGCAGTCGTTATGGTCATCCTCCAACCATCTCTGATGTGGCGCGCTCGTGGCGGCCTCTGCATTGGCTGATCTAGTCGAAGATCGGTCCCCTCGACCGCCTGTGCCGCAATGGCGCGGACCAACTTTCTTCCCCTGGGCTTTGCCCATTCCTCGCGAGGCAAGAAATTTGGTCTCGCGCCATCCTCCGCTGCGCTACGGCCCGCAAGCGGGTGCGTCGGCAGTCGCCTTCGACTGGTCGATCGCCATCGAGGCTGCAACGATGCGGCCTGAGAGAGACGAAAGGGGGAATGACCATGACGACCATTGGCAAATTCAAGAAGAACGACAAGAACGAGTATGTAGGCGCGATCTTCACGACAGACCTCCAATCGTATGAAGTGCGCATCGTTCCTTGGAGTACACCCGCGAATGCCAACGCTCCGACACATCGTGTCATAGTTGGTGAAGTCGAGATTGGCGTAGCCTGGACGAAAATCGTCCCTGGGAACGGCCAATACCTCCGTCTGGATCTCGATGAACCGAGCTTCGCCGCACCTATATATGCTGACCTCGTCAAAGATCGCACCGGGGACGGCTTCACCCTGGTACTCGCTCGCGATGATACTCCAAGGGGAGGGGGCTGACGCCCGCGATTGACCTATTCTGTCGTGCCGTGCTTATTCGCGCGCTCCTGAATGAGCGCGCATCGCTCGATGAGTTGCTCAAACGGTTCAGAATCTCCAAGCAGAAGGCCGTCCTCGACCATTTTTGCATAGTCCTCACTGAGCGCGCGGAGACCATCTCCGGACGGTGTCAGAACCAGATTGCCGTTGACGGCGGCCGCATAGTCGATCGGTGAGCGGTCGGCCGCCTTTTCCGCAAAGAACATGGATTTGTGTTTCGCCACCGCATGGGCAAGCTGCCGGTCGGCAAAAGCCTTGTCGGCAAAACCGGCATCGTCCAGCCGGACGACGTCATGCCAGTGGCGCGCGAACCGATCGCCACGGAGGCGCTCCTGCAGGCAGAAGACGTGGATCGCCGTTGCCTTCTCCCAGAATGTTCGCTCGGCATGCATGACGCGGGGGCTTGCCTTCGGGAATTCAACACCATCGACATAACCCGCGGCATCGCAGCCCACATCGCGGATGCTGGCGGGCTCACCGGTCGATCGTGCTCCGAATTCCAGCATGACGCTCGGTGCGACATAACCTGATCCGCTGCTCACGGCTTCGTAGTCGAGATAGAGCGTATCGCCCTCGATGCGGATCCGTGCGGGAAGGGATTGATCGCGCACTGCCCCGGCAATGACCGGCTCCAACGACTCGCCCACCCAGACAGGAAGGCGCTTTCGCACTTCGCTGGTCCAGCGCTTCTCCTCGTTGCGGGTTTTCGGCAGTGCCTCGTCATTGTCACCGACGAGATCGGGAGCCAAAGCCCGGATATCGTAAGTCAGATCGATGTCTTCCGAAAACCGTCGAATGGCGCCATAGGCTTTCGAGGGCGAGGTGCCGCCCTTGAACACCAGGTGCTCGCCAAGTTTTGACGAGTAGAGCGTCTCGAGGGTCCAGACGACCCAGACATCCTTTTCCAGCAGATGAATGGGCCGTCCAGTGCGGGCGGCTGCGACAGCCAAGGCCTCACGGCTGTCGTCCTTTGACAGTGCCAGAAAACGGTCAGCCATGCGCAGCCCTGCCCACGCTTCTTGCGAGCCATGTCGGGAACTGCGGTGCTGCGGCCACCAACTCGCCAAACTCGGCCGGCGGGAGCTTTCGCTTGATCCTCGATAGTGCCTCCTCGGCCTTCTCGGGTCCAAGCCATGCAAGCGCCCGGACCGCCACGCCCGCCGGCCGGTCGGCCAGAGCCAGCTGCCAGCGAGGCACGTGCTTGAGCTCGACACTCTGCTTTCCAAGATTCATGGTCCGGCTGCGGCCGGATGTCAGGTAGACGGAGCGGACCGGAACCTGTGTCGTCAATCCCAGGGCATTCGCCGCCGCGGCGCCATGGGAAACGATGACCTCGCCGCGCTGCTGCGCAATCGCCTCGACCGCCTGTTCGACCGTCGGCGGCCGGCTGCCAAAGCGACTTTTGACGGGCCGCATATAGATGCCACGACCAGCCCGGACGAGCTCTCCGCGCTCGGTCAACCGCGAAAGGGCCTGGTCGACCGCAGCACGATTTCCGAGATGCAAAAGGCTCTTTGCCGAAAGCGGTGAGCCTTCCGGCATTTGTTCGGCATAGCCCAGAATCTGAGACGTCAGGTTTTGCATGGCATCACTCCTGTCAGAAATATATGCGAGTTTCTGACAGATTGCAATGAAAGGGCGGCGGACCCGGAGAGGCCACGTTCACTGTGCGGGTATCTGATGACCGGGACCGGTCAAAGGCGCCTCAAAACAGCATCGGTTGAGTAACCGGCTCGCCGGTACTGTAACGTTAACCGCGAAGCGAAGAAGATGTGGGATCTGTCGGCATTCTGCACGTGATCCTCTCTATCGTCGCCACCGGTTTCCAGCGGA